>DASTGO010000248.1:0-22819 GCA_035719045.1 Kineosporiaceae bacterium | reverse complement strand
TCATGCTCACCGACCGGTCGCCCCCACTGCACCCGCTCCCGGCTCCACTCGCGGGACACCTTGAGCGCGTACTTGGCGGCGGCGGTGCACAGCGCCGGAATGGACAGCCGGCCGGTGTTCAGGGTGGTCAGCGCGATCTTCAGGCCCATCCCGACGCCACCGACGACGTTCTCCGCCGGGACCCGCACCTGATGGAACCGGGTTACCCCGTTCTCGATCCCACGCAGCCCCATGAAGGCGTTGCGCTGCTCCACGATGATCCCCGGCGAGTCCGCCTCCACGACGAAGGCGGTGACTCCGCCGCGGCTGCCGTCCGACGCCGGCACCCGGGCCATCACGACCAGCAGTTCGGCAACCACACCGTTGGTGGTCCACAGCTTCACCCCGTCGAGCTGGTACGCCGCCCCACCGTCGACGGGGACGGCGCTCATCCGCAGCCTGGCCGGGTCGGAACCGACGTCGGGCTCGGTGAGCAGGAACGCACTGATCGCACCGCGGGCGCAGCGCGGCAGGTACCGGCGCTTCTGCTCGGCGGACCCGAACAGCTTCAACGGTTCCGGCACACCGATCGACTGGTGGGCACTGACCAGGGCACCGACGCTGGCGTGCACGGTGCCGATCAACTCCAGCGCCCGGTTGTAGTAGACGGCCGGCAGTCCGAGCCCGCCGTACTCCCGGGGGATCTTGATCCCGAACGCCCCCAGGTCCGCCAGCCCCTGGACGAACTCGTCCGGGATCCGGGACTCGCGTTCGATCCGCATCCCGTCCGCATGGGCCTCGCAGTAGGCGCGCAGATCCCGCAGGAAGGCCTCGCCCCGGGCTGCCTGGTCCGGATCCGAGGACGGGTGGGGGTGGATGAGGTCCAGTCGCAGGCGTCCGAGGTAGAGCTCGCGGGCGAAGGACGGCTTGTCCCAGCCGGTCTCCCGGGCCTCCTCGGCGAAGGCCCGGGACTCCTGCTCGGTGACCTGCCCCCCGGCGCCGACGGTGGCTCCGCCCCCGGTGACCGGCTCAGCGGCCGCGGGCCGGAGGGTTCCCGGCTCGGCGGACGGCTCTGCTCCGGTCAGTGGCTCTGCTCCGGACAGTTCAACGGCGGACGGCTCGGCGGCCGGGGGCACGGGGACTCCGGGAGGGTTCTCGGCAGGAATCCACCGGCCCGCATCCGTCTGGGACATGACCACCTCCGGCGGTGAACGGCATCCGTCCCAGTGTTACCCGCCGGTAGTACTTTCGCCACAATTGGGCGTCATGCCCGATCTTCGAGCCGTCGCCGGAGCCGGACTACGGAACCCCGGCGGCAGTGCTGTCGGTCGGGGTGGGATGGACAGCGGTCACCGGGGCGGTCGGGGCATGCCGCACCCCCGGCCCGGGGTCGGGGAGGTTACGCACCAGGAAGCCCGCCCCGACGGTGATCAGCAGTGCGGCCACGACCCGAACGGCCGCCGGGAGCCAACTCCGGTAGGCGGCGGGCAGGACCGCCAGGTCATCGCCTCCCGCCCGGACTGACCGCAGAACCCGGACGCCGGACCCGGTGGGCGAGGCGTCCGGGGTGGGCGAGGTATGCGGGGCGGAGGGGAGAGGAGGGGACGGCGCACTCGGAGGCGCGACCGGCGGCGGGGCGGGGACTTCGGGGGGTGCGGCCGGGGCAGCCGCGGGTTGCGCGGTCGGCTGCGGGGCGAGCATGCGATACCTCCTGCAAGGCGGCCTGGCGGGCCATCACCTATCCAGACCCACGTTGCACTTGTTCCTTACGCTGAACGCGGGCTCAAGTTACCCCGCGGCCACCTCGATCGGTTCACATCAGGACAAGTTGGACCCCACCTCCGTTTCGCCACACTCCGTCAAACCCTCGCCACGCTGCGGCGATCCCCTCAGGGGCGGCCAGCAATTGCTCCCGCTGGGGTGTCATGCTCGGGCCTCAAGACCGTCGTCCAGGTGTGGAGCGGCAGGCGAGAACCCCAGGAGGCAGGACATGTCGGTCCGCTCGGACGCCGAGCTGGCCCTGGCCTGGCGAGCCGGCGACAGGACAGCTTTCGCGGACGTCTACGAGAAGTACTCGGCGTCGCTGTACGGCGTGGCGATGGGCCTGGTGCGCGATCGCACGGCGGCCTCCGACGTCGTTCATGACACGTTCGTCCGCGCCGCCCGCCGGATCGAAGGGTTGCGCGAGCCGGACCGGCTGCGCGCCTGGCTGTTCGCGATCCTGCGCAACGAGGCGACCGACTGGCACCGTCGCCAGGGCCGGGAGAGCGCCGATGACGTGGCGGCGATGAGCGAGATGCTGGCCGCGGACCTGCCCGAACCCCATACGGAGCTGTCCCGGTCCGAACTGTCCGCTGTGGTGTGGACCGCGGCAGGCGCCCTCCAGCAACGCGACCGCGAGGTGCTGGAGTTGCACCTGCGGGCCGGACTGGAAGCCGGTGACCTGGCCGATGCACTCGGGGTCACCGCGGGACATGCGGCGGTGCTGCTGTCCCGGATGCGGGACCGGATGGAGAAGGCCATCGGCGCTCTCCTGATCGCCCGCCAGGGCCGCCGGGACTGCACGGGCCTGGACACCCTGCTGGCCTCCTGGGATGGCCGGTTCACCCTGGACATCCGGTCGAAGGTGACCCGGCACGTGGAGTCCTGCCCGGTGTGCACCCGGGGACGGATGCAGTTGGCCTCGTATGCCCGGCTGGCCCCGGCCGTGCTGCCGGTGTTCCTGGTGCCGGACGCCCTGCGCCGGGAGGTGCTCACCTCCTTCGACCTGGTGTCCGACCAACTCACCCACGGCCAGGTGCCGACCGGGCAGTGGTCGCCGGAGATCGGCGGCTATGCCGACGGCCCCGGTGGTCCCGGCGCAGACAGTTGGTCCTGGCGCGCCGACGGCTTCCCCGCTCCGCAGCCGGCCGGCCCCTCCGCCACCGTGAGTGACGCCGAACCCGACGAGGACCTCGCCTCGGGGCCGGCCGCTGCCACGGCAGCCGGGTTCGGTGCGGGGCGGCTGGCCACCGCAACGGAGGGGCAGGGGCCGACGCAACTCCTTCCGCCGATGCCACCGCTGATGCCCCCTTCCGTGCCGCAGCAGTTCGCGGGAGAGCAGTTCGCGGGAGAGCACCTCCCGGGAGAGCACCTCCCGTACGGGGGAGCACGCCTCCCACCGCCTCCGCCTCCGGGCGGCGGCCCGAGCCGGGGGCTGGTCCTGATCGGGATCCTGCTCGCCGTGGTCCTCGGCATCGGGGTCGGCGCCTGGAAGATGATCATCTCCCCGGCCGCCAACACCACCAGCCCGTCTACCTCGACGGCCGGCACCACCGGGGCGACCGGGGCGACCGGCGCGACCGGTGACCCGACGATGACCGCGACGCAGGACCCGACCACGCAGACCGAGACCTCGAGCCCGACGACCAGCAGCAGCCCCACCAGCAGCACGACCACGAGCCCGACGTCGACCACCACCACGACGACGACAACGGCCACCGCGCCTGCCGCCATGCTCGAGATCAGCGCCGCCGCGCTGGACTTCGGGTCCGGGGAGCCCGGCGCGGTGACCACGAGGTCGCTGACCCTCTCGAACACGGGCGGCCAGTCACTGACCTGGACGGCGTCCGCCTCCGGCAACGGGTTCTCGGTGACCCCGGGCACGGGGTCGATCGCAGCGGGAAAGAGCGCCACGCTGACCGTCACGCTGACCCGACCGAAGATGGCCGACGGATCGGTCACCGGAATGGTGGCCCTGGCCTCGAGCACCACCGGCCAGTCGGGTCAGGTCTCGCTGAGCGGCTCGGTCGCCAACGCGCCGATGATCAGCAACCTCAAGGTGCCGTACGTCGGGTTGCGCGTCCCCGCGGCTGCCTGCGCCTACCCCATGACGGCCCAGGTCTCCGTGGACGTGTCGGACACCAACGGGATCGTCAGCGTCATCATGCAGTGGAACAACGGGGGCGGGACCATGTCGACACCGATGGCGGGTGGGCAGACGTACACGGCGCCGATCGGGCCCTTCCTGAGAGCTGGCTCGTACCCACTCACCGTCACCGCGACCGACAGCAGGGGCAAGACCGCCACCACGACGGGATCTGTCACGGTCACCTGCACCAAGATGCCCTGACCGCTGCCACGGCATCGGCCGGACGGCAGGGGTCAGGGCAGCGGGACGGTCAGGGCAGCGGGACGGTCCGGGCGCGGGCGGTGACCCGGATCGGGACGCCGTCCGCCCACGGCGCGAGCACCGCACCGACCAGCGGCAACGGGACCACCGCCGTGAGGGTGACCTCGGCGGTGGTCCCGTCAGGGCTGCCCGTCGGGTCGGTGACGCCCAGGCTGCGGAACCGCTGCTCGGCTCCCACATCGGCGAGGTAACGCCTGACGCTGTCGCGGACCGAGGCATCGCTGAGCCGCACCACCGGCGTCGGGCCGGTCCCGGCCGGGCCGGAGGCGGTGTGCCCATAGAACCCCTGCCGGTCCAGGGCATCGGCGGCGTCCAGAGCGGCGGCGTCGGCGACCGCCAGCAAGCGGTGCCGGCCGAGGTGGACGGCTGACGCCCCGGCCACGACGGTCACCACGGCGAAGGCGATCAGCGTGTAGCCGAGGATCAGCAGGGTGACCTGACCCTGGTCGCCCCGCTGCCGCGGTCGCCACCCCCGAAGCACGCCCTCACGTCGCTCACCGGCACGACCCGCACCCACGGCGCCGGTCATGGCGCACCTCGGGAGCGGAAGGCGTCGACGACCCCGATCTGGGTCGACCGGACGGTCACATGGGTGGGCACGATCCGGTCGACAATGCCCGGGACACCGGGCAGCACGACGTCCACCGACACCTCGACGGCCACCCGCCCCTCCGGGACCAGGCAGGGAGTCTGCCGGCAGACGATCCGTACCGCGGCGACCGGATCCGTCTCGAACCCCTGGTCGAGCAGTCCGAGACGGACGGCTGCGAAGGCGCGCACCCGGCCCGTCGCCTCGTCCTGCGCCGTGGTGAACGTCCGGGCCGCCTCCCTGGCCGCCGCGTCGGTGGCGAACGCCGCGGCCTGGATCCGCCCGAGGGTGAGCACCAGGTACACCACCGGGACCAGCAACAACACCCCGAGGGTGACGAACTCGACGACGGCGCTGCCCCGGTCGTCATGCCGGCCGCCGGGCCCCACGGCCGGGCCGGGGATCCCCGTCACGGCGTTACGCGCGCACCGTCCGGGCGCCCTCAGCCGCTTGCCCGGCACGCTCGATCGACCCACCACGCCCCTCAGCCGCTTCACGGGGACTCCGGGTAGGCGTGACCCTCGACGGTGAGGACGCGGCCGGCACCGAGCAACCCCGCGACCGGGAGGGGCGCCCTTACCCGCACCACGACGACGTCCATCCCGGCGTACCGCTGGCGGCCCGCGGTCACGTCCTGCGCATAGGCCGGGCCGAGGTCCGCGGCGATCAGATCCCGGGCCCGCTGTGCACCGTCCTCGGGGGTCCGGTCGGCCAGCGCCCCGTACCGTGCGCCCTCCCCGGCACAGTCGACCAGCGTGTTGTGCACGTGCAGGACGACAGCGAACTGCACGACGGCCACGAACAGCACCGTGAGCAGTGCCCCGACCAGAGCGAAGTCGGCGATCGCGGAACCCCGGTCGCCTCGGCGTCCGCCGCAGCTCAGTGCCCGGCTCCGACCACGTTCGTGATCGCGTCGTTGAACACCTGGGTGAGCCGGTCGCGGGCCACGCCCCACAGCACGAGCACCAGTCCTGCCGTCATCAGGGTGACCAGGACCCAGCCGGGGACATCGCCGCGATCGCCCTTCGCCAGCGCCCGGCGTTGCAGCCCGGCAGCCGACCGCTGCAGGCCCAGGTGCAACCGGACCACCGCCCGCCGGCCACGGTCCCGAAGCTCGGGTCCGTGGCCGGCTGCGGCGGAGGCGGGGGACGTCCCGGCCACCGGGGACAGGGCGTGCGTCACGTGGTCTCCTTCGTCTCGTGGTCTCGGTCTCAGACATGCAACTCCAGGACGGCGAGTCCCGGGAAGACGGCGAACAGCACGGTGACCGGCAGGACGAGGAAGACGACCGGCACCATCATGGCGATCTCCTTGCGGCCACCTGACTCGATGAGCCGCCGCCGCGACAGCTCCCGGACGTCCTGTGCCTGGGCTCGCAGGACATCGGCGAGCGGGGTCCCGCGTTCGATCGCCACGGCGACCCCGTCGACGAATCGGGCCAGCGCCGGCAGTCCGGTCCGGGACGCCAGCCGTTCCAGGGCCTGGATCAAGGACGCCCCGGCACGAACCTCGGCGAGGGTGCGGCGCAGTTCGGCGGACAGCTCGCCGTGGCAGCTGCGGGCCATGCGTTCCAGCGCCCCGACCACCCCCTCCCCTGCGCCGACGGACAGCGCGAACAGTTCGGCGATGGTCGGGAACTCCGTGAGCATCCGCTGCTCCCGGCGGCGGGCCTGGGTGGTCAGCAGTTGGTCACGACCGAGCACGCCGAGCAGCGCTCCGACCAGCAGCAGCCCGACCACGGACACCACCGAGACACCGGACCGGCTGAGCACGCCGAGCAGTCCCATGACCGCTCCGGCAACGGCGCCGAGTGCACCCCAGACCACCTGTTCCGCCCGGAACTGCTCCACGCGGCGGCCGGACCCGAGCCGGTCCAGCCGCCGCCGCACGCTGCCGTGGCCCCCGCTGAACCGGTCCACCCAGCGGACCGCATCCGCCATCACCGGGGCGAGCACCCGTTCCAGGGTGGTCAGCGGTGAGCGCGGGGACGGTGCCGCCAGCAGCCTCGACACCGGGGCCGCATCACGCAGATAGGGGGCGAGCCGCTCATCGAGCCCGGGACGCCGGTGCCGGGGCAGCCGCAGCCAGACCATGCAGGCACCGACTCCGGCCGCGAGCCCGATCAGCGCTCCCACCGGAGACATCAGCCCGCTCATCGCAGCACCCGCTCCTCCTCCGGGAGCCGGCCGATCCGCAACATCACCCGGTAGGCGACGACACAGACCGTGGCCCCGACGGCGAGTACCAGCGCCCCGGTCGCCGAGTTGTACGCCCGCACCGACTCCGGGCGGGTGGCCAGCAGGCCGAGCACGGCCCAGGGCGCCGCCACCGCCAGCCGGGCACCGTTCACGGTCCAGCTCTGCCGGGCCTCCAACTCGGCCCGGGTACGGGCGTCCTCCCGTAGGAAGGCGGACAGGCTGCGCAGCAGGCGACCGAGATCGCAACCGCCGACCTCCCGGGTGATCCGCAGCGCCTCACAGATCCGGTCCGCGACAGGATCGGCGAGCCGGTCCTTCAGTCGTTCCAAGGCCTCACCGAACCGCCCGGACGCGCGGTAGTCCTGACCGAACGCGACGAACGCCGCCCGCAACGCCTCCGGACCGCGCTCCCCGACCTGCGTGAGGGCCTCCGGGAGGGAGAGCCCGGCCCGGACCCCGGAGGCGATGTTGTCCACCACCTCCGGCCAGAGCTCGCGCCGGACCGCGCGCCGGTGCCGGGCCCGGATATGGACTCCCGCCACCGGCGCCCAGCCCGCCATCACCGCGAAACAGGCGGCGATCTGCGGCGACCGGCTCACCGCGAACACCCCGAGGAAGGCCGCCGCCGCGAGCGCTCCGCAGGCGAGCAGCAGCGCCTGCGGGGTGACGCCCTCGATGCCGGCCTGGGCCAGAACATCCCGGGCCCGGTCCGCCCTGCCGCCCCGACGGCGTTCCCTGGGCGCGTCGGGCACCCAGAACGACCACCAGATGCAGAACGCACCGATCCCGAACAGCAGCCCCACCACGATGCCCACGAGTTCCCCCGTCCTGCCTGCTCAGCCGGCCAACAGTCGGGGAAGGTCGTATCCCGCCTGGACGTACCGGTCCTGATGCGGTGGGAACCCGTCGGCCCGGACCAGGACCCCTCCCCGCCGGGTGAACACGTCGGCGGTCTCCACCACATCGGACTCGACCCGGCCGGGCACGGCGACGATCTCCCGGACCCGCCGCCCGCCGTCCGCGTCCATCCCGATCTGGACGACCAGGTCAATGCTGGAGGCCACCGTGGGCACCACGAACCGGCTACCGACGTTCTCCCCGGCCAGCAGGGGAAGCGTGCACATCTTGGTCAGCGCCTCCCGGGCCGAGTTGGCGTGCACCGACGCCATCCCGGGCAGGCCGCTGTTCAGCGCGATCAGCAGGTCGAGACTCTCCGCCTGCCTGACCTCGCCGACGATGATCCGGTTCGGGCGCATCCGCAGCGCCTCCTTGACGAGCCGGCGCAGGGGAATCTCGCCCGTCCCCTCCAGGCTCGGCTGCCGGCACTGCATCCCCACCACATCCCGCAACGAGATTTTGAGCTCGAACACCTCCTCGCAGGTGATCACCCGCTCCCGGGGCGGGATCGCGGCGGCGAGGCAGTTCAGCAGAGTCGTCTTCCCGGCTTGAGTGCCCCCGGAGACCAGCACGTTCAGGCCTGCGACGACCGATGCCTCGAGGAAGGCCGCCGCAGCGGGGGTGAGGGTGCCGAGCGCGACCAGGTCGTCCAGCCGGGACGCCCGCACGGTGAACTTGCGGACGTTCAGCGCCCAGTGCTCGCGGGTGATGTCGGGGATGACGACGTGCAGCCGCGAGCCGTCCGGCAACATCGCGTCCACGAACGGCGTCGACAGATCGACCCTGCGGCCAGATGACTTCAGCATCCGTTCGACCAGGTCGCGGACCTCCTGCGCGGTGAGGATCGTCGTGGTCAGCTCATGGACCCCCGCCCTCGCCACGAAGACCTTGCCCGGCTCGTTGACCCAGATCTCCTCGACCTCCGGATCGTCCAGATACACCTGCAGCGGACCGAAGCCGGCCACCTCGTCGAGCACCTGCCGGACGGTGTCCCCGGCGTCCGCCAGCGGTGGGAGGGTCCCGGTGAGCGAGCGCTCGTCGTAGTCGGCAACGGCGTCCTCGACGAGCCGGCGGATCCCGGCGCGGTCGTGCACCGGGTCCACCCCGCAGCGGCGGATGAGCTCGCGCACCTCCTCGGCGACGATCGCCGTGGCGTCCACCGTGTCCCCTTCCCGGACGTCCCCCGTCCCGGGCCCGACGCCACCGATCCGGCACCGACCATCGGCAGCATAGAGATCATGAACGACACCGCGCAGCGGTCGTCCACAGGGCCCGGCGCAGGTCTACCCCCGTGATCAAGGCCGGCGGTCCGGCGGTCGTTCACCGCCCCGGGTTGTCGGACCCCCTCGGCACGATCAGGGCACGCCGCCGGTCGGGGGTCCGGGAGCGGCGCCGGACTCAAGCACGGGGGTGCGACATGTCGGCGCGGATCACAGACTCGGGGAACACCCGCACCACGGCGGCCGGTCGGCGGCTGGCCGAACTGCTCGTCGTCCGGCCCGCCTACCGGACCCGGTGGATGCGGCAGCTACGGCGGCAGGACACCCTGCGGCACGGTTTCTCCACCGTGCACCAGGCGGCGGTCGCCCGCGTGCTCGCCGATCACCTCTGGCGGGACGAACAGGTCCCCGTCACCGACCGGGCCCTCCCCCGGCGGCTGAAGGATCTCGTACAGCGAGCACTGACCGGACAGGTGCTCTCCGCACGCACCCTGGACCTGTTCGCCCGTGCCTTCGCGATGTCCGCCGTCGATGTCGAGGAGTTGCAGGCCCTGCTGCAGCCGCCCGGCATCCCAGCAACGGGGTCCCAGGCGGGGCCGGCACCCGGCCGTGGGCCCGCGGACTCCTGGCCCGGACCGCAGCCCGAATCTGGGCTGCGGACCGTCGCCCTGCGCGAGGCCTGGTCGCTCGGCCCGGACGGGCGTCCGCGGATGCTGCACAGCATCCACGTGGTGCGAGCGGTAGGGACCCTGCCCGGTTACCGCTACGTCCTCGACCCCGGCGGGATCGACCTGCGGGTGCTGCGCGGCGGGCAGGCCACGCCGGTGCGACCGCCCGGACCGTCCACCGCCGTCGACGTGACGTTCCACCGGCCACTGCGGCCCGGACAGACCACGTCGGTGGAGTCCGTCGGCCGGTTCGCCGTCGCCGGAACACCTGTGACGCGGCTCCTGCGCGGCACCACCGGCCGGCTGGAGAACGTCGAACTGCAGGTGCGCTTCCACCCCACGCTGCTGCCGGACCGGGTCTGGTGGACGGTCTGGCCGGGACCCGCGGTGATGCACCCCCTGTGCGCCGAACCGGTGGGCCTCGATCCCGACGGCACTGCGCACCTGTTCCTTGACGCCGTGGAGGCGCAGGCGGTCGGCTTTCACTGGCGTTTCGCCTCGTGACCAGGGCATGTCACCAATGGTGGAGCGGTGATGACGGGCCGGAATCCGGTCGTGGCGATAGGGTCGGCGTCTCGGTTAGCGTTGCCTTAGTTCCCGGGACAGTGCCCGATGACAGGGCGATGGGGCGCGGTCGACGAGCCCGCGATCAAGCTCCCACGCAAGCGGGGGAGACAGACGTACACCCTGTGTTGGACACTGCACGGGACGAAGCGCCCGGGTGGGCAAGGGAGGAGATTGGGCACGATCTGCAACCGGGGAGTTACGCAGAGACATCGGGAAGGCTGGGCGTGATGACGATGACGGCGGCGCAGCGGGATGCGGCGGACCTCACCGACACCGTCGATCTGCGTGTCCCTGCAGACCCTGCGTACCTCGCCGTGATCCGGACCGCGACGGCAGGTCTGGCCGCCCGACTCGACCTGACCCTGGACGAGATCGAGGACCTCCGGATCGCCGTCGACGAAGCCTGCGCGCTGCTCCTGGACCACCGCACCCACCCCGGCGAAGGGGTTCACGCATCCTTCACCGTCCACCCCGGCAGGCTCGAGGTAGTCATGTCAGGCCCGACCCGGCGCCTGCCCGAGCGCGGCAGTTTCGCGTGGACCGTGCTCGAGGCGCTCGTCGGCCAGGTCGAAACCGGCCTGACCGACGAGGGCTGCTGGATCCGGCTCACACATGCCGGAGGTGGCCAGACACCGTGACGGCGAGGGACGTCGACCGCGGCTTCGAACTGCTTCCGCCCCCACGGGCCGCCCGGGGGGACTCGCGGTCGTCGACCACGCCCCGCCGCACCGTCCGCCAGCTCCCCCGGCATCCGGCAGTCACCGCCCCCGCGACCCCGACGGCCAGGCTTCCCTCCCCCGCGCCGACCACGGCCCCCGCACCGGCAGGCCCCGAACCTGCCGTCCGCGCCGGGGCGGCACCGGACACCACGGTCCGACCACCGCCCTGGGAACCGGTCGCACCCGGCCCGGCACTGCAGGAGGACCTCGGCGACCGCGCAGTGCGCGACCTGCTCGACGAGCGCATGCGTCGGCTGAGTGACCTCCTACCCGGCAACCGGGCGCACCGGCTGCTGCGCCAGCAGATCGTGGAATCCCAACTCCCGCTCGTCCACCACCTCGCACAGCGATTCCGCGGCCGGGGCGAGCCCTACGACGATCTGGTCCAGGTCGGCACGATCGGCCTGTTGAACGCGGTAGACCGGTTCGACCCGAATCGCGGGTCGTTCTCCTCCTTCGCCATCCCGACCATCCTGGGGGAACTCCGGCGGCATTTCCGCGACCGCGGCTGGGCGATGCGCGTACCGCGACGGCTGCAGGACTTCGGGCGCCGGGTGGCCGTCACCCGCGAGCAGCTCACCCATCGGCTCGGCCGCTCCCCGACCGTCCAGGAACTGGCGGCGGAACTCCATGCGGATCCCGACCTCGTGGTCGAAGCCATCGAGACCGCCACGGTCTTCGCCACCGTTCCACTACCCAGCGCTTCGGAGGAGTCGCTGTTCGACAGCCTCAGCAGCCTGGACCAGGGGCTGGAACAGGTCGAGCATCGGGCCATCCTGGATCCGCTGTTGGCTCGGCTCCCCACCCGCGAACGGCGGATCCTCGCGCTTCGGTTCGGCCGGGGACTGTCCCAGTCGCAGATCGCCGCCGAGGTCGGGGTGTCCCAGATGCACGTGTCCCGGCTGCTCACCCGCAGCCTGACCACCCTCCGGGAAGGCCTCACCGAGGAGGTCTGAGCCGCGGCCGACGGCGATTCCCGCCGCCCGGCATGGACTCAGTCCCCGGCCAGCCCCCGCACGTCCGGTCGCAGCACCCCGGGAACCAGGATGCCGACGCCCGCCACCAGCGCCGTCCCGATCGCCAGCACCGCCACGTACCGCTGGGTCGACAGCGCCGGCCCCCCCACGGAGACCTGCAGTACCTGCCAGACCAGGACCGGCACCCGTGCCCGTTCGTCGGCGCGCAGCGTGACCCGGCCCAGCACGAGCAGCCCGAGCCCGATCACCAGGACCACGACGGCCTGGGCGATGGCGCCACCGGTCTCGGTGGCCGTGGTCCGGAACAGCTCCACGACCAGCAAGACGGCACCCGCAAGCAGGATCACCCCCTCGGCGAGAACGACCCCGGCGACCAGTCGGCGCAGACCCCGACGGGGAGCCAGTCGGTCGATCAGCGCGGTGCCCTGCGCGGGCTCACAGCGGGCGTCACTCCCGGCCCGACCACCGGACCCGCCCGAGCCCGCACCTGCGGACGGCCGACCCGCACCGGACCCGCCCGAACCCGCACCGGTGGAGGCCCGGCCGGCCGTATTCCCACCGCGCCTTCCGGAACCGGTCCCGCGACCCTTCCGGGAGCCTGTCCCCCGGCCCGTCTCCTCGGTCACTGCGTCCGACCCCTTCCGGCCCGACTCCGGCATCCGATGTGGCGTGGCGCTCAAGACCCGGGCCATGCACCCGTTCCGCACCGGATGATCTCAGAAATCACGTTATCGACGTGCATGAAGACTATGGGCAGATAGTCCATTACTTGCTCTACAGAGAGTGACTGCGCACGCAGAACGTTACATTTTCTTGGGCGATAACCCTTGTGAAAGCGGGCACAAGGATGTGAGGCTTGTCGTTGGATGTACGAGGGCGCGATGACGCAGCCCTCGTGGGGCCCCATCCATTCGGATTCACTGAATCGATGGTGCCCCGCGCCCTGCTGGTCGTAACGTTAGCGGCTGGCTCAGCACGATGGCCCCTCGGGGCAGAGGAGTGGATCCACCTCATGGACTGGCGGCACCGCGCAGCGTGCCTGGAAGAGGACCCGGAGCTGTTCTTCCCCATCGGGAACACCGGACCGGCGCTGCTGCAGATCGAAGAGGCCAAGGCCGTGTGCCGGCGCTGCGACGTCGTTGAGACGTGCCTGCGCTGGGCGCTGGACACGGGCCAGGACGCCGGGGTCTGGGGCGGGTTGTCTGAGGACGAGCGTCGCGCTCTCAAGCGCCGCAACGCCCGGGCCCGCCGCGCAGGCTGACGTTCCGCGTCATCCTGGTCGGCGGCCACCCGCCGACCGATCCCGGTGTGCTTGGCATCAGGTGAGGCTCACCGGGGTTCCAGCTTCAGGCGTTCAACGCATCAGGCGAGGTCTGCGGCCACCGATCAGGACCGATCGGTGGCCGCAGCCTTTCTCCGGCCCGTTCCCCCGGCCAGCACGGCTCCCGCCCGGCCACCGTCGTTCGCAGCCGCCGCTGTTCGCCGCCGCGCCCCGGCCCGGTCATGCACGGGTCAGGTGCTCTCCCTGGTCCCCGGATCCGGCGGCCCACGCACCGCGACCACTGCGACCGTTCCCGGAGGCATCCGCATCGGGGGCCGGTGTCTCGCGCGACTCTGCCCCGGGGCGCCCGCCGAGGACTGCGTCCGGGGTGTGCGGCCATTCGCCGACTCCGGCCGAGGCCTGATCGTCCGCCTGCTCGTCGGGCGAGGAATCTCCGGCCGCCTCGTCCTCCGCCATCTCCCGCAACGTGACCTCGACCATCACCTCGGTCCCGCCCTCGGCGGGGCTGGACCAGGTGATCCGGCCTCGCATCTCGCCACCGACGAGGGCCTGCACGATCTGGGTCCCGAGCCCCTCGGCCCCGGCGACGAAACCTTCGGGCAGGCCCGTCCCGTCGTCGCGGACGACGGCGGTCAGGCTGCGACCGTCCCGGATGGCCGCGATCGTCACCGTCCCGCCGCCGGCCGCCAGCCCGTGCTCGACGGCGTTGGTGACCAGTTCGGTGAGCACCAGGGCCAGTGGCGTCGCGTTCTGCGCCGCCATCAGCCCGAACCGACCCTCCCGGCGGACCTGGACCGTGGCACCCGTCCCGGCCAGCTCGACGGCCAGGGCCACGGTCCGCTCCACCACCTCGTCGAAGTCGACGGTCTCGTCGAGCCCCTCCGACAGGGTCTCGTGCACCAGGGCGATCGTGGCCACCCGGCGCATCGCCTCCTGAAGGGCCACCCGGCCCTCGTCGGACTTGATCCGGCGGGCCTGCAGGCGCAGCAGCGCGGCCACCGTCTGCAGATTGTTCTTGACCCGGTGGTGGACCTCCCGGATCGTCGCGTCCTTGGTCATCAGCTCGCGCTCACGGCGGCGCAGCTCGGAGACGTCGCGCAGCAGGACCAGCGCACCGACCCGCTGCCCGGCCGCGGTGAGAGGGATGGCCCGCAGGGACAGGGTGGTCCCCCGGGCCTCCAGATCGCTGCGCCAGGGTGCCCGGCCGGTGAGAACCAGCGGGAGCGACTCGTCGACCGGTCCGCTGGTGTCCAGCAGGGGGGTGGCGATCTCCGACAGGGACTTGTCGATGAGGTCGCCGACGTAGCCGAGGCGGTGCAGGGCCGACAGGGCGTTCGGGCTGCCGTAGGTGATCCGGCCGTCACGGTCCAGGCGGATCAGGCCGTCCCCGACCCGGGGAGCACCCCGACGCGGTCCGGTGGGGGCTCCCAGCACCGGAAAGTCCCCCGCGGCGATCATCCGGGCCAGGTCGTCGGCACACTGCAGGTAGGTCAGCTCCAGCCGGCTCGGGGTCCGGGCGGCGGCCAGATTGGTGTGCCGACCGACCACCGCGAGCACCCGGCCCCGGCGGACGACCGGGATCGCCTCCTCCCGGACCGGGATGTCGTCGTACCACTCCGGGTCCCGGTCCCGGCAGATCCGGCGCAGCTGCCAGGCCCGGTCCACCTGTTGCCGGCGGCCGAACGGGGCCCGGGCGCCGACCACGTCGTCGTAGTGCACGGTCGCCCCCGTGCTGGGCCGGCAGTGGGCGACCGCCACCCAGCCGTCACCAGAGGCGTCCGGAACCCAGAGGATCAGGTCGGCGAAGGACAGGTCCGACAGCATCTGCCAGTCCCCCACCAGCAGGTGCAGCCACTCGATGTCGGCCGGTTCGAGGTCGGCGTGGCGGCGCAGGAGATCGCTCAGGGTCGGCACCCGTCCAGGTTAGGGCTGCCCGTCCGGGCGGCTGACGGCCCGGTCCCCCGGACGGCCCAGCCGACCGCCCTGCGCGATCCTCCACACCGACCGTCATCCCTTGATCCGCCGGGAGATCAACACCCGCCAAGCCTGGGCGCGGTGGCACCGCGTGCCCGGAAAGCGGGCATCAGGTGCCACCGCGCCCGAGGCAGGGGGCAGGGTCAGGCGGGGCGGCGTCGGGCGGGGTCAGGTGGTCGAGCGGACCACGCCGCGCAGGGTACGCAGGGCGACCGAGAGCGAGGCGATGTCGCCGGTCTCCAGCCGGCGGACCTCCTCGAGGGTCTGCGCGGCCCGGGCCACGGCGGCGGAGTTCTCCTGCTCCCACTGCCTGACCCGGTCCAGGGGCTCGCCCGGGGCCGTCGCGGTGAGCACGGCCGTGGTCAGCGACTCCAGCGCCGCGTAGAGGTCGTACCGCAGCGCCGCCCGTGCCAGGGCCTGCCAGCGGTCACCACGGTTCAGCCCGCTGATCCGGGTCAGCATGGCGTCCACGGCATACCGCTCGGACAGGGTCAGGTAGACCTGGGCGACCTCATCGGCCGGCACCTGCTGCAGGCCGGCGATCTCGGTGATGTCCAGCAGCATGAAGCTCGGCAGCAGGGTGGCCCCGCGCAGCGCCAGGTCGTCGGGGATGCCGAGCTTGACCAGTTGCTCGGCGTGCTCCTGCACGGCCCTGCGCTCCACGCCGAGGGTCAGCTCCGACATCCGTGGGCCGAGCTGCGCCACGACCGGACCGAACCGGGCGATCTCGGCGCCGATGTCCAGCCGCCCGGGACGGGTCTGCAGGAACCACCGCACCGCGCGGTCCAGCAGCCGGCGGAACTCCAGGTACAGCACGGTCTGGGCGTCGGTGGACACCACGTTGTCCAGCGCCTCGACCTCCGCCACGAACCCCTTGAGGTCGAACACCTCACGGCAGACGGTGTACGCGCGGGCCACCTGCTCGGGGGTTGCCGCGGTCTCCTCCTGGGCGCGGAAGGCGAAGGTGATCCCGCCCCGGTTGACCAGCTCGTTCACCAGGCAGGTCGCGGTGATCTCCCGGCGCAGCGGGTGGGAGGTCAGCCGGTCGGCGTAGCGGTCGACCAGCCCCGGCGGGAAGTAGTCCCGCAGGATCCGGGCGAACCACGGGTCGTCCGGCAGATCGCTGGCCAGCAGGTCCTCCTTGAGCGCGATCTTCGCGTAGGCGACCAGCACCGAGAACTCCGGGGAGGTCAGCCCGAGGTCCTCGTCGCCGCGCGCGGACAGCCCGGCGTCGCTGGGCAGGTACTCCAGTTTCCGGTTGAGGATCTTGCGGGACTCCAGGGACCGCATGAACCGCTGGTGCACGCTGAGCATCTGGTGGGACTGCTTGCGGGCGTTGCCGAGCAGGACGTTCTGCTCGTAGTTGTCCCGCAGCACCATCCGGCCGACGTCGTCGGTCATCTCGGCGAGCAGCCCGTTGCGCTGCTTCTCGGTGAGGTCCCCGGCCGCGAGGATCCGGTCCAGGAGGATCTTGATGTTGACCTCGTGGTCGGAACAGTCCACGCCCGCCGAGTTGTCGAACGCATCGGTGTTCACCCGGACCCCGTGCAGCGCGGCCTCCACCCGGCCGAGCTGGGACAGCCCGAGGTTGCCGCCCTCGCCGATCACCCGGACCCGCAGATCCCTGGCGTCCACCCGGATCACGTCGTTGGCCTTGTCACCGACGTCGGCGTGGGACTCCGTGGAGGCCTTCACGTAGGTCCCGATGCCGCCGTTCCACAGCAGGTCCGCCGGGGCCGACAGGATCGCGGTGATCAGCTCGGCCGGGGTCAGCGCGGTCACCGTCGCCGCCAGCCCGAGCCGGGCGCCGACAGCCGGGCTGACCGGGATGGACTTCGCCGTCCGCGGGTACACCCCGCCACCGGCCGAGATCAGCGACGCGTCGTAGTCGGCCCAGGAGGACCTCGGCAGGGCGAACAGGCGCTGCCGCTCGGCGAAGGACGACTCCGGGTCGGGATCGGGGTCGAGGAAGACGTGCCGGTGGTCGAACGCCGCCACCAGCGTGATGTGCCGGCTGAGCAGCATGCCGTTGCCGAACACGTCCCCGCTCATGTCGCCGATGCCGACGACGGTGAAGTCCTCACTCTGCACGTCCCGGCCGAGTTCCCTGAAGTGGCGCCTGACGCTCTCCCAGGCACCCTTCGCGGTGATCCCCATCGCCTTGTGGTCGTAGCCGACGGACCCACCGGAGGCGAACGCGTCACCCAGCCAGAAGCCGTAGGACCGGGACACCCCGTTGGCGATGTCCGAGAAGGAGGCGGTGCCCTTGTCCGCGGCCACCACCAGGTAGGTGTCGTCCCCGTCGTGGCGGACCACCCGCGGCGGCGGCAGGACCAACTGCTGCCCGGAGGCGGCCACGCCGTCCCCGCCGGAACCACCCTCGCCGTCCGTGGCGGACACCAGGTTGTCGGTGATGTCGAGCAGGCCGCAGATGAAGGTCTGGTAGCAGGCGACCCCCTCGGCGAGCCAGGCATCCCGGTCCACCGCCGGATCGGGCAGGTTCTTGCAGACGAACCCTCCCTTGGCGCCGGTCGGCACGATCACCGCGTTCTTCACCATCTGCGCCTTGACCAGGCCCAGGATCTCGGTGCGGAAGTCCTCCCGCCGGTCGCTCCAGCGCAGCCCGCCCCGGGCCACCTTGCCGAACCGCAGGTGCACGCCCTCCATCCGCGGGGAGTACACGAAGATCTCGAAGGCCGGGCGGGGCTGCGGCAGGTCGGGGACGGCCTGCGGGTCCAGCTTGAAGGACACGTACGCCTTCGGCCGGCTGATGCCCGCAGCCGCACCGGGGACCGGTTCGGTCTGGAAGAAGTTGGTCCGCAGGGTGGCCAGGACGAGGCCCAGGTAGGCCCGCAGGATCCGGTCGTGGTCCAGGCTGGCGACGCCGTCCAGCCCCGCCCCGATCTCCGCCACCAGCGCGTCGGACACTTCCTGGCGCCCCTCGGCCGGCAGGTCCGGGTCGAGGCGGGCCTCGAACAGCCGGACCAGCAGCCGGACGATCGCCACGTTCGCGGACAGGCACTGCTCGATGTAGTCCTGGCTGAACGTGCTCCGGGTCTGGCGCAGGTACTTCGCGTACGCCCGCAGCACCACCACCTGGCGCCAGGTCAGCCCTGCGCGCAGCACCAGCCGGTCGAAGCCGTCCGACTCCGCCTGGCCTGCCCAGGCCGCCGCGAACGCCTCGCTGAACTGCTCCCGGGCCCGGTCCGGCATCTCGATCCCGCCGGGGTAGCGCAACCCGAAGTCGTAGACGTGGGCGACCAGCCCGTCGGCCCGCTCCAGTTGGTACGGGCGCTCGTCGACCACCTCGACGCCCAGGTGGGCCAGGTACGGCAGGACCGCGGTCAGCGACAGCGGGGCCAGCCGGTACAGCTTGAACCGGCGCTCCCCCGGTCCGGCCCCGACCGGCTCGTAGAGGTTCATCCCCAGCGCCTCGCCGGGGATGATGCCCGCCCCGGGGGCCTGCGACTGTGCCTCACCCGGCAGCAGGTCCTCGATCCGGCGCAGGTCGGAGACGGCGACCCTCGCCGGGAAGTCCTCCTTGTAGGCCTCGGGGAAGCCCCGGCCCCAGACCCGCTGCAGGCGGGCGGCCTCCTCCTCGCCGGTCTCGGTGCGCAGCGCGTCGCCGAGGTCCTCGTCCCAGGAGCGGGTGGCCTCGACCAGGCGGCCCTCCAGCTCGTCGGGGTCGACGTAGGGCAGCGGGGTGCCCGGCTCCATCCGGACGATGAAGTGCAGCCGGGCCAGCACCGACTCGGTCACCCGGGTGCTGTAGTCGACGTGGGAGCCCTTGAACGCCGAGCGGAGGATGTCCTCCATCCTCAGCCGGACCGCGGTGGTGTACCGGTCGCGGGGCAGGAAGACCAGGCAGGACACGTACCGGCCGTACTCGTCGGTGCGCATGAACAGCCGGGTGCGCCTGCGCTCCTGCAGGTGCATGACGGCGATCGCGATCTCGTACAGCTCGTCGACGCCGATCTCGAACAGCTCGTCCCGGGGGTAGGTCTCCAGGATCTGCAGCAGGTCCTTGCCGGAGTGGCTGTCCAGGGAGAACCCGGACCGGGCCAGGACGGCGGCCACCTTGCGTTCCACCACCGGGATCCGGCGCACGCTGTCGGTGTAGACGCTGGAGGCGAACAGGCCGAGGAAGCGCCGCTCCCCGATCACCTCGCCCGCGGCGTCGAACACCTTCACCCCGACGTAGTCCAGGTAGGACGGGCGGTGCACGGTGGCCCGGGAGTTCGCCTTGGTCAGCACCAGCAGCCGCTTCTCGCGGGCCTTCGACCGGGCCTGCTTGGTCAGCCGGTCGAAGCTGCTGGAGTGCATCTGGTCGTAGCGCAGGATGCCCAGCCCGGTGCCGGTCTGCCCGACCAGCACGTCATGCCCGTCGCGGACCTCCAGCTTGTAGTCCCGGTACCCGACGAAGGTGAAGTGCTCGTCGGCCAGCCAGTCCAGCAGCCGGCGGACCTCGCCGACCTGGTCCGCCTCGATCCCGGCGGGCGGGTTGGCGGACAGCTCCTCGGCGATCTCCTGCGCCCGCTGCCGCATCCGGGGCCAGTCCTCCACGGCCACCCGGACGTCCTCCAGCACCCGGCTCAGGCTGGCCGCGATGTCCTCCAGGTCGTCGGGGTGGGTGACCCGGTCGATCTCGACATGGGTCCACGACTCGACCAGCGCGTCGCGGGGGTGTTCGCCGGTGGCGAAGCCGGAGGCGGACAGGTCAAGGATCTCCAGCAGGTTTCCGGTGACGTCCCGGCGGACCACGACCTGCGGATGCACGACGAGGTGGATCGCCCGGTCCAGCCGGGACAGCTCGGCGTTGATCGAGTCCACCAGGAAGGGCATGTCGTCGGTGGCGACCTCGACCACCGTGTGCCCGCAGGCCCAGGCGTGCTCGTCGACGGTCGGGGTGAACACCCGGACGTTGGCCACCCCTCGTGGCCGGAAGGAGGCCAGCTGGCGGTGGGAGAGGGCGGCACCCACCAGGTCCACCGGATCCCGGTCGCGCAGGTCCTCAAGAGCGACGTGGCGGTAGTAGCGGGCGAGGAACGGGCGTAGGCCGGGCTCCCGGCACCCCTGACGCTCCCCGGCCTGGGCGGCCCTGTCGATGATCTGTTCTCGATCCGTCTGATGGGTCGCTGTCATGGCACGCCTCACTACCCCCGGGGCCGGCGCCGTTGCCCGCCCGTCGAACGTGACGATACCCAGGCGTTGGTCAACGCCCGCACCGCCGTTCCCGTTGTCTACCGCTATCTATAGCGGGTGACGCAGGCCACATCCTCACTCTCTCCAGGGGTGACCAGGGCCACATCGCGGCACTCCTCCGGGCCTGCCGGTAGCGTTCGGGCGTGCGCATCACCGCCGAGATCCACTACGACGCCGACCCCGGGACCGTCTTCCGGATGATCAGCGACGTCAGCTTCCAGGAACGCAAGTGCCAGGCCACCGGCGCACTGGACCACGAGGTCGAGGTCGAGGAGTACGACGACGGCGGTGCCCTGGTGCGCTCGCACCGGACCCTGCCCGCCGACGGCGTCCCCGACTTCGTGAAGTCCCTGGTCGGTCCCACCCTCCGGGTGACCCAGGTGGACGACTGGGCCGGTCCGGGGCCGGACGGCAGCCGGGAGGGGACCGCCGTCGTGGAGATCGCCGGAGCTCCGCTCCGGTTCACCGCCACGCTGCGGCTGGAGCCGAACGGGACCGGGTCCCGGCAGTCCGTCCAGGGGGACCTGAAGGCGTCGGTCCCCCTGGTCGGGGGCAGGATCGAGAAGGCCGCCGAACCGGCGATCCTGGCCGCCGTCCGAGCCGAGCAGCGCACCGCCCAGGCCTGGCTCGCCGACGGGTGAACCGGGCCTGAGCCCGGGCAGGCCGCCGACCGACCGGGCACGGTGGCACACAGCGCCCGGAAAACGGGCGCGGTGGCACACCGTGCCCAACCGGACCGGCGGGGCGGGGCTACCGCCGGGACGGCGGCTACTGCATGTGCGGGTAGGTGTGGTCGGTCGGGGGCACGAACGTCTCCTTGATCGACCGGGTCGAGGTCCACCGGAGCAGGTTCTGGGCGGCACCGGCCTTGTCGTTGGTCCCGGAGGCCCTGGCCCCGCCGAACGGCTGCTGACCGACGACCGCCCCGGTCGGCTTGTCGTTGACGTAGAAGTTGCCCGCCGCGTAGCGGAGCCGGTCCTGCGTCCTCTCCAGCACGTCGAGGTCGCGCGCGAACACGGCGCCCGTCAGGCCGTAGGTCGTCCCGCTGTCGATCAGGTCGAGCGTGTCGTCGTAGCGCGAGTCGTCGTAGACAAAAGCCGTGACGACGGGGCCGAACAGCTCGTCCCGCATCGTCCGGAAGCTCGGGTCGGACGTCTCGATCACCGTCGGCTCGACGAACCAGCCCTCGCTGTCGTCGTAGTTGCCGCCCGCGATGACCTGGGCGGTGCCGCCGGATGCCTTGGCCTCGTCGATCGCCTCCTTCTGCGTTGCGAACGAGCCGGCGTCGATGACCGCCCCGACGAAGTTCGAGAAGTCGGCGACGTCTCCCATCTTCATCTCTCCGATCTCGTCGACGACCCTGTCCCGCACCTGCGGCCAGAGGCTCGCAGGCGCGAAGACGCGGGAGGCCGCAGAGCACTTCTGGCCCTGATACTCGAAGGAGCCGCGGAGGATGGCGGTGGCAACTGCCTCGGCGTCGGCGCTCGGGTGCGCGACGATGAAGTCCTTGCCGCCCGTCTCGCCGACGATTCGCGGGTAGTTGCGGTAGCGGGCGATGTTCTCGCCGACGGTCTTCCACATTCCCTGGAAGACGGGCGTCGAGCCGGTGAAGTGGATTCCGGCGAGGTGGTCGCTCGCGAGCGCCGGATCGCCGACGGCGCTCCCGCTCCCGTACACGAGGTTGATCACGCCCGGCGGAAGGCCCGCCTCCTCGAACAGCTTCATGAGGAAGTGGGCGCTCACGGCGGCGGTCGAGGCCGGCTTCCAGACGACGGTGTTGCCCATGAGCGCGACCGAGGTGGGGAGGTTGCCGGCGATCGAGGTGAAGTTGAACGGCGTGACGGCGAAGACGAAGCCCTCGAGCGGGCGGTACTCGAGCCGGTTCCAGACGCCCGGCGAGGAGATGGGCTGCTCCTCGTAGATACGCGTCATGTACTGGACGTTGAAGCGCCAGAAGTCGATGAGCTCGCAGGCGGCGTCGATCTCCGCCTGGTGCGCCGTCTTCGACTGGCCGAGCATCGTGGCCGCGTTCAGGGTGTCCCGCCAGGGGCCGGCCAGCAGGTCGGCCGCCCGAAGGAAGATCGCGGCGCGCTCCGGCCAGGGCAGTTGCCGCCACATCGGCGCCGCGTTCTTCGCCGCGCGCACGGCCTCGGCGACATCGGCCTGGCTGGCGTTGTGCGTGATTCCGAGCACGTGGCGGCGATTGTGTGGCTCGACGACGTCGATCGGGTCGCCGTCCGCCATGCGCTCCTTACCATCGATGGTCATTGTCAAGTCAAGCCGCGTACCAGCAAGTTCGACCAGGCGACGCCGCAAGGTCTCCCGCTCCAGGCTGCCCGGCGGGTAGCCGAGGATGGGCTCGTTGCGGGGTTCGGG
>DASTGO010000247.1:0-7044 GCA_035719045.1 Kineosporiaceae bacterium | reverse complement strand
GCACGGCAGCGCACCGCAGGGCGGGCTGTTCGTCCGGGACTCCGTCCTGGGCATCACCACCGAGATCGCCGCCACCGCGGCGACGCCCGGCAGCTCCGTGGCGGGTGCCGGGCTGACCGCCGACGGCCGGTACGCCCTGTGGACCACCCCGGACGGACTCGTCCCCCCCGACACCAACGGGTTGGACGACGTCTACGTGAGCGACCTGCTCACCGGCTACATCTACCTGATCTCCTACAACCCCACCCTCGGGACGACGGGCGAGGTCGGCAACGGGCGTTCCCAGGCGGTCGCCATCTCCCCCAACAGCGGGTACGCCACCTTCGTCACGTGGTCGACCAACCTCGCGACCGGGACCACCGGGACGGGCACTGGTGACCTCGTCGTTCGAGACCTGAACTCGCCCACGTACAGCACCACCCGAGTCGCCGGTGCTAACCCCCTCCAGGCCGGGCACGGCGTCGGGTCCGTGGCGGACAACGGTGCGGTGGCCTACGTGGACGTCAGCCAGGTGTACGTCTGGGCGGCGGGGGTCCCCACCCTGGTCAGCCAGCCCACCGGTACCACCGGGACGGGGGGTGCGGCAGTCTCCTGGGACCCGGCTATCTCCGCGGATGGCCGGTACGTGTCCTTCACGTCCCTGGCCGCTCTGGACCCCAAGGACACCAACGGGGTCGCTGACGTCTACCTGCGGGACACCACGGCCAACACGACCACCCTGGTCAGCCTGAACGGGGCCGGGACCGCGGCCGGCAACGGGGTGTCCACTGCGTCGTCCATTTCAGCGGATGGTTCGACGGTCGCCTACCAGTCCGCCGCGACAGACCTGCTGGCCTCGCCCGTCGGCAGCCGCGCGTTCACCCAGGTGTTCCGTTGGACGCGCGCGTCGGGCACCACCACGCTGGTCAGCGGGGCGGGCGGGCAGGCGGCCAACGCTCAGGCAACGGAACCGATCATCAACCCCACCGGGGCCTACGTCGGCTACAGCACCGATGCGTCCAACCTGGTTCCCGGCGGAGCGGCTCCCTGGCAGGGTGCGCTGACCCGGGCCGGGTGACCCACCGGGCCGGCCCGTACTGATCGGGCCGGACGAACCACGGGGCCGAGCCGCCCGCCCACCCAGGGCGGGCGGCTCGGCCCCTTTGTTGTGTCCGCGTGGCTGATGTGAGTTTCGGTGGTCGTGGTTCATGTCTCGTGGTGTTTTGTCTGTGGCGCAAGGGATTTCGTGGACGTGAGGTTGTTGATGTCTCTAGAGTCCTGCTGCTTGCGTCTGTGGTGGCTCCTGTCAGGGGGCCGGGCGGGGCCTGATGGGACGGGGTCCGGGGTGTCGGTTCGGGGTGCGGGCTGGGTGCAGTCGCGGGCGCGGCGGGTGGCCGGTGTGGTGGTGGCCGGGGTGGTCGCCGCGGGGTTGACGGTGGCTTCGCCGGTGGTGGGGTCGGCGTCGGCGGCGACGCGAATGGGGTTTACGAGTGTGAGCCCGACGCGGTTGTTGGACACCCGGGACGGGACGGGTGCGCCTGCGGCGCGGGTGGGTGTGGGTGGCACGGTGGATGTGCAGGTGTTGGGGGTTGGGGGGGTGCCGTCGTCAGGGGTGGCGGCGGTGGCGTTGAACGTGACGGTGGTATGGCCGACGGCGGCGACGTACGTGACGGTGTTCCCGGCGGGGGCGGCGCGGCCGACGGCGTCGAACATCAACGTCGGGCCGGGGGCGGTGCGGGCGAACATGGTGATCGCGGCGCCGGGGGCGGGCGGGAAGGTCACGCTGTTCAACGCGCAGGGGGCCACTGATCTGTTGGTGGATGTGATGGGTTGGTACGGGTCGGGGGGCTCGTACACGGGGCAGTCTCCGCAGCGGGTGCTGGACACCCGGATCGGGCAGGGCGCGGCGAAGGCGGCGGTGGGGCCGGCCGGTTCGATCGACGTGCAGGTGGCCGGGACGGCGGGGGTTCCCGCGTCCGGGGTGGCTGCGGTGGCGTTGAACCTGACCGGGACGCAGCCGAGTGCGGACACGTATCTGACGGTGTATCCGTCGGGTGGGGCGGTGCCGACGGCGTCGAACCTCAACCTTGAGGCGGGGCAGACCGCGGCAGTGCTGGCGGTGGCCACCGTCGGCGCGAACGGGAAGGTGTCGGTCTACAACTCGGCGGGGTCCACCCAGGTGGTGGCGGATGTGCAGGGCTGGTTCACCACCGGCGGGGACTTCGTTCCACTGACCCCCACCCGGCTGCTGGACACCCGCACGGTCCAGAGCCCGCTGTGCTCGGCCTGCGAGACCGCCCTGCCCCGGTCCTACGGCATCCCCGCGAACGCGACGGCGGTCTACCTGTCCGTCACCGCGGTATGGCCCACGGCCCCGACCTACCTGACGGTCTATCCCGCGACCGCCTCGAATGGGCGTCCCCCGCTGGTCTCCAACATCAACGCTGACGCGGGGCGGGTCGTACCGAACCTCGTGGTCGCGGACACCCGGTCGGCCATGACCCTGATCTACAACTCGGCCGGCAACACCCACGTCGTGGTCGACCTGCTCGGCTACTCGTCGGCGCCGTCCACCTCCGATACCGCCTCTGCGACGGGCACAGCAGGGACGCCGTTCAGCCTCCAGCTGAGCGCCAAGGGTGGGGTCGGTGCCTTGACTTGGTCGGTCCTGCCCGGCACCGGTTCGCTGCCCCCTGGACTGGCGTTGAACGCCACGACCGGGCTGCTCACCGGCACCCCGACCCAGGGCGGTACCTACACCTTCACCGCCGAGGCGACCGACACCGTCGGGCAGACCGTCGACGTCAGCGTGACCGTGACGATCGCGCTGGTGCTCACCTCCGTCAAGGCGACCGGTGAGGTGGGAGTGCCCTACTCATCCGGCGCGGGAACCGTCACGGGTGGCACGGCCCCATACACCTGGTCCCTGACCGCCGGGACCCTCGCGTCCGGGCTCAGCCTCGACCCGGCCACCGGGGTGATCTCCGGAACACCGACGGCTCCCGGCGGCGGGACCATCACCCTGCAGGTCAAGGACGGCAACGGGGGCGTCGGATCCTGGACCGGGCCGCTGTGGGTGTTCCCGCACCTGGCTCACGGCGTCTTCGGCTGGGGCAGCTCGATGAGCGTGTCTCTGGGCAGCCCGACCCCCGGGCAGCAGTCGCCGGTCCAGGTGGACGGTCTGACGGGCATCGTCTCGGTGGCGCCGGCTGCGCAGGGCGGCTACGCGCTGAAGTCCGACGGGACCGTCTGGGCCTGGGGCGGGGGAGCTTCCGGCCAGTTGGGCAACGGCACGTCCCCCGTGTTCGGCTCGTCGATTCCCGTTCAGGTCAGCGGCCTCAGCGGGATCGTGGCCGTCGGTGCCACCAGCGCTGACGGCTTCGCGGTGAAGCCTGACGGGACGGTGTGGGGCTGGGGTGCCGGTGGTCCGCTGCTCGGCCAGACCACCGGAGCGAACAGCAACACCCCGGTGCAGATCCCCGGGCTGAGTGGCATCACCGCGGTGGCGGGCGGCCCGTCGACGGCCTACGCCGTGAAGTCAGACGGGACGGTGTGGGCCTGGGGCTCGGGGACAAGTGGCAGGCTGGGTGACGGGACCACGACGGTCAGCCAGCCGACGCCCGTTCAGGTGACCGGCCTGCCCAAGGCTACGGCGGTGCGTGGTTCCGGGTCCGGTGCCTACGCGCTGGCCGCCGACGGCACCGTCTGGGCCTGGGGAGCGGGCGCGAGCGGCCAGCTCGGAAACGGCACCATGCCGGCGACATCCGCGGTCCCGGTCCAGGTGAGCGGCCTCACCGGGGTCACGGCGCTCGCTGCGGGCAACCTGACGGCGTACGCCCTGAAGCCGGACGGGACCGTCTGGTCCTGGGGCGCCGGCACGAACGGCCAGCTCGGCAACAGCTGGCTCGGGAACTCCGCGGTCCCGGTCCAGGTCAAGGTCTCGGGGATCACCTCCATTGCCGCCTCCAGCAGCTCGGCGTACGCCCTGGCCTCGGACGGCCGGCTGTGGGGGTGGGGGTGGAACGGGAACGGAAACCTCGGCAACAGCCAGCCGGCGTCGATGACGAACCAGACTCCTGCTGTTGCCGACCTCGTCCCCCCGCTGACGGCCGTCTACGCCCAGTCCGGCACGCCGGCATTCGGGATCGGGATCGCCTGACGCCGTAGCTGGGCAGCGCCGCAACCACGAACGGCAGGGCCGCCGGACCGCACTGCGGTCCGGCGGCCCTCGGCGTTCGATCGGTCAGAGGTAGGTGGGGGCAGGTCAGTGCTCCCCCGTCTCGGTGCCGATCCCGGCGGCGCGGGCGACTGCCTGCAGGTTGATGTACTCCTGCCCGCCCTCGACCTGTTCCAGCAGCGAGATCACGTGGTCGGGGGCGTCGTTGGCGCGGGCTACGTCGAGCAGGTGGTCGCGGTCCCCGGGGAAGGCCGCGCGCCCGAGGAAGCGGGCCAGTTCCGAGCGCTCCTCGATGTCCCGCGGGGTCATTCCGGGCGGGGCCGAACGCCGGTCGTCGGGGGTGATGTGCCGGTCCCCGGTCGGCTGGTCCTCCCCGGCGGGCTCGGGGTCGCGCCACTCCTGCGCCCGGCTGCTGCGCCCGCCCTGGACCAGCCCGCGCGTCTCGTGCTTGAGCTGCTCGTCCTCCTCCGGGCCGGATGGTCCGGTGTGCTGGCTCATGGTCTCCTCCTGCCCGGTGGTCCCGCGGCGGCCGACCCGGAAGCCGGTCTGTACCAACGGGTTCCGTGGCTCAGTGGCTCAGTAGGTCTGTGACTCAGTTGGTCTGGGTGTCCGGGTCGTCGTGGGCGGGCTTCGGGGGGTCCCGCAGTCCGACGTAGGGTTCCTGCTCGGCGGGATGACCGGCCAGGATCGCCCGGCTGCGTTCGAGTTCCGCGTTGAGCTCGGCACCGAGCAGGATGGCGACGTTCGAGATCCACAGCCACACCAGGAAGATGATCACGGTGGCCAGCGACCCGTAGACCTTGTTGTACGAGCCGAAATGGGCCACGTAGAACGCGAACGCCCCGGAGGCCACCAGCCACAGCCCGATCGCCAGCAGCCCGCCGGGAGTCACCCAGCGGAACCCCTGCCGGACGTTCGGGGACGCCCAGTACAGCAGCGCGAACATCCCCGAGACGATCAGCAGCAGCACCGGCCACTTCGCGATGTTCCACACCGTGACCGCCGTACTGCCGATGCCGATCATCGAACCGACCCGTGCAGCGAGCGTCCCGGTGAGCACGACGCCGATCGAGCTCACGGCCAGCAGCACCATCATGAGCAGGGTGACCCCGACGCGGATCGGCAGCTTCTTCCACAGCGGCCTGCCCTCGGGCACGTCGTAGATGGCGTTGGAGGCGCGCATGAACGCGGCGATGTACCCCGACGCCGACCACAGGGCGGTGAGCAGGCCGAGCACTGCCAGAACTCCGGCAGCACGCTGGCTGTGCTGCAGATTGGTCACCGCCTGGGTGAGGATGTCCCGGACGGAGCCCGGGGCCGCCCCGCCGAGGTTGCTGATCAGCCGGACGGTCAGGTCCTGCCCGACCAGGCCGATCAGCGAGACCAGGACCAGCAGCCCGGGGAACACCGACAGCACGCTGTAGTAGGTCAGGGCGGCCGCCCAGTCGATCAGGTCGTCGTCCCGGAACTCCCGGACGGTCCGGCGCAGCACCGCCCGCCACGAGCGCCGGGGGAGCTTGGTCGGGGCGTCCGGCTCGGCGTCCTTCCTGTCCCGGCCGCTGTCCTGCCTGTCCCGGTCGCTGTCCTGCCTGTTCCGGTCGCTGTCCTGCCTGTTCCGGTCGCTGTCCGGCGGGTTGCCCCGGGGCTCGGGCTGGTCCGTCCAGGCCGGCCGCTCGCTCATCGCCGTCCGTGCCTTCGCCAGGACCGGCCACACAGGCCGGCGACCTGCCAGGCGGCCATCCGCCGACCGATCGTCCGCCGACCGGCCATCCACCGAGCAGTGTTCTTCCGGCGCTCGCTCTTGCGCTCCGCGCTCCTCCGGTCGGCGAGCCTCCCCGCCGTCCGCCGCCTGCGGATCGCCAGCACGAGTGCGGCCAGCATCGCCGACAGCCCGGCCGCGAGAGGAAGCGGCCTGCGCCGGGCGCCCTCGACGCCCCGGCGGGCGAGCTGGCGGACGTCCACCTCGCGAGCCCGCTCCACCACGGGGGCATGGCGGACCAGCTCGCCGAACTCGCCGCGGCGGGCCCGGCCGACCATCTCGCTGTCGCGGACCCGCCCGACCAGTTCGCCGGCCTTGTTCTGTGCGCGGGTGGCGACATGGGTCTTGGCGCTCAGCGCGGCCACCGTCTCGCTGAGCTGGGCCCGGGTGGTGCGGATCTGCCGCTGGAGGTCGTCCACGCTCACCGGAGCGCCGGGGTCTGCGGGTGCGCCGCCCGCCTCGCGGGGCGGTCCGCCGAGCGGTTCGGGGGCTGGTTGGCTCATCGGGTGGCCCCTTCCGGGCGCAGGGCTTCCTTGACGGTCGACACGTCCTCGAACAGGCCGGACACCGCTCGTTGTGGGGTCGGCGGAACGGCGGCGCGGACATGCCTGCGGGCGATCAGGGCCAGCGCACCGGCGATCACCAGGAGCACCACCCCGACGACGAGTGCGGCCAGCCACGGCCGCCAGACCTGCGACAGTGCGAGCACGGCCGCCGCGATCAGTGCGCCGCCACCGTAGAACGCCGACACGCCGCCACCGCTGAGCAGGCCTGCGCCACGCCCGGCGCTGCGGCCCTTCTGCTTCAGCTCGGCCATCGCCAGGGCCAGTTCCTCCCGCATCAGGCGGGAAACCAGCTCGGCCAGGTCGCCGACCAGTTCGGCGGTGGACCGCGGGTCCTGCTCGGGGGTCTGCTCATCCCGATCGGTGCCGGGTGGCCGGGTCTGCATCGGGGACATCCCGCACCTCCTTCTCGCCACCAGCGTGTTCCGGCAGGCATACCCAGTGGCGCAGGGGCCATGCCAGGAGCCGGGCGCGTGATCGGAAGCCATTGATCCGCAACGGGTCTCACCCGCGAGGGCGCGTGCGGACCGCGGGGGCGGCCCGGCGCGGACCGCGGGGCAGGCTGA
>DASTGO010000246.1:0-2641 GCA_035719045.1 Kineosporiaceae bacterium | reverse complement strand
ATGAGCGGGGCAGCGGCACGCCGGGGAGTCCTGGTGCAGACCGCCGGCTGCGTGGCGCTCACCCTGGTGGCCGCCGGGCCGCTGCAGGCCTACTACGCCGGGCCGGGCTGGCTGCCGCCCGTGGCCGCGGCCGCCGTGGCCGGTGGACTGGTCGCCGGGCCGCTGCGGCTGTGGCGGCGCGACGCGGTGTCCGCCGTGATCAGCGTCCTGGCCGGGGCGATGTTGGTGGGCGCGCTGGTGACGCTGCCGTCGGCCCTCGGCGCGGGACGGCAGGCGGGTCCGGTGGCACGTGCCGTCCTCGACGACCTCTGGCAGGCCTGGGCCCGGCTGCTCACCGTGGGCGTCCCCGCGCTGACCTCACCGGCGCTGCTGGTGCTGCCGGTGATGGCCGGGTGGACGGCGGCCGCGCTGTCCACCCTGGGCGCCATGCGGACCCGTCAGCCGCTGCTGCCGGTGCTGCCGCCGCTGGTGCTGTTCGTCCTCACCCTGCTGCTCGGCGCCTCCCGCGACGAGCGTCAACCCGCGCTGACCGCGGCCTTCGCCGGGCTCGCCCTGCTGCTCGCCGCCGGTCGGGCCGCCGCGCAGGACGGCGCGGGGGAGGACGACCCGCAGACCCCTGCGGAACCCGCCGCATCCCCGGCCGGTGGCGATCCGGCGCCGCCAGGGCAGGACGACGCCGGGCAGATCACGGCAGCCGGGGCGGGTGCTCTCCCGGTCACCGCCGCCCGGCTGCGGCGCTGGCGCGGGAGCCGGGTGCGGGGCAGTCGGGGCATCCGCGTCGTGGTCGGCGCCGGGCTGCTCGCCGCGGTGACCGGGCTGGGGGTCGCCACCGCCGCCCTGATGCCCGGCGGCGGCCGGTTCGACCCGCGCTCGCTGCGCGACCCCGCGCTGGACACCCGGACCACGCTCAGCCCGCTGGTCTCGCTGAAGAGCCGGCTGACGGTGTCCCCGCCGCAGACGGTGCTCACCGCGACCGTGCACTCCGCGCGGACCTGGCGGGGCACCCTGCGGCTGCGGACGGCCGCCCTCGACGACTTCGACGGGGTGACCTGGACCTCCGGCGGGGTGTTCCACCGGCCGGCCGCGACCCTGCGGGTGGCCGAACAGGCCGGCGGCCGCGGCAGCGCCGTCACCGTCGACGCCACCGTCGAGGAACTGCCCGACGGCCTGTTGCCCGCCCCGGGGGAACCGCTGTCGCTGCAGGCCCACGACGCGGAACTGGACGCCGTCACCGGAACCGTCGTGGTGTGGGACCGTGCGGTGACGAGCGGCTACCAGTACCGGACCACCGGCTGGGTGCCGGTCCCGGACACCGACATCGTCGACGCGCTGCCGGACACCGGCGGGTCCGCTGCCCGTTCGGTCGCACTGCCCCCGGGGATGCCGCCGGGAATCCGCACCCTGGCCCTGCAGCTCACCGCCGACGCCGCGAACCCCTACCAGCGGATGAAGGCGCTGGAGACCTACCTGCGGTCCCTGACGTACGGGGAGTCCGTCGCGCCGGGGGAGTCGTACGCCGTCGTCGCGCGGACCGTGATGCCCTCGCCCACCTCGCCGGTCACCTCGTTCGCGGAGCAGCGCGCCTCGGCCTTCGCCGTGATGGCCCGGGCCCTCGGCCTGCCGGCCCGGGTGGCGGTCGGCTACGTGGTCCCGGAGCCGGCGGTCCGCAGCGGCCGGATCACGGTGACCACCGCGCAGGCACATGCCTGGCCGGAGGTGCACTTCGCCGGGTACGGCTGGGTGGCCTTCGAGCCCACCGACCCGACCCGGACGATGAAGTCCCCGGCGACCGCGGCCGGTGGGTACGCCTCGCGGGATGTCCTCGACGCCGCCGCCGTCACGGCCGAGCTGTCCCGTCCACCGGATGTCCGGGACCAGCCCGAGGCGACCCTCCCGTGGCTGCCGTTCGCCCTGGCAGCCCTGCTGCCGCTGGCGGTCGCGGTGGTGTGGCTGGTGAAGCGGTTCCGCCGGCGGCGTCGGTGCCGGGCCGCGGGGACCGCCGCACGGATCGTGGGTGCCTGGCAGGAGGCGCTCGACCGGCTGGTCGAGGCAGGGGTCGCCCTGCCGGCCTGCCTCACCCCCGCCGAGGTGGCGGCCGAGGCCGGCCGGGCCCTCGGCATGCCCGCCGGGAAACCGCTGCTGGCACTGGGCCCGCTGGTGGAGGAGGCGGTGTTCGCCCCCTGGGCACCCGCCGAGGCCGCCGCCGGGCAGGCCTGGCGTTGCGAGCGTGAGCTGACCAGGGCGATCGCCGGGCGCACCCCGCTGCTGCTGCGCTGGCGCCGCCAGGTCGACCCGCGCCCGTTGATGCGCCGCGCCCCCGGACCGGTGCTCGCCGCCCCGGCCGGCCGCAGGCGTACCCGGCGGTGGTGGCCGGTTCCGCTGGGCGGGCGTACCCGGCGGGGGCAGCAATAGTTGACATTGCAACGTGTATTAGCGTGCATTAGCGTGCTGGAGTGGTGGTGTGAACCTGAAGGAGTGGGCGTCGGTGCAGGGAGTGTCGTATGACACCGCCCGCCGCTGGCACGCGGCCGGGAAGATGCCGGTGCCCACCTATCAGGTCGGGCGACTGATCATGATTGGCGAACCGGTGCGCCCCGACGGCGCCACTGGTTCCACCGTGGTGTACGCCCGGGTGTCGTCC
>DASTGO010000245.1:0-8716 GCA_035719045.1 Kineosporiaceae bacterium | reverse complement strand
ACGGATCACCGGGATCATCCTCGGAGCCGCGGTCGCGGGGGTGGTGGCGGCGATGCTCCCGGCCATCCGGGCGGTCCGGCTGGACGTCCTGCGGGCAATCACGACCGAGTAACGGCGGGCGACCACGGCCCCGTGAGCCCGGTGTCGCCCGACAGAGCGTGATGGCGCCCTGCCCCCTCGCAGGGGGCAGGGCGCCATAACGCTCATCTCCGCCACGCTCATCTCCGCCACGCTCATCTCCGCCAGGGGGGATGGCCGGCGGTGCCGGTTCCGGGTGGTGCTATCCGGCGTGGACGCACCTGATCGCCATGGGGGCAGGATCACGACGGCAGGGCAGCGGGTGCCTCCGTCGCCGGTGTGGGAGCCGCCGGGGCGTTCTCCGGGAAGTGGCAGGCCACCTGGTGTCCGGGAGCCAGTTCGCGCAGTTGCGGCTCCTCCACGCTGCAGATCTGCTCCGCCTTCCAGCACCGGGTGTGGAAGCGGCAGGCCCGCGGCGGGTTGAGCGGGCTGGGCACGTCCCCGCGCAGCAGGATCCGCTCCTGCCGCTCGCTACGGCGGGAGGGGTCGGGCACCGGGACCGCCGAGAGCAGGGCGACGGTGTACGGATGCATGGGGGCGTCGTACACCCCGTTGCGGTCACCCAGCTCGACCATCTTCCCCAGGTACATCACCGCGACCCGGTCACAGATGTGCCGGACCACCGACAGGTCGTGCGCGATGACGACGTAGGTCAGGTTGAACTCCGCCTGCAGGTCCTCCAGCAGGTTGACCACCTGCGCCTGGATCGAGACGTCGAGTGCGGAGACCGGCTCGTCGGCCACGATCAGCTTGGGGCGCAGGGCCAGCGCACGGGCGACGCCGATCCGCTGGCGCTGGCCGCCGGAGAACTCGTGCGGGTACCGGTTGTAGTGCTCCGGGTTCAGCCCGACCAGCTCCAACAGGTCCTGCACGGCCGGCTTGATCTCGGACTTCGCCTTGAGCTTCTGCAGCCGGAAGGGCGCCCCGACGATGGCGCCGACGGTGTGCCGGGGATTCAGTGACGAGTACGGGTCCTGGAAGATCATCTGGACGTCGCGCCGCAGCGGCCGCATCCGCCCTGGCGACAGGTGGGTGATGTCCTGACCCTCGAACACGATCCGGCCGCCGGTGGGCTCCAGCAACCGGGTGATCAGCCGGCCCATGGTGGTCTTGCCGCAGCCGGACTCGCCGACGACGCCGAGGGTCTCCCCCGTGCGGACACTGAAGTCCAGTCCGTCGACCGCCTTCACGGCCCCGACCTGTCGACGGAACAGCCCCTTGGTGACCGGGAAGTGCTTGTTCAGCCCGGACACCTCGAGCAGGACCTCGTCGCCGGCGGGATCAGCGACCACTGCGACCTCCCCGCTGGTTGTGGGTGGGGTACTCACAGCCTCGGGGCCACCTCCTCGGTGAAGACCTGTCGTCGCACTGCCGGCTCGAGATGGCAGCGCACAAGATGACGTCGCCCGTCGGCGCCGCTCTCGACCAGTTCCGGAACCTCGGCCGAGGACAGCCCGTCCGTGCGGGCGGCGTAGGGGCACCGCGGGTGGAACGCGCAACCTGACGGCACGTTGATCAGGCTCGGCGGGGTGCCGGCGACCGGGATCAGCCGCTCCTGCCGGTCCCGGTCGATCCGGGGCATGGAGCTGAGCAGGCCCCAGGTGTACGGGTGCTCAGGAGTGCGGAAGATGGTCTCGCTCGAGCCGTACTCGACTGCCTTGCCCGCGTACATCACCAGGATGTCGTCGGCGAGTTCGGCGACCACGCCGAGGTCGTGGGTGATGATGATGACCGCGGAGCCGAACTCCCCCTGCAGGTCCCGGATCAGGTCCAGAATCTGCGCCTGGACGGTGACGTCGAGGGCGGTCGTGGGCTCGTCGGCGATCAACAGCTGCGGATCGCAGGCCAGCGCCATCGCGATCATGGCCCGTTGCCGCATCCCGCCGGAGAACTGGTGCGGGTAGTCGTCGACCCGGCGGGTCGGCTCCGGGATGCCCACCCGCCCGAGCAGGTCCACGGCGCGCTGCCTGGCCTGCTTCTTGGGGACGTCGTTGTGCACCCGGTAGGCCTCAACGATCTGCGAGCCCACCGTGTAGTACGGGTGCATCGCCGACAGCGGGTCCTGGAAGATCATCGCCATCTTGCGGCCCCGCAGGCGGCGCACCGCCTCCGGGTCGGTCCCGATGAGCTGCTCGCCGTCGAGCCAGACCTCGCCGCCGAGCCGGGCGTTCGTGCGGGCGAGCAGGCCGAGAACGGCCTGCGACGTGACGCTCTTCCCCGAACCGGACTCCCCCACGATGCCGAGGGTGCGTCCGCGGTCCACGGCGAACGACAGCCCGTCGACGGACCGGACCAGGCCGTCGTCGGTCGGGAAGTGCACCCGCAGGTCGTTGACCTCCAGGTAGGAGCGGACCTTCGCGCCCGGGCCCGCGGCGGCTGCCGGCCCGAACTCCCCGAGGTCGATGGACTGCTTGTCGGCCGCGCTCACGACAACCTCACCCGGGGGTCGACAACGGCGTACACGAGGTCGACGACGAGATTCGCCAGGATCACGAACACCGCCGCCACCAACGTCACTCCAAGAACCTTCGGCAGGTCGTTGCCGATGATGGCATCGACGGCGTACTTGCCGATCCCCGGGAGCGAGAAGGCGCTCTCGGTGAGGATCGCGCCGCCGAGCAGCAGCCCCAGGTCCAGCCCGAAGACCGTGACGATGGGCGTCAGGGTCGAACGCAGCACGTGCTTGGTGATGACGGTCCGCTCCGGGAGCCCCTTGGCGCGGGCGGTGCGGACGTAGTCCTCCCCGAGGGTCTCCAGCATCCCCGCTCTGGTGAGCCGCGCGTAGATCGCGGCGTAGAGGAAGGACAGGGTGACCCAGGGCAGCACCAGGTGGTAGGCCCACTGAACCGGGTCCTGGGTCAGCGGGACGTAGGTGCCGCCGGCCGGGAACAGGTGGAATGTGTAGGAGAAGATCACCAGCGAGAGTCCACCGGTGAAGAAGATCGGCAGCGAGACCCCGGCCAGGGCGATGCCCATGGCGGCACGGTCGAAGACGGATCCCTTGCGCAGCGCCGAGATCACCCCGGCGCCCACCCCGGACAGCAGCCAGAGCACGGCAGCGCCGAGGGCGAGCGACATGGTCACCGGCATCCGGTCGATGATCTCCGGCGTCACCGAGTTCTGGGTGAGGAAGGAGTAGCCGAGACACGGTGCCGGGCAGTCGACCACGGCCACGCCGGTGTCGTACGTGGTCCCCGCCACGACGCCCTTGACGAAGCGGCCGTACTGCACGTACAGCGGGTCGGTGAATCCGAGCCGGACCGCCGTGTTGTGGATCTGCTCAGCGCCGGCGGCGCGTCCGACGTAGCGCGAGGCGAGGGTATCGGGGGTCGCGCCCGCCAGCCGCGGGACGAGGAAGAAGATCGCGAACGTGACCATGCTGATGACGACCAGCAGGCCGACGGCCGCGATGAGCCGTCTGATGACATACGTGACCATGTGCGGGCGGCAGGGGGCGGGGCCCCGGGACGAACCCGGGGCCCCGCCCCCCAGTGCCTCTCACCCCTTGTGCGAGTGCTCTGCGGTGGGCGGTACGGCTGTTACTTCGTCACGCCGAGGTTGGCGTAGTCGTACATGCCGTAGGCGGGGCTGAAGTACACGTTCGTCAGGTTCGCGGGACGGTAGTACAGGCCCTTGGCCCAGCCCGTCGGGAGGATGGTGGCGTCCTCCATGACCTTCTTGTCCACGTCGACCCACAGGGCGTCGCGGGCGGTCTTGTCCTGGGTGAGCACGGCCTTGTCGAGCAGGGCGTCCACGGCCGGGTCCTTGACGGACAGGTTGTAGTTGCCGCCCGAGGGACGGATGGTCCGGCTGTCGACGATCTGGCTGATGAAGCCGAAGCCGTCCGGCCAGTCCGCGCCCCACCCGTTGGTCATCAGGCCGAGGTTGTTGGCCTTGGCGTAGTCCGGCTTGCCGGCGTAGAGCTTGAAGTAGTCACCCGCCGGGAAGCCCTTGAGGGTGAGCTTGATGCCGACCCGCTCCAGCGCCTGCTGCATCGCCTCGGCGGTGGCCTTCTCCTTGGGCCGGTCCGCCCGGAAGGCCATGGTGGTGGTGAAGCCGTTCGGCTGGCCGCAGGAGGTCAACGCGGCCTTGGCCTTCGCCAGGTCGCCCTTGTTGTCCGCCCCCGGCGGGTAGAGGTTGAACTGCTTCGCCCCGCTGATCGTGGGCGGGAGGATGTTGCTGGCGATGTCGCCGCCGGTGTTGCCGCCGTAGGCCCGCTGGAGCGAGGTCTTGTCCGTGGCGTACTGGATGGCGCGGCGGCACTCGACGTTGTCCAGCGGCGCGACGTCACCGTTGACCGAGATGTACCACAGCCGGGTGCCCACCGGGTTGTCCGCGTTGGCCTTCAGCTTGGGGTCGGTGAGGATCCGGCCCTGGGACTCGGTGCTCACCCCGCTGCCGGAGATGTCGACGTCGAGCGTGCCGGCCAGCAGCTGGTTGTCGATGTCCGCCTGGTTCTGCTTGACCTTGACGTCGATCTGGTCCGGCAGGGCCTTGCGGTTCGGGTCGGACGCAGCGTCCCAGTTCGGGTTGCGCACCATGGTGAACGACTTGCCGGCCTCGTAGTCCTTGAACATGTACGGGCCGGAGGAGATGACGTGCTTCTTGTACTCGGTGCCGGTGTCCTTGTCGGCCGGGACCGGGATCGTCGACGGCATCGCCGTCATGTAGTCGAATCCGGCGAACGGCTTGTTCAGGTGGAAGATGATCGTGGAGTCGTCCGGCGTCTCGATCGCCTTCAGCCCCGCGGCCTTGTCCTTGAGCTTGAACGGGCTGGTGTAGCCCTGCAGGTCGAGGAAGTCACCGAAGTACGTCGGGCCGTTGACCAGCACGTCCTTGTCGAGGGAGCGTGCGACGGCGTACTTGACGTCCTTGGACGTGATCGGGGTGCCGTCCTCGTACTTCATGCCCTTGCGCAGGGTGTACGTCCACGTCTTGCCGTCCGCGGAGACCTTGCCGAGGCTCTCGGCGAGGTCGGGCACGATCGTGCTGCCCTCCTGGCCCGGCGCGGACTTGAACGTGGTCAGCGAACGACCGTAGAGGCGCGCGAAGTCCCAGGCGAAGGCGTAGTAGGTGTCGCCGGGGTCGATGCTGTCCCAGTCGTCACTGATCGCCATCCGCAGGGTGCCCCCCTTCTTGGTGGAGGGGTTCACCACGCTCTTCTCGCCGGCGTTGAAGACTGCCGCTCCGCCGCTGCTGGACGAGGACGAGCTGGTCGAGCTGGGGCTGGAACCGCCGCAGGCGGCCAGCCCGACGGCCACCGTGACGGCGACGGCCGCCGTTGCCAGGCCTCGCGATCTTCTCATTCGGTACACCTGTTCTTCTCTGTGAGGGTGGGACTTTCCGTCGAACCCCGATCAACGGGTCCGCGGGTCGAGGGCGTCACGCAGACCGTCGCCGAAGAGGTTGAAGGCGAGGACGGTCACGAAGATCGCCAGGCCGGGCGGCAGGAGGAACCAGGGGTCGACCTGGTACCAGCGGGTGGCCTCGCTGAGCATCCCGCCCCAGGTGGGCGTGGGCGGCTGCACCCCGACCCCGAGATAGGCCAGCGCCGCCTCGAACAGGATGTTGGTCGGGATCAGCAGGGTGGAGTAGACCAGGATCGGCGCCACCAGGTTGGGCAGCAGCTCCTTGACCAGGATGTAGCCGCTGCCGGCCCCGAGGCTGCGGGCGGCGTCCACGAACTCCCGCTCCCGCAGGGACAGGGTCTGACCCCGGACGATCCGGCCGATGTACGGCCAGCTGAAGAAGCCGATGATGAACACCAGGACCGACACCTTGAGGGCAACGTCCGACAGCCCGAAAGCATGGTCGGGGATGACCCCGGCCAGCGCGATCGCGAACACGACCAGCGGGAAGGCGAGGAAGACGTCCATCAGCCGCCCGATGAAGCTGTCCACCCACCCGCCGAAGTAGCCGGCCACGACGCCCATGAGGACACCGATGACCACCGCCAGCAGGGTGGCAAGGAAGGCGATCAGCAGCGAGATCCGGCTGCCGTAGACCACCCGGCTGAACAGGTCCCGCCCGGTCACCGGCTCCAGGCCGAACAGGAAGTCCTTGCTGACCCCGCCCAGCGGCCCCGACGGGACCATCGTGTCGGCGTTGACCAGGTCCTCGTGGAACTCGGTCGGCGGATGACCGAGCAGGCCGACCACGAGCGGTGCGAAGACGGCCACCAGGATGAGGAACAGGATCACGAAACCGCCTGCGAGGGCGACGCGGTCCCGCTTGAGCCGCATCCAGGCGATCTGTCCCAGCGAGCGCCCGGCGATCGGGACCGATACGCCCTCCAGCACGGCCTCCGGCTCGGCCTGAGCAGCGGCCCCCGAGACATCCAGCGGTGCTGTCACGTGCGCGGTCTCCCGTCTCCCCAACGATGGTCACACGGCGTCATCGTCGACAGGCCGGAAACATCTACGTTTCATGCCGGGCTTTGCCAAAGGATCCGGCGTCGAAGATCGTCGGACCCGAAGGATCTGCCGTGGACGAGACAATCGCGACGACCGTAGCAGACCCAGGACCCGCTCCTGCGTGATGCTGCCCCCAGCCTCGCCCCGGCGCCAGGGACCAAGCCCCTCTGTGCAGGATCGTGATGAAGCCGCAATAAACCGGAGAGGCTTCGGCCCTGGTCACGACGCGGTCGGGGTCCGATCAAGGCCGCTGCCACCCAAGGTGGGGTGCATTTTCGGGGGGCTTTTCGACAGGTTTGCCGGGGTACGGAAAGTGCGGCCGTCACAGGTCCACGCAGTCATTGCCGCACCCCTGCCACGGAAGGCAAGCAATTCACAATTCGTATCCAAACGGATCCGCTCAGTTCACGAAAGCGGGCGAGTCATTCCCTGGCCACCGGCAGGGATGACCACTGTCACCTCCCGTGGACCACGGATCGTGGTCCACGGCCGTCGGTCGCCGGAGGTCAGCCGAGCGGGACGCTGCGCAGGCCTGCGAGCTGGGCCGGGGTGACCCCGACCAGAGTCGGCACCGGGTAGCGCCCGGGACCGGGATCGAGGGGCAGGAGGTGTTCGACGGCCAGCACCGGCACGCCGGCCGCCACGGCCGAGGCGACCCCGGTCGGGCTGTCCTCGATCGCCACGCAGTCCGCTGCCAGGACTCCGAGACGTGCGGCGGCCATCAGGTACGGCTCGGGATGGGGTTTGCCGTAGGTGACGTCGTCCCCGGCCACGACGGTGGCGAAGGCGGCCGGTGGCAGGGCGGCCAGGACGGCCTCGGCGAGCCTCCGGTAGGACATCGTCACCAGGGCGCAGGGCACCTGGGCGGCCGCCAGGGCAGCGAGCAGTTCCTGGGCACCGGGCCGCCAGGGCACGTGCCCGCGCACCCGGGCCACCACGCCGTCGAGCAGCCGGTCGACGATCTGCTCGGGCTGCAGCTCCACCCCGCCGTGGTGCCGGATGTACTCCGCGGAGGCCAGCAGGGAGTTCCCGACCAGGGCATGGGCGTGGTCCAGACTCCAGGTGCCACCGTGCTCGGCGACCAGCTCGAACTCGCAGTCGATCCAGTACGGCTCGGTGTCGACCAGGGTCCCGTCCATGTCCCAGAGCACGGCCGCGGGCAGCCGGGCCGGAGGGCGCGGGTCGGTCGGAGTACACCGGCCGGCCGGGGCACCGTCGTCCGCGGCGTCCCCGGGGCGGACGCCGTCGGCGGTGGTGGCGCTCATGTGGCGTTGAAGGCTCATGTGGCGTTGAAATACTTGGCCTCGGGGTGGTGCACCACGAGGGCGTCGGTGGACTGTTCGGGATGCAACTGCAGCTCCTCGGAGAGCTCGACGCCGATCCGCTCCGGGCGTAGCAGGCCGACCAGCTTGGCCCGGTCGGCGAGGTCCGGACAGGCCGGGTAGCCGAAGGAGTAGCGCGACCCCCGGTATTCCTGGCGCAGGATCCCGGTCAGGTCCGGGTCGTCCTGCGCGCCCAGCCCGAGGTCGGCGCGGATCCGGGCATGCCAGAACTCCGCGAGCGCCTCGGTCAGCTGGACCGACAGCCCATGCAGTTCCAGGTAGTCGCGGTAGGCGTTCTTGGCGAACAGTTCCGCGGTGGCCTGGGCCACCCGGGCCCCGACAGTGACCAGCTGGAAGGCGACCACATCGGGTCCGCCGAGCTGCTCGGCCTCCTCGCGTGAGCGGAAGAAGTCCGCCAGGCACAGCCGCCGGTCCCGCCGCTGCCGGGGGAAGGTGAACCGCAGCCGCTCCTGCCCCGCCCGCAGCCCCGCCACCGGATCGTCCTCGTGGGCGAGCACGACCAGATCCTCACCCTCACTGACGCACGGGTAGAACCCGTACACCACAGCGGGTTCGAGCAGGCCCTCGGTCTGCACCCGGTCCAGCCACATCCGCAGCCGGGGTCGGCCCTCGGTCTCGACGAGCTCCTCGTAGCTCGGGCCGGACCCGGTGCGCGAGCCGCGCAGCCCCCACTGGCCGACGAAGGTGGCCCGCTCGTCGAGGTAGGCGGCGTAGTCGGCGAGGGTGAGGCCCCTGATGACCCGGTCCCCCCAGAGCGGCGGAGTGGGGACGGCCAGCCCGCGTTCCACCCACGAGCCGATCCAGCCAGGCGATTTCGTGCTGCTGGACGTGTGGGCAAAACGCAATACGCCGAACGCGGTGTACTACGACATCACTTGGACG
>DASTGO010000244.1:0-4413 GCA_035719045.1 Kineosporiaceae bacterium | reverse complement strand
GGGCGCGGGGAGTTCGCCTCCACCGCCCACGTCGCCAAGCTGGCCGGTGCGCCGGTGGTGCTCGTCCTGGACGCGAGCGCGCAGAGCCGTACCGCGGCCGCCGTGGTGCTCGGCATGCAGGCCTTCGACCCGGGACTGCGGGTCGGTGGCGTGGTGCTCAACCAGGTCGGCTCCGGCCGGCATGAGGCGCTGCTGCGCGATGCGCTCGCGGAGCTCGGGGTGCCCGTGCTGGGCGCCCTGCACCGGTCGGCGGAGGTGTTCGCCCCGTCCCGCCACCTCGGACTGGTCCCGGTGGCCGAGCGGGCGGAACGGTCCACCGCCCTGGTCGCCGAGCTGGCCGCACTGGTGACCGGGGCGGTGGACCTGGACGCCGTGCTCGAGCTGGCCCGGACCGCGCCCCCGCTGACCGTCCCGGCCTGGGATCCGGTCGTCGAGGTGGGTTCCGGCTCGGTCGGAACACCTTGGGCGGCAACGGATTCCGGCGGGACCGGTGCGGTCGCCCACGGTTCCGGGCCGGTGGTGGCGGTGGCCGGCGGGCCGGCGTTCACCTTCTCCTACGCGGAGACCGCGGAACTGCTGACCGCCGCGGGGGCCCGGGTGGTCGGCTTCGACCCGATCGCCGATCCGGGACTGCCCGCCGGGACCCGTGGCGTGGTGATCGGCGGCGGCTTCCCGGAGATGCACGCCGAGGCCCTGTCCGGCAACGATTCGCTGCGGGATGAGCTGGCCTCGTTCGACGGTCCGGTGCTGGCGGAGTGCGCGGGGCTGCTCTACCTGGGCCGCACCCTGGACGGGGTCCCGATGTGCGGTCGGCTGGACGTCGAGGCGCGGATGACCGGACGGCTCACCCTCGGCTACCGGGAGGCGTCCGCGGCGTCGGACTCGCCGGTGGCGGCGCGGGGCATGACGGTCCGCGGGCACGAGTTCCACCGCACGGCGACCGATCCCGAGCACGGTGATCGCCCCGCCTGGCGCTGGGGCGGCGGTGACCACGGCTTCGTGTCCGGCCGGGTGCACGCCTCGTACCTGCACACCCACTGGGCCGGGCACCCGCAGACCGCCCGCCGTTTCGTGGAGGCCTGCGCATGAGCGGCGGCAACGACTTCGGCGGCGAGAGCGGGATGACGGGACAGAACGGTGCGAGGGGACAGAACGGTGCGACGGTCGAGCGGGGCGCGGCGGGGAACCCGCGGCGGCTGATCGGGATCGGCGTCGGGCCCGGCGACCCGGAACTGGTGACGGTCAAGGCGGTCCGGCTGCTGGGCGAGGCCGATGCCGTGGTCGTCCCGGTGATGGACGGTGCCGGTGCCGGCCGGGCGGAGGCGACCGTGCTCGCCCACGTCGGCGCGGAGAAGGTGCACCGGGCGGTGTTCGCCCTCGACGACACCGGCGGCGTCACCGCACGCCGGGAACAGGCCTGGGACGCGGCCGCCGAGCAGGTGGTGGAGTTGTTCGACGCGGGGGCGTCCGCGGTGGCGTTCGCGACCATCGGCGACCCCAACGTGTACTCCACCTTCACCTACCTGGCGGCGACGGTGACCGGTCTGCGGCCGGAGGTCGCGGTGAGCACGGTGCCGGGGATCACCGCGATGCAGGAACTGGCCGCCCGCAGCGGGACCGTGCTCTGCGAGGGCCGTGAACCGCTGACCCTGCTGCCGATGACCGCGGGTCTCGACGTGTTCGAGGCGGCCGTGGCCGGACCCGGAACCGTCGTGGCCTACAAGGGCTGGCGGCGCCGGGCCGACGTGGAGGCGGTCCTGGAGCGGCATGACCGGCTCAAGGACGCCGTCCTCGGCAGCGGTCTCGGGCTGCCCGGCGAGCAGGTGGTCCCGCTCGCGGAACTGCCCGCCGACCAGCCCCTGCCCTATCTGTCCACCGTGCTCGTACCCGCCCGCCGGGACCGTCGAGGAGGCAAGCTGTGACCGGAACCGGGGACGGAACCCTTGCGGCGCAGGAGCAGGAGCAGCGGGAGGCGCAGGAGCCGGCACAGCCGGAGCGACCGGAGACGGGCGGCCAGGCCGGCAAGGTCTGGTTCGTCGGGGCCGGTCCCGGAGCGGCCGATCTGCTCACCCTGCGCGCGGCTCGGGTGATCGCCGGAGCCGACGTGGTGATCTGGGCGGCCAGCCTGGTCCACCCGGACGTGCTGGTCCACGCCCGGGACGGCGCCGAGATCGTTGACTCCTCGCAGCTGCCGATGGAGGGCGTGCTGCCGCTGTACGAGCGCGCCGCGCGGGAGGGCCTGGTGGTGGCCCGGATCCACTCCGGTGACCCGGCGCTGTGGGGTGCGGTGCAGGAGCAGCTGGACCTGTGCCGGGCGCTCGGCCTGGAGGTCGAGATCGTCCCGGGGGTGTCGTCGTTCACCGCGGTGGCGGCGATCGCCCAGCGGGAGCTGACCATCCCCGGGGTCGCCCAGTCGGTGATCCTCACCCGGCTGGAGGGCGGCAAGACCCCGATGCCCGGCGGGGAGAGCATCCGCGGGTTCGCCGCCCACGGCACCACGATGGCGGTGTTCCTGTCCGCTGCGCGGTCCGGGCAGCTGGCGGACGAGCTGGTCGCCGGCGGCTATCCGGCGGACACGCCGGTGATCGTGGCGTACCAGGCCACCTGGCCGGACGAGCTGGTGGTGTCCTGCACGATCGGCACGCTGGAGGCCACGGTCAAGGAACACCGGCTGTGGAAGCACACCCTGTTCCTGGTCGGCCCGGCCCTGGCCGCCGGCGGGACCCGGTCACACCTGTACCACCCCGGCCACTTCCACACCTTCCGCCGGGCCGACCGCACCGCTCGCCAGGACCTGCTGGCCGCCAGGGCCGCCGGACAGGGTGCCGCAGCGGCGTCCGTCGTTTCCCCGGAATCCCTTGTCGAACAAGGACTTCCGACCGTTTCCGCGCAAACCATTGCCGGGCAAGGACTTCCGACGTGACCTACGAGCCGCCGCCGTTGCGGGAGCCGGACCTGCCGCGGACGGCCAAGGTCCGGCCGACGGCGCTGCGCACCGGCTGGACCACGGGCGCCTGCGCCACCGCCGCCGCGAAGGCCGCCGTGACCGCGCTGGTCGGCGGGCAGCCGCAGCACAACGTGGAGATCGGGTTGCCGTCCGGGCGGCGGGTGAGCTTCGCGGTCGAGGGCTGCACGATCGAGACCGGCCCGCAGGGCGAGCCCGTCGGCGCCCGGGCGGTCGTGGTGAAGGATGCCGGGGACGACCCGGACGTCACCCACGGCGCCCGGCTCACCGCGACCGTGACCCGCCGGGGCGAGCCGGGCGTGGACCTGGCCGGTGGGGAGGGCGTCGGGACGGTGACCCGCCCCGGACTCGGCCTTCCGGTCGGCGGTCCGGCGATCAACGACACCCCGCGGCGGATGATCGGCCAGGCGGTCGGGGAGGTGGTCGACCTCGCGGTGACCGGGATCCGGGTCGTGATCAGCGTGCCCGGCGGCGAGGCGATGGCGCGCCGGACCACCAACGCCCGGCTCGGCATCCTCGGCGGGATCTCGGTCCTGGGCACGACCGGGATCGTCCGGCCGTTCTCCACCGCCTCCTGGCGGGCCAGCGTCGTGCAGGCGGTGCAGGTGATGGCGGCGCAGGGGGAGCGGACCCTCGTGCTGTGCACCGGTGGGAGGACCGAGAGGGCGGCGATGGCGCTGCTGCCGCAGCTGCCGCCGGTCTGCTTCGTCGAGGTGGGTGACTTCACCGGTGCCGCCGTCACCGCCGCGGTCGAGTCCGGGCTGGCCGAGGTGGTGTTCGTCGGGATGGCCGGGAAGCTGGCGAAGCTGGCCGCGGGCATTCTGATGACCCACTACACCCGCTCGAAGGTGGATCTGTCCCTGCTCGCGGAGGTGACCGTCGCGGCGGGCGGCCGGGCCGAACTGGTCGAGGCGGTCGCCGCGGCCAACACCGGGCGGCACGCCTACGAGCTGTGGGAGTCCGCGCAGCTGCTCGGCCCGGCCGGTGGCCTGCTCTGCCGGCGGGTGGCCGAGGTCCTGACCCGGTTCTCCGGCGGGAGACTGACCGCCGACGTCGCGATGGTCGACTTCGCCGGGGACCGGGTGGTCGCCTCCTCCGGGCGGTGGGCGGCGTGACGCCCGAGGTGACCGTGATCGGCCTGGACGGCTTACACCCGTTGCCCGAAGCCGCCCGGGAGGCGCTGGCCGGGGCCAGCCTGGTGGCCGGGGCGGCCCGGCATCTGCAGGCGGCCGGTCTCGGCACTGGGCCGGACCCGTCGGCCGCGGCCGGTGGCGCCGGCACGAGTGGTGCGGCCGCGGCCGGTGGCGCCGGTACGAGCGGTTCCGGCGGTGCCGGACCGGCCGGGGACGGCACACCGGAACGGGTGGTGCTCGGGCCGCTGGAGCCTGCGCTGCAACGGATCCGGGCGGTGGTCACAGCCGGTGGGCCGGTCGTGGTGCTGGCCAGCG
>DASTGO010000243.1:0-11537 GCA_035719045.1 Kineosporiaceae bacterium | reverse complement strand
CAGCGCCTCGCCGACCGTACCGCCATCCGGCATCAGCACCCGTCCTCCTCCTACGAGCGTTCAACCGTTCCAGGATGCGGTCTCGCAGGCCTACGAGAAAGACCGGCCACCCACAGACGCACGAGGACCGCGAGGCGCAGGAAGCGCAGTGGAGGGCTCAGACAGTCCCCGGAAGAACCGGCATCCCCGAGTTCAAGCTCCGCTCGAATGACCGGCGGCTGGTGACTGCAGCCGAGGTGGATCAGGCGCTGGCCGCCTGGGTGCGGTGGCTCGACCTCGCCCGACAACGCGGTGGTTTCGAGGCTGAGTGATCGCTCCAGGGCCGCACGGCACGACCAACCGTCCCCGCCATCGCCGCGGACAAGCCTTTACCCACCACTGGGCAGCGCCCGCTCCCCGAGTTCCGCACCGCGCGTGGCACCCGCGGATCGTGGTCATGGAGAAGTGTCAAGTGTTCGGTCAGGTATGGCCGATGGCGGTCGTCAGTGGGGTGTCGCTGCCGATGATGCAGTGGACCGTCCGGTCGTGCAGCGCCCAGGTGCTCCGCATGGGGTAGAAGTAGTACAGGTGCAGGCTCTGCGGGTCGAGAGAACCGAGGTCCGACGGGATCAGGTCAGAACAGCGCATTTCGGCCTGGTTGCGGATCTCGTTCTCGCCGGGGTAAGTGCCGTCCGCGACGCTGAACTCACCGATCACCTCAGCGTTGTGTGGCTGCGTACAGGGCACCGCGTGTACCGACCTGACGGTGGTGGAGACGTTGAAGCCTTCGATGCAGTCGCCGACCTTGACTGACCGGGCGTTCAGGGTGCCACCGCTGGTCACCGTTCCGGCTCCGTCTCGGTGGGCGGACGTGAGCGCGGCGAAGGTGATTCCGGCGATGAGCAGGAGAACCCATCCGCCCGACACGACCAGCGCCGCGATGGCCATTCCCTTCCCGCTCGTCCTGTTGCGTCGGATCCTGGGTAGGGCGATCAAGGCAAAGACCACCGACAACACAACCCCGCCGAGGATGGACAGGACCAGAGCCGCGATCGCGAATCCGTCCGTGCCGACCTTGGTCGGCGTCCCGTAGCCGAACGAGTAGTGGCCGGGCGGCGCGGGGGCAGGCGGGTACTGGCCAGCGGGGACAGCGGCAGGGGGAACCGGCGGGTACTGGCCCGGCGGGTTGGCCACCCCGGTGGGCGGTGGGTACGGTCCCACGCCGCCCGGGGCGACCGTCTGCCCGGCTGGAACTGACCAATAGCCCTGCGAGGGGGGCGGAGCCGGCGCAGGCTGCGCGTTGGAGGGCGTGGGTGGAGTCCAGGAGGTATCGTCGCCGTGAGTCTGGGGCACGGAGCGGGACGATAGCGCCTGCGGCGCTCCCTCGGGCAGGTCCCCGGGCGGGCTCCACCGCCTCTGCCACCTGTCGAGTTCGTCCCAGGGTCGGTGTGACACACCGCAGGCGCACGTGGCCGGGTCGCGGCTGATCTCGCAGAACTGGGTCTTCAGGGATCATGCCGGGTGACCGGACAGGTCACCGCACGTTTCCATGCCGCTGGTCGACCGCTCAGACTTCCTGCCGAGGGACGCGGGCCCGCGCCCAGCTCACTGGATCGTGAGCTGGTACTCGACGTGCAACCGGAAGCCCTTGGCCGATCCGCTGATGACCACGATGTGGTCGTCTGCCGCGAGCGGCCCGGTCCTTGCCCAGATCCCGCGTGCGTACGCGTCTACCGAACGTCCGGTCGAAGTGATCGGGTTGCCATCGACGCCATCGATCCGGATCGAGGTGGCCCCGAGAACCTGCGTCGGCGCGGTTACCCCGTCCAGCAGGACAGTACCTCTGGCAGTGGGCATGAAGCGCTCGCAGTCCGCCTGTTGCGTGCTGAAGAGATTCACGATCGCTGTCAGCGGCCGAACCGCCCAGCGCGATGACCGCGAGTCACCGCTGCGTCGGCCCGTTCGAGGTCGACATCATGGACTTCCCCGCCCCCGACCTGCGGCACCCTTTGCGGCCCGGCCGGTTCGCCGTCTGGCGCTACGACGGAACCCAGCCAGTCGCAGCCGTGCCGGCCCCATCAGCGGCCGCGGTCCAGGTACTGCACCAGGTCGCCGGGGAACCCTGGCCGTCCCCGCTGTCGGGGTACGTGCATGCGGCGCCACTGGGTGAGCTGCCCCTGGACGACCTGCTCGGGCTGCTGGCCCATCTGCCCGAACCGCCCGACACCCCGCGCTGGCAGCACCTGGCCACAACGACACCGACGTACTGGTACCGGTTGCTCCAGCCCTGGGTCTGCCTGGCCATCCTGCACCATGCCGACCACGAGCCCTGGGCCACCTCGACCCGCCGCCAGGTTCTGGTTGACCTCGCCTTCGGTGTCGAGGACTGGGTCAGCGACTCGGCGCTGTTCGCCCTGGTCACCGCCGCATACCGACAACCAGAAACACGGTCAGAGGTCCGTCGTCTGGTCCGATCCCGGCTCGACGCCGCGGCCTCGGCCGACCGACTCGTCACGATCGAGGAATCACTGGCCCGCCTGACGCTGGTGACCCCAGGATGCGACGCGGACGACAAAGACGCAGCGCGGAAGACACTCGCCCCCACCGCAGACGAAACACCCACCGACAAGCGCCGCTGGTGGCGGCGCCGAAAGTAGGACCTGACCCGCCACCACAACAACTTCCAGATCTGTCGCCGAGCGCGCTCACCGCCCGCCCATGAACGTGACGCGGCCGTACGCTCGCTCAGCTCGGCGTCGGTGCAGCCGATCAGAGGGTCCGCCGGGGCGGTGGGTTGAGGCGTCGGACCCGGGTGGCCCGAAAGTCGAAGCTGTCCTGACGGACGGCCTCGACGTCGAACTCGACGGGCTCCCCCTCGACCAGCTCCCGGTATCCGGTGCCTTCGATCACGCTGAAGTGCACCCAGGCATCCCGTCCAGGCGGGAGCTCCGGTGAGGAGATCGCCCCCCACGCCTTCTCCGGTCGGTAGAACTTCACGATGCCCCGAATCATGGGCGCGAGCGTGGCACCACCGGGGACGACCTGTCATCCGGGTTGCGCCCGGCCCGGCTGCGATCCCGTCGGGTGACCACAGCGCCAGACAGCCGTCGCGGAGCCAGTCGAACAGGAGCCAGTCGAACACTGGAACCGAGCTGTTGGGTTAGTCGGAGGCAAGACGGGAAATCGGAAGGGGTGAGAGTCGAATTCAGCAAGCGGTCCCGCAGCCGGCCTCTGCATGTTCTCGACCGGATGATCGAGAATGTGCAGACGGGTCACTTCGAGCGGGCGATGTCGGCGTTGACGGCCGCCGGAGCGCTGGTGACGGCCGGCGAGATCTTCCTCGAGCATGACCGTGCCAGCTTCGGCAACAAGGTGATGTGGCTGCCGGTTGCGCTGGGCCCCGTGGGCGCCGCAGCGGGGGTGGCGGGGTTCTTCAACAGGCGGGCGGCCAAGACCGCGTTGCCGGTGGCGTCGCTGGCCATCCTGACCAACGGCATCCAGGGCACGTACCTGCATGTGCGCGGGATCGCGCAGCGACCCGGCGGCTGGTCGTTGGCTCGCTACAACGTGGAGATGGGTCCCCCGCTTCTGGCGCCGCTGTTGATGTCGATGGTCGGCGGGATGGGGCTGCTCGCCGCGATCCTGCGCCGGGAGCGGTGACGGCCGTGCATCGGATCCCCGGCGCCTACGGACGCACTCCCGGCCATCAGGGCGGGCGATTCCCCGGATTCGACGTGCTGGGCCAGGCCAGTACCTGGGACGCCGTCACCGCTGGCGTGGTGCTGGCCCGGCTCGGCCCACCGCCACCGCTGAGGTTCTTCACGCCTCGCGAGGAGGCCGTCGCACGGCCGTTGGTCGACCAACTCCTCGACCAGCGCAGCGAGCCGCGGGTTCCGGTCTTGGAGGTCATCGACGCCCGGCTCGCCGAAGAGCAGACGGACGGATGGCACTACGACGACATGCCGGAGGACGAACAGGCGTGGCAGGACAGTCTGCGCGGCCTCGACGCCGACGCCGAAAGGTCCTGTGGGCGTGGTTTCGCACGGCTGTCGTGGAGCGAGCAGACCCAGATCATCCAGGCGGTGAGGACCCGCGGCGACGATCAGTGGCACGGACTGCCCGCGGCGCGGGTCTGGAGCTTGTGGACCCGCTACGCGGCCACCGCCTTCTACGCCCACCCGTGGGCATGGAACGAAATCGGCTTCGGCGGCCCCGCCTACCCACGCGGCTACAAGAACGTGGGTCTCGACCGGCGGGAGCCGTGGGAGGTGCGCGACGCTCATCCCGACCGTGAACCGGTCCCGCCGCCCGGGACGCCGAGGACTCCGGGAGGCGCCGGGCCGTCCCCGTCGACCCCGAGCACGCCGACACCCAGCGCCAGGACGGAAGGGCGGAGCTCGGCGGTACCGCTGATCGAGCGTGCGCTCACCGGCGTCCGGCGCGCCTCGGAGTTCCTCGGTCGTTCCGGTGGGAACGTCCGGGACCGCAATGCCTCGGCGTGGCTGTTGCCCACAGGAGACGAGCGCACCAACCACGGGCTGCGGCGGACCATGCGCCACTATGCCGACAGCGACCAGGTGGATGCGGTCGTGATTGGCTGCGGCGCCGGCGGCGGCACGCTCACCCAGCGGTTGGCGCACGCCGGGTGGCGGGTCGTCGCCCTTGATGCCGGTCCCTTCTGGGATCCCGACACCGACTGGGTCAGCGACGAGGCGGGCTCGCATCACCTGTACTGGACCGAGCCAAGGGTGATCGGGGGCAGCGACCCGGTGCCGCTGGGATCGAACAACTCCGGCCGCGGCGTCGGCGGGTCGATGGTGCACTTCGCCGGGTACACGCCCCGGTTCCATCCCTCCGATTTCGCCACCCGCACCAACGACGGGGTCGGCGCCGACTGGCCGATCAGCTATCACGACCTACGCCCGTACTACCAGGCGATCGAAGACGAACTCCCGGTCGCCGGGCAACCATGGCCATGGGGTGACCCGCACCGGTACCCGCATTCCCCGCACCCGGTCTCCGGGGACGGCCTGCTGTTCCAGGCCGGCTGTCATGCCCGGGGGATCCCCAGCCGGGTCGGCCCGGTCGCGATCACCAACGGCCGGTTCGGCCACCGGCCGCACTGCATCTACCGAGGCTTCTGCCTCCAGGGCTGCAAGGTCAACGCCAAGGCCTCCCCGTTGATCACCCACGTGCCCGACGCGCTCGCCCACGGTGCCGAGATCCGGGCCAACTGCATGGTCACCCGGATCGAGGTAGACGACCGCACAGGGCTGGCCACGGGGGTGCACTACCTGCGCGACGGCGTCGAACACGTCCAGCGAGCCCGGCTCGTCGCCCTCGCCGGGTATTCCATCGAGACGCCACGCCTGCTGTTCAACTCCGCCAGCCGGCGCTTCCCGGACGGGCTGTGCAACGACCACGACCAGGTCGGCCGGTACCTCATGGTGCAAGGTGCTCCGCAGACCGCCGGCCGGTTCACCGCCGAGGTCCGTGCCTACAAGGCGCCACCGCCGTCGGTGTCCACCGAGGCCTTCTACGAGACCGACCCCGCCAAGCCCTACCGGCGGGGGTTCTCGATCCAGACCGTGTCGCCGCTGCCGATCACGTTCGCCGAACACATTCTCGCCCAAGGCCATTGGGGGCCCCCGCTGCGCGAGTACCTGCGCGACTACATCCACTGGGCCACCCTCGGCGCCCTGTGCGAGTTCCTGCCCCAGGCACGCAACCGGGTTACCCTGGCCGACGAGACCGACCGGTACGGCCTACCCGTGGCGAAGTTCAGCTACAGCCAGTGCGACAACGATCGGCAGCTCATGACGGCCGCGCAGCAGCAGATGGAGGACATCCTGCAGGCGGCGGGTGCCGGTGAAGTGGTCACCATCAAGCGGTACGCGCACCTCGTGGGTGGTGCTCGGATGGCCGCCGGCCCCGAGGACGGTGTCGTCGACGCTCACCTGCGCACCTTCGCGGTGCCCAACCTGTACATCACAGACGGGAGTGTGCTGCCCACCCAGGGCTCCGCCAACCCCGCGCTCACGATCATGGCGCTGGCCGCCCGCACCGCTCACCACCTCACCACCAGGGGGCACCCGGCCGGGCCGGGGCACGGAGCTGTCATGGTGGCGAGGCTCCACCCTCCCCGTCCTTCCTGACGACCCTCTTTCGCTGCGGGGCATGTCTGAATGTCAGGCGTCCGTGATCCGCCAGCTCTCCGCGTCCTCCCGCAGCGTCATCCCGTGACCCGGCCCGGTCGGGACGGTCATCATGCCCCCGGCCACTGCGGGCACTCCGTCGACGAGCAGGGGCTCCAGCCGCACGTGGTCGGCGAACCACTCCAGGTGCCGCAGGTTCGGGACCGCAGCGGTGACGGGCGCGTGCAGGGCGGGCGCGCAGTGCGCGGAGACCTGCAGACCGGCCGAGGCCGCGACGGCGGCGCACTCCAGCCAGCCGGTGTACCCCCCGCAGCGGGTGACATCGAGCTGGAGGCAGTCCACGACGGGGCACAGGGCCGCCGCGTCGTAGCGGGTGGCTGCGTACTCCCCGGCCGCGACATCGCAGCGGACCGAGCCCCGCACGATCGACAGTCCGGCCAGGTCGTCACTGCTGACCGGCTCCTCGAACCACCTCACGCCGGCGTCGTCGAAGGCGGCGCCCATCCGGCGCGCCTGCCCGCGGTCGTAGCCTCCGTTGGCGTCCACCATCAGTTCGGTGCCGTCGCCCGCCAGGTCGCGCAACTGACCGACGCGACGCAGGTCGCGGTCCTCGCTGGTCCCCCAGGCCTCCCCCACTTTGATCTTCATCGCGGAGCAGCCGGCCGCCCGCCAGCCGCTCACCTGTTCAGCCAGTTCCTCGTCGTCCAACGACGTGAACCCGCCGCTGCCGTAGACCGGCACCGCCTCCCGCGACGTCCCCAGCATCCCGGCGAGCGAACGTCCGGACAGCCGGGCCGCCAGGTCCCACAGGGCGATGTCCACCGCGGAGATCGCCTGGCCACCCAGGCCCCTGATCCCGAGATTGCGCAGGGCCCGCCGCATCCGCTCCCAGCTACCCCTGACGTCGCAGGCCGGATGGCCGACCACAGCGTCCTGGAGATGTTCTCGGACCAGGTCCTCGGCGGCCGCCGAGCTGTACGTCCAGCCCAGGCCCGTGCACTCCCCGGCCCGCGCGAGCACGCAGACAGCGACCGTGGCCGTCCAGGTCAAGGTCCCGTCGGACTCCGGCCGCGGAGTCGGGAAGCGGTAGCTGCGGCACTCCAGGTGTTCCACCGCTGGTCCGTGGTGCTCCTCCTGATCAGACACCGGAGCCCTCCGACTGTCGGGGACGACGCTTCACGAGAACGGTTCGTTGATCTTGTCCCGGGCGATCGTGGCCACGGTCGCACCCTGCGCCGCGGCACCCGGCGCGATCTCCTTGTCCGTGCCGCACACTCCTACGGCTGGTAGCGCACACCCCGCACCCCCACACCACGCCCGAACCCGCCACCACCTCGCGCGAGGCGTACCCCTGCACGGACCACGTATGCAGGAGCCAGACCGCGAGTAGGTGCTCCGCATCGCCACGCCATGAGAACCGCGTCATCACGACTGCACTACACGGCCGCGCCCGCCAGGGCCTGGAGCAGCGTCACCAGCATCACCGCACCGAGCAGAACGGCGCGTGCCTGCCGGTTCGCCGGGGACGGGCGGACCTGGACCTGGTGGTCACGCCGATCCGATCAGGCGTAGTGGTAGGCGTCCAGGACGGCTCCGTGGCGTCGCTCGAAGAGCTCGATGTGGCGGGAGGTGAACACCTCGCGCCACCGTCCGACGCGCCCGGACCGGAAGGTGAACGAGTCGCGATTGAAGATCTTCTCGGCCACGACCCGTGGGTCGACGTCCTGGTCCAGGAACTGCGTGACACGCCGCACGGCGTCGACCTGACGCTGTTCGGAGCCGCCGCCCGCAGGGCCGACGAGATCCTCGAAGGTGACCGTGCAGACCCGGGGGTGCCGGCGCAGCCAGAGGGCGTCCTCGAACGATCGGGCACCGGGGAAGCAGGGATCGGTCAGGGCAATGGTCAGGCGCTCCTCCAGCGAGGCGATGGGCCGCAGGATCTCGGCGTACGCCAAGTGTTCGGGGAATCCGCCGACGCGACGCCGACGGTCGTCGGAGAGGAACTCCACCATGGACAGCAGGACGTCACGGGGATCGCGGCAGTTGAGGATGACGCGAGGTTCTCCGGTCGCGACCCAGTCTCGGACGAAGTCCCCGTCGGCCCGGTCCAGGGGCAGTTGGTGCAGGATCCAGCAGATCCCGTCGGGCAGGTCCGAGAAACGGAGCTTCGCGTGCCGCGCCCGGACCAGATCGGCCAGCCGGAGGATCTCCGGTTCCACCATCTCGCCGCCGACCCATGGGACGGCGAGACGTTCGCGCCAGATTTCGTTGAGTGCTGCCAGGGCTCTGCGCAGCGCCTCCGAGGCCTGCTCGGGATCGGTGCACCGAACGAGCTCCGCGAGTTCCTCCGGCGGATAGACGATTCTGGCCGCCCGCCAGACGCATTCCGGCTTCAGCACACGGCGGTCGGCGGCCTCGGCGAACACTTCACCGAATGGCGAGTACCCCAGTGCGACCATCATCTCTTTCACGAGATGAGTGCCTGACTTGCGGAGGGAAACCACCAGGGGGCGGGGCGTGACCCGCTCGTTCACCATGGAGTACCTCATCCCGGAAAACCGGCAGTTCGGCGCGAGAGGATCACGCGGCGGATTTCAAGACTGCCCGCCCGCACGGACTCCCGTGCGGACGGGCAGGACAGGCCGGCCGTGCCGGATGATGAGGGACGGCCCTGCATCTCCTACGTGTAGATGTAAGGCTCGCTCGTCGAGCCACTCTGCCCCTCAAGGGCGGAGAGGAAGGCCTGGCTGGCCTCGTCCGGAACCGCGTCGACGACCTCGAACAAGGTCACCAACCCCCTTCGTGGTGGTTTTGGCTGAACAGGAATGACCGACGGATTGCGACCAGCCCCGCGCTGTTGCGGAGCCGAATAGTCCATTGGCCTGCCCTAGTGAAACACCGGCGGTACAAAGCGTCAAGATCGTCACTTAAGGGACATGTTTCGCATCGGAGGGTCACAGGAGCGGCCTGTGACAACCGGTGCGCCTGGACGGTCATTGCCGCGGATGGTGGGGCATCATTCCGGCCGGCCAGATGGTCCGGAATTGACCGGACCGGCCAGAACGCTGATTGCGCTCCAGTCAGGCGGCAGGGCTGTCCGCCCATGAGGAAGTGCCGTGCCCCGCGGGCCCCGACCCCGGATCGCTACTCCAGGCCGACACGGCGCAGTCGCAACTGTTCGGCGAACAGCAGCGGACGCATCCGGTCCCCGTGCCGACCGGGGTCGTCGAACGAGAGCGCGAGATCGAATGCCAGTGGGTGCATCCCCGTGGGCCGCACCCACAGCACCCGGCCGCCGAGGGCGAACGACTCCCCGGACAGGTCCAGTTCGACGATGACGCCGAGCCCGACCGGCAGCGCCGGCCCGGGGGTCAGACAGCGCACGCCGCCCTCGCTGATGTTCCGGGTCCGTCCGGCGAGCGCGGCCGGCAGGTTGTCCGCCACCATGGTGGGTCCCCCGGCGGACGCCGCACCGCGGCGCAGGTCCTCCAGGGCCAGACCCGTGATCGTCATCGGGACCTCCCAGTTCACCCGGCAGAACGAGCGCCGTTCGTTCTGCCGGGGCTGGGCGATCACCTCGACCACCCAGACCCGCAGCCCCTCCCGGGCGAACTCCTCGTCGACGAAACTCACCGGCAGCACCCAGATCCCGTGCGGGCCGGGCCACTCCAGGGTGCACGTGGTTCCCCGCTCGGGGAGTTCGACGTCCCCGCTGTAGCGAGGTGCGGCGATGACGTACCGCCGGCCGTGCTCGGGGCACCGCTCGATCACGTCCTCGATCCGCGTGTGGACTTCCTCGGCCGCCTCGCCGCGCCCCCAGGCCGGGCGCCCGGCGATGTTGACCCGGACCAGGTCGTTGACCTGCAACTGGCCGAGAGACTCCGCGGCGGTCGCTGGCCGGGGCACGGGCACCACCTTCCTGGGCCGGGCCCACCGGGCGGGCGCGAACGCGGCTGGGTGGGCCGCCGCGCCTCCTCTGGGAACCGCCTGCACTCCTCGGATCCGCCCACACCGGGCGGCGACGGCCCTCCGCCGTCCCTTCCCTGCTTTGTCGGCGGGGAACGACGGGGATTGAGGGGGCCGACCGGGGGAAACCGGAGCCCGGCGGTCGCACCGGCTGGGGCTGCGCCGCCGCACACGTCGTTCGCTCCTGCCGCGTACCCGTCCCGGAACGCCGCGCCGGCCGCCACCCGCTCCCCCGGAGGCAGGTTCGAGGCCCGGTACGGCCCGTGCCGTCTTCCAAGACCGGGCACAGACGGTCAGGAGTCGAGCACGGTCAGTACCCGACCGAGCAGCTCGATCGACTCCAGAGTGATCGGGTCCACGACCAGCTGCAGGTGGGACGCCCCCGCCACGGCCATGGCGGCCAACTGCTCGGCGATCCGTTCCGGACTTCCCTCGACCGGCGGCACCGGCGCGTCGTAGGTCTCCCCCATCAGCCGCCCCGTGCCACCGGGCAACCGGACCAGCACCGCCGCCGTCGCCTCGACCTCGCCCGGACCACGGCCCGCCTCGGCGGCCGCCGCCTCGACCCGGGCACGGACCTCGGCGAACCCCTGCGGGGTGTTCCCGTAGTCGCTCCACCAGACATTCCAGGCGGACACGTGCGGCAACCCGATCCGCAGCATGCGGGGGCCGATGGAACCGAGCATCAGCGGGGGCCCGCCGTGGCGAACCGGCCCGGGATCCACCACGCAGTCCTCGACCCGGTAGTAGGCGCCGTCATGGTCCACCCGCTCCCCGCGCAGCAGGCGCCGGACCAGGCCGAACGCCTCCTCGAACCGGGACACCCGGTGGTCGAAGGGGAAGCCGAACGCCCGGTACTCCCGTTCGTTCCAGCCCGCCCCCAGGCCGAGAACCAGCCGGCCACCGGAGATCGCGTCGACGGTGGCCGCCTGCTTCGCCAGCATTGCCGGGGGGTGGAAGCTGGTCGAGGCGACCAGCGGGCCCAGTTCGACCCGCTCGGTGACCGCCGCCAGCGCCGCCAGCGAGGTCCACACCTCCCACGGGCCGCGGACCGCCCCGCCGGGCAGGTCGTAGAGCAGGTGGTCACCCAGCCAGAGCGAGTCGAACCCGACCGCCTCCGCGGCCCGGGCCATGGCGAACAGCTCCGGCCAGCCCACCGGGCGTTCCACCTCGGGCAACTGCAGGCCGATCCGGCAGGGTCGTGGCATCCGCCGACTGTAGCCGTCCGTGATATCCGCCCTGGTGAGAGGCTAGGCAACCGACTGGAGTTACCTGTCCGTTACCTTGCCTTCCCTAGACTCCCCCGCGATGTCAGCCTCGGCCCCGTCGGCACCGCGAACCCTCGCGCCGCACCGCGAACCTCCCCGGCGCCCTGGTACGCCTGCCGCGGGCGGATCCGTCGCGGGCGGCCGCGGCCCGGCGACGGTCCGGCGCGGG
>DASTGO010000242.1:0-2158 GCA_035719045.1 Kineosporiaceae bacterium | reverse complement strand
CGAGGACTCTGGCGACGTCCTCCGTGGGCGTTTCCTGGCCGATCTCCAGTTGATCGACCGTGAAGGTGCGTCCGCCGGTCTCGACGTCCCATAGGGATTGGCCTGCCTGCCAGACCGTTGCCGAAAGCCGCTGGAGAGCGCGTCGGTGGATGGGGCGCGATTCCCGCACGTGGGTACCGCTGCCCCGTCGGGCGACGATCAGGCCTTCGATCTTGAGTAGGTCCAGGGCGGCGCGGGCGGTCATCTTGGACACCCCGTACTGCTCCGCGAGCTCCTTCTCGCCAGGGACTCGGGTGCCAGGCGGGTACTCCCCGGCCTCGATCGCTGACCTGACTGCGGCAGCGATCCGGTAGCGGGCGTCCCGCTTCCCGGCTGTCATCCCCACGTCTCTCTCCCTGGAAGGAAGTTCCCTACAGAACTTTCCGCAGGACCGTACCCCTCGGCTCCTGCGTGGACACAGCGGCATGGAGAGGCTCTTGATTTCCCTAGGGAACTTTGCAAACCTCCATAGGGAAGCGACCTCCGGTCGGTGTTGCGACCACCGACCGGAGGTCTTGATCCGACCTGACTAGGAGGTCAGACCTATGCCCAGCATGGTGGAGAAGCGCACTGACTGGCGTGACGCCAGTGCGTGTCTGGATGAGGACCCGGAGCTGTTCTTCCCGATTGGGGACAGCGGTCCGGCTCTGGAGCAGATCGCCGAGGCGAAGGCCGTGTGTGCCGGCTGCCCGGTGGTGGAGGAGTGCCGGGAGTACGCGCTGGCCCATCCGGCTCTGACCGACCACGGCGTGTGGGGCGGGGCGAGCGAGGACGAGCGGCGGTCCGAGCTGCGTCGTCACCGTCGTCGTGGGGACGCTGCGGGGGTGGCGGCGTGAGCTACCTGCTGTCTTGCCCTCGTTGCCCTGACGTGTCGTTCGACCCGGTGGACTCGCGGGCCGAGGCCGCAGTCCTGGGCAACGCCCATGACCTGGTCTGGCACCGGGGTCAGCTGACCGCCGACGTTGTTGCCGACGTGGCCGGGCCCGTGGTGGTGGCGGCATGAACCGGGCCCGGAAGTTGGTAGTGGCTGGGGTGAGTCGCCCTGGTCAGCGCCTGGATGTCGTTCCTACCGGGCTGTCGGTGGATTGCGTGGCTGGCCGTCCTCGGGCGATCCGTGCCCCGTGGGGCACCCCGCTGCAGGGCCCGCTTGAGGAGCAGCCGCGGGTGTCCGGGGAGCTGGAGGTCGTGGAGATGCTCGCCCAGGCCACGGCCGGGTTGCCCATGGGCAAGGCCGACCGGGCTCTGCTGGCGTGGGCCAAGGAGACGTGGGAGCTGGCCGACATCGCGATCTTGGCGTCGCTGTTCGTCCGCGTCCAGCAGGGGGGTGGGCCCCGGTGAGCCTGTTCGTGATCGCTGCGGGTGGCTTCACGGCCGCCCTGGTCGGCACGGTCGTCAAGCTCGCGGCGGACCAGCGTGCCTCGGGCCGGGCCCAGGACGAGGCCTACCAGGAGTGGAAGGACACCGGGCAGCTGCAGCCGGGCTGGGACCCGCGGTTCGCGTGGGCCGAGCAGGCCCCGCCGCTGGCGCCGGCCGGACGCACAGTGAGCGTACGGGCCTTCGTCGTCCCCACCGATCAGGACGTCGTCGACGCCGTCCTGGCCGAGCCGCTGGCCCTGCCGTCGGCACCGGAGGTGACCCGGTGAACGACGTCACCACCGATGTGGGGTTGGTCGAGGGCCGGCCGTCCTGCCAGGGCTGCGGCACCACTGTGCTCGCCGCGGTCACCGTCCACCCGAGTCAAGGCGCGTACCTGGTCGAGGACCAGGTACGCGGCCTGCAGCAGTGGCTGACCGCCTGGTGCGACGCCTGCGCCGAGACCGAGCTGGGTGACGAGCCGGGCTGGCTGATGCCTGAGGACGCCGACGCGGCCACCTGGCCCTCCCTGGCCGCGGACACGATCACCGGGCGTCGGTGGCCCGCGGTCGGGGTCTGCTTCGCCCGCCACAACTACATCGGTGGTGACGGCGGCGAAGGCGAGGGCAGCGGGAGTGGCTGGTGGCGGGACCTGAGGGTTGTTGCGATGGCGCGGCGGTTGTCCTGCGGCTCCTGGCCGTGGGCGGGGACCACGGTGGACCCGCGTGACCGGTCCCAGTGGTCGGCGGCGGCGTCGCTGGGCGAC
>DASTGO010000241.1:0-17939 GCA_035719045.1 Kineosporiaceae bacterium | reverse complement strand
CGCTCGGGGACGGGCGTGCACCGGCGGTCGGCGACGTCCGCCGCGCGGTCCGGCTCGGCCGGGTCGCCGCCGGGCTGTCGGCCGTCGCCTGCCTGACCGCGGCCGCGATCACCGGACGGGCCGGTGCCCGCAGGCTCCGCTCCGGGGCCTGACGGTCATCCGGCCCTGACCGGTCGGGGTCGTCCGGCGGTCGGGCCGTCCGGCGGTCAGCGGGACAGCCAGACGGCGGCGTCCCCGGCGAGCCGGCGGTCCGCCCCCGTCCCGCTCACCGCGTCCGGGACGCTGGCCAGGACGATCTCCCCGTCCGGCAGCGCGACCGGCTCTCCCGCGACGTTGACCACGCAGGCGAAACCCGGATCCCGCTCGAACGCGACCACGGACGGGCCGAGATCCAGCCACCCGAGGTCGTCGCCCGCGGCCGTCGACAGCGCCGGGACCTCGCCGCGTCGCCACAGCGCCTCCCGGTACAGCCACAACATCGACGACCGGTCGGCCTCCTGGGCCTGCACCGACAGGTCCGCCCAGCCGGCCGGCTGCGGAAGCCACGTCCCGGCGGACCCGAAGCCCAGCGACGTCCCGTGCGAGGTCCACGGCAGGGGGACCCGGCAGCCGTCGCGGCCGCGCTCGGTGTGCCCGGACCGGTGCCAGGTCGGGTCCTGCAGGAGCTCCTCCGGAAGGTCCTCGACCTCCTCCAGACCCAGTTCCTCGCCCTGGTACAGGTACACCCCGCCCGGCAGGGCCAGCTCCAGCAGCAGAGCGGCCCGGGCCCGACGCCGGCCGAGGGCGGCGTCCACGTGGCCGTTGCGGGAACCGTGCAGCGGATCACGGCTGCGCGCGGCCTGCGGGCGCCCGTACCGGGTGACGTGCCGGGTGATGTCGTGGTTGGACAGCACCCACATCACCGGGGCGCCGACCGCCTGGTGGGCCCGCAGCGACGAGGTCGCCGTCCGGCGCAGGTCCGCGGCGTCCCAGCTCGCCCGGACGAAGTCGAAGTCGAACGCGGTGTGCAGCTCGTCGGGGCGCACGTACCGCGACAGGCGTTCCGCCGAGGACACCCAGGCCTCCCCGACGTACACCTTCGGGGGGTCGTAGCTGTCGGCGAGCTTGCGCCATTCGCGATAGATCTCGTGGACGCCGGGGCGGTCCCAGTGCGGGTGGTCGTCCCGGTCCGGCGGGCCCATGATCACCTCGTCGTCGATGCCGAGGTCGGGCAGTGACGGGTCCTTGATCATGCCGTGGGCGACGTCGATCCGGAAGCCGTCGGCCCCGAGGTCGAACCAGAACCGCAGGATGTCCAGGAACTCCTGGTGGACCTCCGGGTTCTCCCAGTTGAGATCCGGTTGCCGGACGTCGAACAGGTGCAGGTACCACTCGCCGGGGCTGCCGTCCGGCTCGGTGACCTGTTGCCAGGCCCGGCCCCCGAACACCGAGCGCCAGTCGTTCGGCGGCCGCTGCCCGCCTGGTCCGGTACCCGGCCGGAAGACATAGCGGTCGCGTTCGGGTGAGCCCGGTCCGGCCGCGACCGCCGCCGCGAACCACGGGTGCTCGTCGGAGGTGTGGTTCGGGACGATGTCCAGGAGCACGCGAAGGCCGAGGGCATGGGCCTCGTCGATCAGCGCGCGGGCCTCGTCGAGCGTGCCGAACGCGGGGTCGATGTCCCGGTAGTCCGCGACGTCATAGCCGCCGTCCGCCTGCGGTGACGGGTACCAGGGGTTCACCCAGATGGCGTCCACGCCCAGGCCTGCCACATGGGGCAGGCGGCTGCGGATCCCGGCGAGGTCGCCCAGCCCGTCGCCGTTGCCGTCCGCGAAGCTGCGCACGTAGATCTGGTAGGTGACGGCGTCGCGCCACCAGCGGTCGTCGGCGCGGCGCGGGCGGACCGGGCGGGAGGGTCCGGGGGCCGACACCGGCGGGATGCCGCTCGTGCCGGGGATGCTCGCCGGGACGTCGCCGGACGTGTTCGGGGTCACGGTTCCCCAGACTACAAACGCTTTCATCGTGGGCGCGCGGCGGGTCGAGGAGACGGGCGCCCGCCATTGGGGTAAAGGGCGCCGGGGCCGGTGGTTGCCGGGGTGGACCGGGCGGCGGCGGGTGGGGCCGCAGTGTGCCGGGGCCGGCCGTTCCCGGGTGGACCGGGCGCCTTGGCGCGGGGCCCGCTGGCTACCGTTGGGGGGCCGCCTGGTGCGGAACCCGCACCGGAGCCCTCCCGGTGCCCGACGCTCGACGGAGGAGTGCCGCGCCATGCCCGAACCCCAGGTCGAGGGCACGCTGTGGGCGGAGGTCCGCGGCCACACCGGCTGGATCGTCATCGATCACCCCGCGAAGAAGAACGCGATGACCGCGGGGATGTGGCGCGGCCTGCCGGGCCTGCTCGACGTGCTGGCCGCCGACGCCACCGTGCACTCGGTGGTGCTCACCGGTCGCGGCGAGACCTTCTGCGCCGGGGCTGACATCTCCCAGCTCACCTCGATGCGGGCCGGTGCGGCCGGACCTGCGGGTGTCGGGGTGGCGGGCGGTGCCGGGGGGAGCAGCGCCGGATCGGGCACGGGCGTGGGCGGGGGAGCCGGGACGGACGCCGGGGCCGGCGCCGGTGAGACCCTTGCGGGCGACGAATCCGGCGAGGACGTGGTCGGCCGGGCCGAGGCGGCGCTGCTGCGGTTCGGCAAACCGACGATCGCGGTCGTCGACGGCTTCTGCATCGGCGGCGGCTGTCAGCTCGCCGTGGCCTGCGACCTGCGGCTGGCCACCGAGCGGGCCCGTTTCGCGATCACCCCGGCCAAACTGGGGATCGTCTACCCGGCGTCGAGCCTGCGCCGGCTGACCGCTCTGATCGGCCCGGCCAGTGCCAAGCTGCTGCTGTTCACCGCCGACCTCGTCGACGCCGCGCACGCCCTGCGGATCGGCCTGGTCGACGAGGTGCATCCCGCGGCGGAGCTGCCCGCTCGGGTGCAGCAGCTCACCAGCACCCTCGCCACCCGGTCCCGGCTCACCCTGCAGGCCGCCAAGGAGGTCATCGACCTGGCCGCGGCGGGCCAGCCCCTGGCCGAGCGGGAACGGTGCTGGGAGCGGGCGGCGCGGGACAGCGGCGAGACCGCCGAGGGGATCGCCGCCTTCCTGGAACGCCGGCCTCCAGCCTTCCCCTGGACTCCGGCGGCCCCTGGACCCGGACGTTCGTGACCCGGACGTGAGGGATCACGTTCGTGACCCGGACGTGAGGGATCGGGGTCCGCTGAGTCAGCCCTGCCCTCGTCGCCGCGCCTGCGGACCACTGCGGTCACCAGGGTTGCCGGCCGGCCCGCACCGTGGTCGGCGGACTCCCGGCCAGCCGGTAGCCTGACGGGCGTGGCGGAATTCATTTACACCATGCGCAAGGCCCGCAAGGCGCACGGCGACAAGGTCATCCTCGACGACGTGACGATCATGTTCTACCCGGGCGCGAAGATCGGCGTCGTCGGCCCGAACGGGGCCGGCAAGTCGACCGTGCTCAAGATCATGGCCGGGCTCGACACCCCGTCGAACGGGGACGCCTTCCTGTCGCCCGGGTACTCCGTGGGCATCCTGCAGCAGGAACCTCCGCTGAACGAGGAGAAGACCGTCCTCGGCAACGTCGAGGAGGGCCTCGGCGAGATCAAGGTCAAGCTCGACCGGTACAACGAGATCGCCGAGAAGATGGCGGTCGACTACTCCGATGAGCTGATGGAGGAGATGGGGCGCCTCCAGGAGGACATCGACCACGCCGACGCCTGGGATCTCGACGCCCAGCTGGAGCAGGCGATGGACGCCCTGCGCTGCCCGCCCGGCGACGCCGACGTCAAGGTGCTCTCCGGTGGTGAGCGCCGCCGGGTCGCCCTGTGCAAGCTGCTGCTGAGCAAGCCGGACCTGCTGCTCCTCGACGAGCCGACCAACCACCTGGACGCCGAGAGCGTGCAGTGGCTGGAGCAGCACCTCGCCTCCTATGCGGGTGCCGTGCTCGCGGTCACCCACGACCGGTACTTCCTCGACAATGTCGCGCAGTGGATCCTCGAGCTCGACCGCGGCCGCGCGTACCCCTATGAGGGCAACTACTCCACCTACCTGGAGAAGAAGCAGGAACGTCTGCAGGTCCAGGGCAAGAAGGACGCCAAGCTCGCCAAGCGGCTGAAGGACGAACTGGACTGGGTCCGGCAGAACGCCAAGGGCCGGCAGACCAAGAGCAAGTCCCGCCTCGCCCGCTACGAGGAGATGGCGGCCGAGGCCGAGCGGACCCGCAAGCTCGACTTCGAGGAGATCCAGATCCCGCCGGGCCCGCGGCTGGGCAACATCGTCATCGAGGCGAAGGACCTGTGCAAGGGCTTCGGTGACCGGCAGCTGATCGAGAACCTCTCGTTCTCGTTGCCGCGCAACGGGATCGTCGGCGTCATCGGCCCGAACGGCGTCGGCAAGACCACCCTGTTCAAGACGATCGTCGGGCTGGAGTCGTTGGACTCCGGGGAGCTGAAGGTCGGCGAGACGGTCAAGATCTCGTACGTGGACCAGACCCGGGGCGGCCTGGACCCGAAGAAGAACGTCTGGGAGACCGTCTCCGACGGGCTGGACCACATCAAGGTCGGCCAGGTCGAAATGCCTTCCCGCGCCTATGTGTCCGCGTTCGGGTTCAAGGGCCCGGACCAGCAGAAGCCGTCCGGCGTGCTGTCCGGCGGCGAGCGCAACCGCCTGAACCTGGCGCTCACCCTCAAGCTGGGCGGCAACCTGCTGCTGCTCGACGAGCCGACCAACGACCTCGACGTCGAGACCCTCGGCTCGCTGGAGAACGCGCTGCTGGAATTCCCCGGCTGCGCCGTGGTGGTCAGCCACGACCGGTGGTTCCTGGACCGGGTGGCGACGCACATCCTCGCCTACGAGGGCGACGAGGAGAGCCCGGCGAAGTGGTTCTGGTTCGAGGGCAACTTCGCCGGCTACGAGGAGAACAAGGTCGCCCGGCTCGGCATTGAGGCGGCCCGGCCGCACCGTGTCACCTACCGCAAGCTCACCCGCGACTGATCCTCAGCCGACCTGCCGCCTCCCGGCCCGCCCCTGCCTGTCTCCGGGCAGGGGCGGGCCGGCGGCGTCTGGCCGGGCAGGCCGGGTCGGCAGGTCAGCCTTGTGTGCCGGGGCCCGCGCCCATCGGCCCGGTGGCGTTGCGGCGGCGGCGCCGGTGGAGCGCGCCGATCAGGGCGGTTCCCGCCGCGAAGGCGATCAGGGCCGCTCCGGCGCCGATCACCGGGAGCCGGTCCCAGCGGTGGCCGCCGCCGTGCGTGGTGGCGGCGAGCGGTTCGAGCGTGGGCTGCAGCGTGAGGAACGCTCCGTCGTGTCTGGCTGCCTCCGGCCAGAACGTCGCGCTCTCGATCACGTCGACGGCCGGCTGACTGCCGGCAGCCAGCGTGAGCACGCCGACGCGGGAGTCCAGGGAGCCGGGAACCATGACCGGCACCCGGCCCGCGGCGTCAGGGGTCGTGGCGTAGGGCGTGCCGTCCTCCGGGAAGACGATCACCGTCGCCTGCCGGCCCTGGGTGTTCACCGTGACCCAGCGGGCGGGCGTGATCTCGGGGTCGTACCGGGGCCGGGTCCTGGGGTCGAACGGGGGGTGGGTGGTCCGGCCGATCGCCGCGCCCTTGACGTAGGTGTTCTCGTTCCGAAGGTTCTCGTGGAAGCCGTGCGCCACGAACAGGGCGTCCACGTCCTTGGCAGGCAGGTTCGCCCGCAGCACCGAGTGCAGTTCGGCGACGTCGAACACCACGGACGAGTGCTTCGTGCGACCCCCGCGGGTCCCGATGTCGGGTGGGCTGGTGATCAGCTCGAGGACCCTGCGGGGCGACAGCGCGAACGGGTCGTCGTCCTGGCGACCGGTGCCCGACGAGGCCGGGCGGAGGAACACCTTCACCTCGGCGAAACGCCTCAGGGGGACGTCGAAGAACAGGCCGTCCGGGAGGACGTGGGCGTCGTCGCTGGCGATGCGCTTGCCGGTGCCGTCGTAGAGTTCGACCACCACGGTGTGGTCGGCGGGCACAGCCTGGCCGGCCGTCCCCCGGATCAGCCGCTTGGCTCCTTGGCCCGTGATGCTGAACTGCAGCGGCTGCCCCTGCTCGGCGGTCCCGGAGCCGCGGTCGACCAAGTCGGTGAGCAGGCCCGCGACGGCCCACTCCTCGTCCTTGCCGTTGGCGTCCCAGGCCCGGGTGTCCTTCTCCGTGTCGCGCCGCCCGCCGGAGGTCCACTCGTAGTAGGGCTTCCACCGCCCCTGCGTCTGCCGGACGGTGATCGCGAACCAGTTGGCGAACCCCTCCATCCACGAGTCGTTGCTCGAGGGGTTCTTGTACCCGGCGTGGTTGTCCTGACCCCGGGCGTGCATCCGGCCCATGCCACCGGCGAGGTCGAGCTGCAGCAGGTGGCCGAGCTCGTGGTAGATGCAGTCGCCCGGAACCCTGCTCGCCTGCTTGTCGGAGCGCAGCGCGGTGAGCGCGACGTAGGGCACGTGCCCCGACACCCCCACACCCGCCCGCAGGTCCGCCTCGGTCGGCCGACGCTCGTCGGTGAAGGCCCCCTCCTTGGTCGCCGTGCAGGTGGAACTCAGCGACGGCGGGCACCAGGCGTGGATCTCGAACGGCACGTTCTTGAGGCTGACGCCCAGCGCCGAGCGCAGGTACCCCAGCGCGTAGCGGGTGGTGGAGACGATGGACCACAGCGCAGCCCACTTCTGGCTGCTGGAAGGGTTCGCCGACGTGAAGCCTGCCAGCGAGGACGTCGTGAGGTCGTGGCGGCATCCCTGTGACCGGGTGAGGGCGAACGGCTCCGTGTCGAGCATCGCCAGGTCCTCGCCCGCGTACAGGCGCCACAGGCCGGTGGTGTCCTGGACGGTCACCCGCAGCTGAGCCCCGTCGTCCGCCCTGCTCTGCGGGGTGTCCGGCAGGTCGGTGAACCGGAAGGTGCCCTCGGCGTCGGTCGCGGTGTCGGCCGGGGGCGAACCCCTGACGTACAGGCGGACGGCGAGGTTCGCGACCGGGTGGCCGCCGTTGTCCGTCAGCCGGCCCTCGATGGCCGTGCACAGCGGCCGGTCCGCGGTCTCGGTGGCGGATCCGGACGGTTCGGGAGAGGTGGTCGGGGAGGTGGAGTCGTCCGGAACGGTTGGCTGCGCGGAGTCCGTGGGGTCGGCGGTCTGCGTGGGCGTGGCTTCGACGCACGGCTGGGCGAGCTTCTCGGCCGCTGCGAGCATCCGGTCGCCGAGCGCCTCGGACTGCGGCAGCAGGGCGGTCTGCCGGGCCAGCTTCTCCGGGTTGGGCCAGTACAGGTTCAGGAAGATGTACCCGTGCGCCCGGCGCTCGGAGCTGGACCGTTCCAGGTGCAGGCCCGTGGAGTCCCCCTGGTGCCAGGCCGTGCGTTCCTCGGCGGGGCAGACGGCGTTGCTGTCGCCGGGCCGGTTGGTCTCGGTCACCCAGGAGGCGCCGACCGCGAAGTTGGACCCCTTGGCATCCTCGTAGAAGCACTGCTCCTGACGCGGGCCGTCCGGCAGGATGCCCGCGAACCGGTGGTCACCGATCGCCGCCGGGCAGACGAACTTCAGGTGCGGCATCGTGCGGGCGGCCTCGGAGGGGGTCTCGGCAGCCCGGGCGGGGAGGGCGGCAGCGGTGAGCACCGCCAGTACGGCGAGCACGCCGGCCAACGGGATCCTGCGGACACGGTGACGCGGGAGATAGGTCATGACCTGGCCCGTTTCGGCGCGACGGCGGCTGTCCCCCGGAGTGTCGGCGACCGTCGTGACGCGGTTGAGGCGAATCGATCAGGACGTGTCGCGCCAGGAGAGTGCTGTCCGGAACGTGCCCGGTCAGCCGCCTTCGACGCCCGCCGGGTGATGCGTCCGCGGGCGGGGGATCGGCAGGGCGGGCAGCCTGAGCCGGCCGACCAGGTCCGGGGGCATCGGGCGTCCGAACAGGTAGCCCTGGCCCTCGTCGCAGCCCAGCTCGGCCAGCCTCTCCCGCTGGTGCACGTCCTCGATGCCCTCCGCGACCAGGGTCAGTCCGAGGGCGTGCCCGAGCGCCACCACGGCCGCCACGAGCGGGGCGTCCCCGTAGCCGTCCTGCAGGGCGGAGACGAAGGACCGGTCGATCTTGAGGATGTCCACCGGGAGCCTGTCCAGCCGGCTCAGGCTGGAGAACCCGGTGCCGAAGTCGTCGATGGCGATCCGCACGCCCATCCCCTGCAGTTCCCGCAGCGTCTGCACGACGTCGGCGGTGTCCGCGTCGAGGGTGGTCTCGGTGATCTCCAGGACCAGGTGCCGGGCCGGCAGCCCGGTGTCGGCCAGGATCGCCGAGACCCCCTGCACGTATTCGGTGTTGATCAGGTCCCGCCCGGAGACGTTCACGGTGACCTTGTCCAGCACACCGTTGCGGACCCACTGCACCGCCTGGGCACAGGCCTCCCGCAGCATCCACCGGTCGATCTCCTCGATCAGCCCGCTCTCCTCGGCCAGCGGGATGAACTCGACCGGGGCCAGCCAGCCGCGTTCCGGGTGCAGCCAGCGCACCAGGGCCTCCACCCCGGTCAGCCGCCCGCTGCCCAGTTCGACGATCGGCTGGTACACCGCCCGCAACTGCTGATGCTGCAGGGCCTCCCGCAGCCGGGTGAGTGCCAGGCCGGTGTGCAGGTGGGCGGTGGTCCGGTTCCGGCCGGCCCGCTTGGACTGGTACAGCAGGGCGTCGGCCCGGTTCACCAGTAGCGAGGCGGTGTCCCCCGGTTCCCAGGCGGCCACTCCGGCCGAACAGGTCCGCCGGGACGGCATCAGCGCGCGCAGGCCGTCCACCACGACGACAGCCTCCGCGACGTCCTGGCCGGGCAGCAGCAGGGCGAACTCGTCACCGCCGTAGCGGGCCAGGCATGCGCCCGCCGGGACCCGCCCGCCCCAGGCCGCAGCGGTCTCCCGCAGCAACCGGTCCCCGGCCGTGTGTCCGCCCAGGTCGTTGATCGCCTTGAAGTCGTCGACGTCGATCAGGGCCAGGCAGACGGCGGTCCGGGCCCGCTCCGCCCGGGTCAGCACCCGGGCCAGTTCGCGGTCGAAGCCGCGCCGGTTCGGCAGCCCCGTCAGCGGGTCGACCTCCGCGGCGGCGGCGGCCCGGGTCAGCCCGCCGACCACCACCCCGACCACGCCCAGCACCCCGCACAGCATCACCGACGGGACCACCCCGTCCGGGCCGAGCCGGCTCAGCGCGACCACCGCGCAGACCTGTGCGGTGACCAGGTGGGTGGCCGCCTGCCACCACGGGAAGAACAGGAAGCTGTCCACCGCGATGAACATGTACAGCGTGGCCATCGCCAGCCCGGCGGGCGGCGCCACGGTGAACCGTATCCCGAGCGTGATCAGCCCGATGCTGCCGAACACGAAGAGGTGGTAGGACCAGACCGGCAGCCGCGCGCCGATCACGAGCAGGACGGCCCCGCCGGTCATCCCCGTGAGGATCACCCAGCGCAGCCCCGCCAGGTCCGCGGCCCCCGGGAACGACAGGAACGACATCAGGAGCACCAGCAGGCTGGCGGCGACCATGAGCACGCCGCCGGTGGTCGCCATGAAGTCCGGGGTGGACAGGGCGGAGGTGGTCTGCAGCACCGCGGGGAGCCGGCTGCGCCGCGGGGCGGGACGGTCGGTGGGATCCCGGCCGGCCGCCTGCGCAGACGACTGCGGCGGTGTCGCCCGTCCCACATGTCCTCCGCGTCAGCAGCCCCGCCCGGCGTCCCGCCGGCCCACGAGGGAATGTCGGCGGCCGGCCGGGCGGTCTGAAGCCCGTCCGACTTGTACAGCACCGGGGCCGCACGCGATCGTCCGGAGGGCCCGGTGTGTCCCGGTGGGGGCGGGGGTAGCGTCGCCTCCCGGTGCGTCCGCGAACGCGGCGCGGGCCCGGGGAGGTACGGATGACGGGCGAACTACTGCGCGAGACCCTGGCCGGGATCGGACCGGCCGCCGCCGACGCCGTGTTCCTGGCTCGGCAACGTCAGGAGCGGCTGACCAAGCCCAGCGGGTCGCTGGGCATCCTGGAGGACGTCTCGGTGCGGCTGGCCGGACTGGCCGGGACCTGCCCGCCGCCGCTGCCCGAACCGGCCGCCGTCGCCGTCTTCGCGGCCGATCACGGGGTGCACGCGCGCGGGGTGAGCCCCTGGCCGCAGGAGGTCACCGCGCAGATGGTGGCCAACTTCCTGGCCGGCGGTGCCGCGGTGAACGCCCTGGCCGCCCAGGTCGGCGCCCAGGTGGTCGTGGTGGACGTCGGGGTCGCCACCCCGGTCCCCGGCCTACCGGGCGAGCCCGCACCGGGCCGGGTGTTCTGGGACCGGCGGATCCGGCCCGGCACCGCCGACCTGTCCACCGGGCCCGCGATGACCGCCGACGAGGCCGTCGCCGGTCTGGAGGCCGGGATCCAGGTGGCCGTCGACCTGGTCGACCAGGGGTACCGCTGCCTGCTCACCGGGGACATGGGGATCGCCAACACCACTGCGTCGGCCGCCCTGATCTCCGCCTTCACCGGAGCCGAGCCGGCGCGGGTCACCGGCCGCGGCACCGGCGTCGACGCGCAGACCTGGCAGCTGAAGGTGGACGTCGTGGCCGAGGCGCTGCGCCTGCACCGTCCCGACCCGGCGGATCCGGTCGGTGTGCTCGCCGCGCTCGGCGGCCTGGAACATGCCGCGCTGGCAGGGTTCGTCCTCGGGGCCGCCGCGCGCCGGACCCCGGTCGTCCTGGACGGGGTGATCGCCGGCTCGGCCGCCCTGGTCGCGCAGGCGCTCGCTCCCGCCGCGGTGGACGCCTGCGTGGCCGGGCACCGCAGCGTCGAGCCCGGCCATGCGGTGGCCCTGGAACGCCTCGGGCTCACGCCCCTGGTGGACCTGCAGTTGCGGCTGGGGGAGGGGACCGGCGCGCTGCTCGCCCTGCCGCTGGTGCAGTCCGCCGTCCGCGCGCTGCGCGAGATGGCCACCTTCGACGCCGCTGGGGTCACCGACAAGCAGGACTGAGCGATGACGAGCAGGGTCGAGCGATGACGACAGGGTCGAGCGATGACGAGCAGGACTGGGCGATGACCGAGCCGGGCGCGCATCCGCGGGCCGAGGTGTATCTGGCGGGACTGCTGCTGGCCGGGCGGCGGGTGGTCGTCGTCGGCGGCGGGGCGGTCGCGCTGCGCCGGGTGCACCGACTGCTCGCGGCAGGTGCGCAGGTCGTGGTGATCGCCCCGGAGGCGGCCGCCCCGCTGCGGGAGCAGGCCGACGCCGGGCGGCTGCGGTGGCTGGCCCGCGGCTACCGGCCCGGGGACCTGCACGGAGCCTGGTACGCCGTCGCCGCCACGAACGACCCGCAGGTGAACGCCCTGGTCACCGCCGAGGCGGAGGCCGCCCGGCTGTTCTGCGTGCGGGCCGACGAGTCCCGCCGGGGGACCGCACTCACCCCGGCGGCCGGATCCGCGGCTGGGCTGCGGGTCGGGGTGGTCAGCGAGGGTGACGCCGACCCGCGCCGGGCGGCCGCCGCCCGGGACGCCATCCTCACGGCCCTGCAGTCCGGACACCTGCCCGTCCCGCCCCCGTCCCGGCCGGGCCGGCGCGCCTGACCGCCGGGGTGCCCGGCCGGGCGGGTGTGCCTGGCCGGGCCAGTGCGCGTGATGTGCCGATCCTCACGCGAAGATCCACCAGGAGAAAGTAATCCGTCCAGGCGAGGGCAAGGCCTGTCCGTTCGGCCCGCGCGTGCCCCGGACCGGCCCGGCTCGCGGTCGAGGGTGGCGTTGAGACGGTCTGCCCGGGCCGGATCCAGCCGGGCGGACACCGTCGTGGACCGCCCGATCCAGCCGGCCCGGTCCGGCGTCACGCGCCGGGAGGGACCCGGAACATGCCCTCCTGCGCCACGGAGCACAGCAGGCGGCCGTCCCGGCTGAACACCCGGCACAGGCCCAGCCCGCGCGACCCGGACGCCGACGGGCTGTCCTGGACGAACAGCATCCACTCGTCCGCCCGGGCCGGCCGGTGCCACCACATCGCGTGGTCCAGGCTGGCCATCTTGAGTCCGAGTTGGGAGAAGGTCCGCCCGTGGGCCCGCAGGACGGGTTCCAGCATCAGGTAGTCGCTGGTGTAGGCGAGGACGGCGGCGTGCAGGGCCGGGTCGTCCGGAAGCGGCCCGACCGCGCGCATCCACACGCACTGCCGTGGGGCCCGGTGCGCCGCCGGCTCGAGGAACACCGGCGGATCGACGTGGCGCAGGTCGATCGGGCGCTGACGCAGCCAGTACCGGGCGACCGGCTCGTCGAGGTGGCCGTACCGCTCGCTCAGGGTGGGCAGGCTCTCGGGGTCGGGGACCTCGGGCATCGGCTCCTGGTGGTCCAGCCCCGCGGACGGCTGCTGGAAGGACACGATCATCGACAGGATCGGCCGGCCGAACTGCAGGGCCTGGGTCCGCCGGGCCGAGAACGACCGCCCGTCGCGCAGCCGTTCCACGGCGAAGGTGATCGGCTCACTGGAGTCCCCGGCCCGCAGGAAGTAGCCGTGCAGCGAGTGCACCGGACGGTCCGGGTCGACCGTCCGCTGGGCGGCGGCCAGGGCCTGGGAGAGCACCTGGCCGCCGTAGACCCGGCCGAACGGCTGCGGCTGGCTCTGCCCGACGAAGACGTCCCCCGACTCGGCCGACCCCTCGGGCTTGAGGTCCAGGACCGCGAGCAGCCCGGCGAGAGCCTCCGCCTCGCTGGGGGACGGCTGCGGGGGCGCGTGGCGGGCATCCTCGGGGACGGGCTCGGTGTCGGTGTCTGGCTGGCTCACGGCGTCTCCTCGCTGGGGCTCGTCGCCGCCGCGAACCCCGCGCCCTGCTGGTCGGTTCGCTCGCTGCGCTCGCTCACGGCGCCCCATTCTGGTGCAGAGTTCGGTGGCGGGACGTGACCGGCGGCGGTCCGCCGGCCGTGGCGTGCCGGCTGCCGGGCCCGGCGGTGCGGGTCGGGCGGGTGCGGGTCGGGTGGGTGGTCATCCCGCGGGGGCCGGTGGCGGCGGTGCGGGACTGTCCGCGCCGACCATCCGGGTGGCCAGTTCGGCGTACAGCGCGGCTAGTTCGCCGGAACGGTCCCGTCCGCGCGGGTCGTACCAGCGGGACACGTCCACGCACAGGGAGAGAATGGCCCGGGCGACCGGTCGTGGCTGCGGGACGCTCATCCGCCCGGCGGCCACCCCGGCCACGATCTCCGCCTCGACCAGTCCCTCGATCCGCCGCCGCAGCTCGGTGACCTCCGAGGCGGCCTCCTCGGGCAGGGCAGCCAGCTCGTACTGCACGACCCGGGCCACCCGGTGGTGCTCGGCGTGCCAGATCACGAAGTCGGTGACGACCGCCCGCAGCCGGGCCACCGGATCGGTCCCCGCCTCCTGCAGCGACCGCCGGACCAGGGCCAGCGCCGCCTCGTGCCCGGTCCGGCTGATCTCGGCCAGCAGGGCGCCCTTGGACGGGTAGTGCACGTAGAGGGCGGCGGGGGACAGGCCCGCCCGGCCCGCGATGTCCCGGGTGGTGGTCGCGTGGTAGCCGTGCTCGGCGAAGGCGTCGATCGCGGCCAGGACCATCCGCCGGGACGCCGCCGGCTGCAGGGCACCCCACGGATCGCTGACGTCGATGGACACTTCGCCTTCCCGGGCGGCGCGGATCCCCGCCGGCGAGGATCACTGGTCGGCACGAGAGCACCGTGCGGGCAAGGCTATCCCGCTACCACAGGGTAAGCAAGCGCTTAGTCAGGATCGCTGGTCCGATCGGGGACCTCCAGCGGCCGCGGCCTGCCGAGCCGGAACCCCTGACCGTACTCGACGCCGTACTCCCGCAGGAGCGCCAGTGCCCGGTCCGAGTCGACGTGCTTGGCGACCATCTGCTGTCCCAGTCCGCGGGCCACGTCGGCGATCGCCTTGACGACCAGCTGGTCGACGGTGCTGTGGGGCATCCGGTGGACGAGGCCGCCGTCGATCTTCAGAGAGTCGACGGGGAGGTATCTGAGCTCGTGGAAGGACCCGAGCCCCGAGCCGAAGTCGTCGAGCGAGACCGAGCACCGGGCCCGGTGCAGCCCCTCGACGAAGTGGCGGGTCGCCTCCAACTGGCCGACGGCGGCCGACTCTCGCAGCTCGACGTTCAGCGCTCCGGGCGCGAGGCCCCGATCGCGGATCCCGTGGCTGATGAGGTCCAGCAGGTCGCCGTCCCCGATCGCGGCGGCGCTGAGATTGACCGTGAAGGTGGGGCCGTCGTCACCGCGCCGGTCGGTCAGGTCCAGGGCGCGTTCGACGACCCAGCGGTCGAGGTCGCGGATCACGTCGGAGCGCTCGGCCGCGCCCAGGAACGCCTCGGGCAGGAGGAGTTGACCGTCCTGGTGCAGGCGCAGCAGGAGCTCGAACTGGCTGACGGCGCCGGTGGCCAGGTGGACGACGGGCTGGGCGTGGAGTTCGAACCTCTGCTCGGCCAGCGCGGAGTGCAGTTGCCCGGTGACGGCGAGGTCCTCGGCGATGTGCTCGGGTCCGAGCCCGGTGTCCAGGGCCACCACCCGGCGGTTCCCCTCGCGTTTCGCCTCGTACATGGCCAGGTCGGCGGTGGCCAGCGCCTGCTCCGGCGAGATCGCCTGTCCCTCCAGGATGGCGATCCCGAAGCTGATCCTGACCTTGATCCTGCCGTCGGCGAACGGGACGTCGACCGCCTCCACCGACTGGCACAGGGATTCCGCCGCCCGCTGCGCACCGGCGCGGTCGGTGCGTGGCAGCAGGACGGCGAACTCGTCGCCGCCGAGCCGCGCGGCGACGTCGGTGTCCCGCAGCCGCTCGGTGATCGCGTCCGCCACCCGCCTGATCACCTCGTCGCCTGCCTGGTGCCCCCAGGAGTCGTTGACCTCCTTGAACCGGTCGATGTCCCCCAGCAACAGGGCGCTGGCGTCGCCGTACCGGGCGGCCAGGGCGCACTGGTGGGCCAGTTCGTTGCTCAGCCGTCGCCGGTTCAACAGACCCGTGAGCGGGTCGTGGTCGGCCAGGAACGTGAGTTCGCGCTCCACCCGCTTCTGCTCGCCGATGTCCCGGGCGACGCAGGCCATTCCCACCACCCGGCCGCCCACGTCACGGATCGGTGAGCTGGTCACCGAGACCTCCACCAAGCTGCCGTCCCGGCGTCGGTCGCGGGTCTCGACCTGTTCGCCGCGGCCGGTGTCCAGCAGCCGGTGCAGGGCGGTGCGCCGTGCCGTGACGGTGTCCGGGGCGGCGAGGGTGAGCACCGGGCGCCCGAGCATCTCCGAACGGGTGTAGCCGTACAGCTGTTCGGCGCCGGCGTTCCAGGTCTCGATGTTCCCCTGCGCGTCGAGGCCGATGATGGCGTCGCCGGACGCCTCGACGATCGCCGCGAGCTGCTGCCGGGAGCGTTCCGCCAGTCGTCGCTCGGTGATCTCGCGCAACGACGCCAGCCGTGCGGGGGCGCCCTCCCAGTTGATGGTGGAGACGCGCATCTCGGCGACGCGCCCGGTCGCCGGAAGGTCGATCTCGGTGACCTCTCCCGCCACCGCGGGGTGACCGAACTCGGTACCGACCAGGGGGGAGCCCTGCGGGCGCAGCAGGCGCGACGCGGCCGCGTTGGCGAACAGGACGACACCCCCGGGGTGGACGACGAGGATGCCGTCGGCGTTGTCGGAGATGAGCTGGCGGATGGCAGGCTCGGGCACCGGCGGGGTGTCCCGCGGTAGGTCCTGGGCGGTGTTCTGCACGGGGTCCTGTGCAGCATTGCGTGGTGCGTTGCACGGGGGATCCTTGCGGGAGGTTCGCTTTCGCCGCGGGCCGGCCATCACGGTTCCCCCGGACCGCTTCCGGCACCCAGGTCGAGCCCGGAGGTGCCACCGAGAATCCCGTGGACGCCGCGGATCGGCTCCAGGAGGCGCATCCCCCCGTCGCGGATCTCGAACTCGTACAGGTTCGGGTCGTGTCCGGTGCCGCGGGACTTCAGCACGGCGAGCGCGCGGCGCAGCTGCCCGTCGATCTCGACGTAGCGCAGCAGGACGATCACGTCGCTGAGGGTGGACAACTCGGCGCCGGTGGCGGTCCGCAGGCCCATCACCTCCGTCGAGGTGGTGGTGATCATCGCGCCGATCCGCTGAGTCTTCAGGGTCGTGGCGAGCCCGACCAGCCAGTGCCGCAGGGCGGTGCGCGGGGTGCTGTGCTCCAGCGCGGTCAGACTGTCGATGACCACCCGTTGCGGTGCATGGCGTTCGATGTCGCTCTGGACGGCGACCAGAAGATCCTCCAGCCCCATGCGCTCGGAGTAGCGGGAGATGATCTGCAGCCTGCCCTCGCGACGGGGGCTCTCCAGGTCCATTCCCCAGGAGGCGGCGTTGCGGATGATCTGCCCCGAGCTCTCCTCGAACGAGAACAGGACCGCGCGCTCGCCGGTCCGGATCCCGGCGGTCAGGAACTGCGCGCACATCAGCGACTTGCCCGCTCCGGTCGCACCGCTGATCAGCATCAGCGAGTCGCGGTAGACGCCGCCCCGGCAGATCTCGTCGAGCTCGGGGTTGCCCATCGACATGAGGTCCGTCGGCGCGCTCCAGGGGCTTTCGATCGTCGACAGGGGGAGGATCGTGATCCCGTGATCGGGGTCGATCACGAAGGGGTACTCGCCCTTGTTGTGGCTGAACCCCCGCAGCTTCAGCACCTCGACCGTCCGGCGACGGGTGCTGCCCTCCAGGACGTTGCGCAGGAGGACCACGTTGTCGACGAGGAACTCCTCGACTCCGTGGCGCGCGATGGGGCCGTACTCCTCAGGGCGCTCGGCGGTGATCAGCGTCGTGACTTCCAGCTGCCGCAGGTGGCGGACCGTTCTCGCCAACTCCCGCCGCACCGCGCCGGCGTCGGAGAACTGGGAGTACGCCGCATCCATCGCGTCGATCACCAGCCGTCGCGCTCCGGTCGTCCGCACGGCGTTCTCGATCCGTGCGCGCAGGCCGCCGAAGTCGAACCCGCCGGCCTCCACGACGTCCTCCTCGGCGGTCGCGTCCACGACCGCCAGACGCGCGTCGCGCCACGCAGCCGAGCCCCAGGCGAAGCCCCGCATGTTCGCGAACAGGTCCTCCGCGCGCTCCTCGAAGGTGACCAGCACCCCGGGCTCGCCCTGGCCGTCCGCCCACAGGAACTGCAGGCCCAGCACGGTCTTGCCGCTGCCAGAGGTGCCCGCCACCAGGGTCGTGCGCCCGCGGGGCAGCCCGCCGGCCATCACCGCGTCCAGCCCCGGCACACCCATCGGGATCCGTCGGGACGTCTCGGGCGACGGCGAGGCCGTGGCGTCCGGCGCGCTCACCGGGCCACCTCGTCGGCGAGGTCGAGGCTGAGAGCCACGGCTTCCCAGTCGCTCAGATCACCGACGATCTTGCGTCGGGGGGGCGGATACCGGCGGATCAGCGTCGGCGTGGCCAGGATGCGCTCGGTCTCGGCCAGGTCCGGGCGTTCGAACACGTCGATTACCTCCAGGTGCACGCCGTCCGAGCCTGCTCGCCGCAACCAGTCACTGAGCTGGGTTCGGGCCCGGACCGAGCTGGGGGTCGCGTCCGTCACGAAGAGCGTCAGCGCGAGGGAGGTCGCCCGGCCCCGCCGGGAAAGGGCCGGCGGTTCTCCGGCCTGGTCGGGCGGGGGCATCCGTCTCTCCTGACGAGGCGTGGCCGGCGCCGTGCGGGCGGCCGGCGAAGGGCGTCTGTGGGCGGGGTGCGAGATGTGGGAAAGGTGGAGCGGGGCCATACGCGGCTGACGGACCCCAACAAAGGCTCAATATCTCGATATTAGGACAAAAACTAACATTCCGGCCTGGTACGGATCCTCGGTCCGCGGTGCACCCTGGGCGGAGGTTCCCCCTGGCCGGGACGGATGCGGCTGGGGTCCGGCGATCGCCGCGGTTGACGTCGGGCCGTCCGCCGGGGAGCCTGTGTTCCGGTATTGGA
>DASTGO010000240.1:0-7157 GCA_035719045.1 Kineosporiaceae bacterium | reverse complement strand
GTCCCGTCGCCGCCGTCCCGACCCGTCCCGGCGCCGGGCATCGCGAGCGGGGCGGCGCGGCTGGCTGACCCGCCACGGACCCCACCGCCGGCGTCCAGTGGCACGGACCCGTCGAGCAGGGCGGCCAGGTCACCGAGGTCCAGTTCGCTGCCCGCCGGGAAGGTTCGCGAACCGGACGTCCGGCGGACGGTGACCACCCCGTTACCCGCCACCCGGGCGGTCCGCGCCGCCACGTCGACCAGCAGCGCGGTGTGCTCGTCGACGCCCAGCACGCCGATCCCGTCGGGCAGTTGCGCCTGCAGCCGGGACAGCCGCTGCTCGCCCAGGTAGCAGTACCGGGTGTCGTGCCCGCCGCCCTCGGCGTTGTCGTAGTGCGGGATCACGACCGCGTGCACCCCGGTCAGCCGCCCGAACAGGTCCAGTCCCGGCTCCCAGTGCGGCTCCTCGCCGACCTTGTAGATCTCGTACACCGGGATCGTGTGCGTGCCGAGCGTGCAGGCGGCCGCGGAACCGAACACCAGCGTCCCGCCACGGTCGGTGACGTCGAGCAGGGCCTCCGGGACCGCGGTCCCGCGCCACTGCCGCAAGGCGTACGTCGGGCTGCCCGGACCGGCGAACACCCAGCCCGCCTGGTGCAGCAGGGCCAGTGCCCGCTCCTGGGCCACCGCGGGCTCGTCGGCGCGCCGCCAGCGGGCCACCTCCACCGGGGTGCCGACCGAGTCCGCGAAGTACTGCCGGGTCCGGGCGACCAGGTCGTCGGCGTTCATCTGGAAGCCGAACGGGGTGTCCAGCATGACGGCGCCGCCGCTGACCAGGGCCGCGGTCTGCCCGAACACCTGGCGGTGGATCTTCACCATGGTCGGGGCCGTCTCGCCCGATCCCATCACGACCAGCAGGCTCACGACCCCTCCTCGCGGGCGCTCGACGTCGGGGCGCCCGACGTCGGTAGGTGTGGCGTGAGCACGGCGCCGTGCCCAGCGGATCGCTCGTTCCGCTCGCCGTTGACCTCGCCTCGCCGGTGCTCGCTCACGCTTCCTCCTCCTGGGTGCAGCCGGCGCGCACGGCCAGACGCCGCAGGTCCTCCGCCAGCCGTCGCGGCTGCTGGGCGTGCAGGTCGTGGTGGGCGCCGGGATACCAGCTCACCTCGCCCCGCGGCAGCAGTCGGTGCGCGGCGGCCACCGCCTCCCGGGTGGCGTGGGCGCGATCGGCCGCGGGGGCCGTGGCTGCGGGACCGTCCGGTGGCGGACCCTGCGGGCCGGTCGCCGGGCACAGCAACACCGGCACCTGGATCCGCGGGTACCACTCCGCCGGGTCGCCGGCGTACAGCGAGGCCACGATGTCCCGGTGGTGTTCCCGGCGCAGCCTGGCCCGGACCCCGCCGTCCGGCAGCCGGACCAGGTTCGCCAGGGTCGCCTCGACGCCCTCGGGCGGCCAGTCGTCCAGCGCGGTGCGGATCCTGGCCTCGACCTCCTCGTAGCGCAGTCCGTCCAGCCGAGGAGGTGCCAGCACCGCCCAGCACTGCTCGAACGACGTGAACGCCTCGGACAGCCGGATCCACCCGCCGTCGACGCAGCACACCGCCGCGACCCGTCCCGGATGCCGGGCGGCCAGGCTCAGCACGACGTTGCCGCCCCAGGACTGTCCGGCGACCACCGCTGCCCCCTGCGTCCCCGCCAGTCCGAGGGCGTCGATGAGCGCGGCCAGGTCGTCGGCGCAGGTGTCGGTGTCGTAGCCGCCGGCCGGCTCCTCGGACAGCCCGTGTCCGCGCTGGTCGACCGCGACCACCCGGTGCCCGGCCCGCAGCAGTTCCGCGGCCACCCCATCCCACAGTCGGGCGTTCGACGCCAGGCCGTGGACCAGGAGGAACGCCCGCCCCGGCCCGTCGGCGGTCCGTACCGCCAGGCGGGGACGGCCGCCCGGCAGGCCCACCCACTCCTGGCGCAGCCCGTCGCCGGGGTCGCCCGATGGCTCGGTCACGGGTCGAGCCTAGGTCGGCCCCCGGACAACGGGCGCGTCCACAGGGTGTGCCGTCAGCCCGGGCGGCTCGTGCCCGGCGTGGAATCATCGACGGGTGAGCGGCGAGCGTGATCGGGGCGCTGCCCCCGGCGAAGGCCCCGACCGGGGTGGCCCCGGGGACCCACCGCCCGACGGGAGCGGTGAGCCGGTCACCCCGGCGGCGTCCGGGGACTGGTTCTCCCGGCTCATCCTCTGGCTGGCGGCCGTCGTCGTCGGGGTGGTCCTGGTCGTCATCGCCGCGGCGTACCTGCCCGGCTGGTGGGCCCGGCAGGTGGCCGACGTGGTGGCCGGCAACCGGACGGCCGGGATCCTCGGCGGGATCGCCGTCAGTGCCGCGTTCGCCGTCATCCCGCTGCTCATGCTGCGTTCGGCGGCCCGGCGCGGACTGGGCCTGCGGGAGCGGCTGGTCCGGGCCGGGCTCGGCGTGCTGCTCGCCGTCCCGAACCTGCTCACCCTCGGTGTGGTGACCGGGAGCGGTCAGGACGGTCCGGTCGCCCGGGCCGTGCTGGACGCGCGGGGGCCCGGCTTCCGGGGTGGCAGCCTGACCGGTTCCGTGGCCGGGATCCTCCTCCTGGTGACCGGCGGGATCCTGCTCGCCGGGCGGCGCCGCCGCCTGCACGAGCTGCACGACCTGCGCACCCAGCTGCGGTTGCGCGATGCGGCCGACGCCGACCCGGGGGCGGCCGGCGCGCGGGAGGGGGAAGCCCGGCCCGGCGAACCCCGTGAAGGCTGACCCCGTCCCTCGAGCCCCGGGACTGCCCCCGCACAGCGGCTGCCGGGACGGCCCGGGTCGCCCCTTCAGCGGTGGCAGTCGGTGGCCGATCCTGAGCCGGAGACGTACCACACGGGGCGCACGTGGGGGACTTCACGTGATCACTTTGTGTAATTGCCTGCTCGCGATGGCGATCGTGGGATAGGGAACGTGCTGTGTCTGGTCCAGCCCACCCTGTGATGTTGTGACCAGGCGTGATGTTACCGGCGCGGTGTGCCGTCGATCGGGACGGAGGGGACGGCAGGCCGGCGGGAAACCACCCTGCCGAACACGGAACGTTTACCGGATTCTTGCCGAAGTGACTCGCGCCACCCTGGTGTAAAGGTTTACGGTTTGCCCATGGCATTCACGCTCTGGCTCAGCGCCGAGGAGGAGGATCTCCTGTCGCGGATCATGCGTCAGGAGGGCACCCACAACAAGCAGCAGGCCGTGATCGCGGCCATTCGCGAGAAGGGTGCCAAACTTTCCGGGGACCAGCCGCGGGTTCTTCCCGCCGAGGTGCCCGGTGAGCGACCGGTACCGGTCACCGCAGACGCGCTCTGAGCCCACGGGTCGTAGCGCGCCCCCTCCCCGGCGAACGTCCATCCACCTGAAGGTGAGGCCCCCGGCGATCATGCCGAGGGCCTCCTTGCTGCCCGGCCGGAGCCCGGCCTGTCCCCGGCTAGCTGTGCTGTGCGGCGGACGGTGCCGGAACGGCTGCGGCGCGGATGGCGTCGAGCGTGGTCGCCACGTCGAGGCTGTGCTGCGCCCCGACGAGGAACGACTCCTCCCCGCGCACCCGGGCCGCCACCGCCTCGACCATGAGCCGGTACGGGTCCACCGGCGCGAACTCCTCGGTGTGGCTGCCGTGCGGCCCGCTGATCGTCAGCGCGGACGGCTGGTGCCAGTTGGCGAACGCTTCCCCGGTGCTGAAGTCGACGCAGGCCTGGGACCCGACCACGCGCAGCTCCTGCCGGTCGGGGGTGGCGATCGCGCACCGGACCACCGCCGAGCCTGATCGCCGGTCGGTGAAGGCGGCCGGACCACCACCCGCCGGACCACCACCCGCCGGACCGCCACCCGTCGCCGGCGCGGGTTCGTCGCCGGTCGCGCGCAGCCGGGCCGTGGTCGCCAGGTCCACCCCGGTCGGGCCCGGGTCGTACCGGGCCTCGTCCACCTGCAGGCCGCTGCCGAGCGTCAGGTGGGCGGCGGAGACCACGTAGCAGCCGACGTCGTACAGGGCGCCCCCACCGCGGCCCGGTTCCATCCGGAAGTTGCCGGCCATCCGCGGATCGGTGCGACCGTCGAAGGAGAACTCCGCCTCGACCTGCCGGACCGTGCCCAGGTCGCCGTCCCGAAGCAGCTGCTCCAGGCGCCGGGTGCGCGGATGCCAGCGGTACCAGAACGCCTCGACCAGCAGCCGACCGGCTCGGTCCGCCGCAGCGGTCATCTCAGCCACCTCGGCGGCGTCCAGCCCGAGCGGCTTCTCACACAGCACGTGCTTGCCCGCCTCCAGGGCGTCCAGCGTCCATCGGCGGTGCACCTCGTTGCTCAGGCTGATGTAGACGACCTCGACCTCGGGGTCGTCCAGCACGGCCCGGTAGTCGTCGTAGGCGCGGCCGGCCGGTCTCAGCTGCGCGGCCCGCGTGGCGTCCCGGGCGGCGACCGCCTGCAGCCGGGCGCCGTCGGCGGCATGGACCGCCGGACCCAGCGCCCGGTGCGCGATCCAGCCCGCTCCGAGGAATCCGAACCGCACCTCGTCCGTCATCGCTCCTCCTCCACGACCGGCTCGGGCCACCCTAATGTCCGCCCGACCGGGCGCGGATCAGGACCGGGCGCGGCTCAGGACCGGGCGCGGATCGGGACCGGGCGCGGATCGGGACCGGGCGCGGCTCAGGCCGGGGTGACGGGTCTGCCGCCGGACGCCGCCGACAGCGTGGCCGCCTCCATCACGGCCAGCACCCGCCGGGACTGCTCCCCGGTGACGGTGGTCGGCAGGCCGAACTGGATCCGGTCGGCGAGCTCGGCGTGGAAGGCGTGCGCCGGGCCGGGCGGCGTGGCCAGCCGGGTCACCGAACCGTCCGGCTCGTGCAGGTCAAGCAGCGGCGGGGAATCCGCCGGGGCCAGCACATCCTCGGCCAGGGTGCCGATCTCGCTGCGGGACACCACGCGCTCGGTGCGCCAGTGCCCGACCAGCGCGCCGCAGGTGCCGAGCAGGTACCACCGGGGTTTCAGCGCGGCCGCCAGGTCGGAGTACACGAAGGTGGCCTCCGCGCCCCCGGTGAACCGGACCGTCACCCGGGAGTGGTCGGCGTTGCTGACGTCGAACCAGCGCAGCTTGTGGGTGGCGGCGGTCACCTGCTCGACGTCCTGATCGACCAGGTCGAGCACCTGGTCGAGGACATGCGCCCCCCAGTCGTAGAAGGCCCCGCCGGACGCCACGGCGTCGGAGTGCCACAGGTTGCACGGATGCCCGAACCCGCCGACGAAGGCCTCGAGGTGGAACAGCTCGCCGAGCCGCCCGGCCCGCACCGCCCGGCGGATCGCCAGGTGGTCGGGGTCGAACCGGCGGTTCTGGTAGACCAGCGCCACCCGGCCGCGGTCGCGGGCCAGGGCCAGCACCTCGTCGGCCTCCGCGGTCCGGATCGCGAACGGCTTCTCGACCACCACATGCTTGCCGGCCTCGAGCACCGACCGGGCCCAGGCGGCGTGGGTGTTCGGCGGCGTGGACACCACGACGAGGTCGACCCCCGGGTCGGCGACCAGGGCCTCGGCGTCGGCGTGGGTGCGGATCCCGGGGGAGTGCCGGCGGGCCGCGTCCAGCCGTGCCGCGGACAGGTCGGCGACCGCCGCCAGTTCCAGCCCGGGGACCTCCGCGACGGCCCGGCTGTGCTCGTGGCCGATCGCGCCGTAGCCGAGCAGGCCGACCCGGACCGGAGCCGGCTCGCCGAGCCCGAGCGCCCGGCACAGGGCGAGCACGAACAGCCGCCGCAGTCCGCGCGGTGCCAGCGCGTCCACCCGGGAGCCGGGTGTCCAGGTCAGCACCCGGGTCTGCGGCCGCCAGGTGACCAGCGGCTGGTCGGCCAGGCCCAGTCGCGCGGTGAGCAGGACCTCGACGTCGTCGGCGGTCTTGTCCAGTGGCAGCACGCCGTCGTGGACGTGGGTGTGGGGGCCGAGGTGCGCGGTGCCGGCGTGGGCGTGGTCGAGGACGCGCCCGCCCAGCCAGCCGGCGTCCCGGCCGGGCCGGACCCGCACGTCGTGGGCCGGGGTCCGGGTGCCCGGGTCGACCCCCGCGGCCTCGGCCAGGGACTGTCCGGGATCGGCGCCCTCGAGGGTCGGCCCGGCCAGGACCAGCGGTCCGGCGAGGTTGAGCAGCCGTTCGACGGTGGCGTCGCCGAGCGGGCGGTCCGCCCAGACCACCGTCGCGTCCCCGGCCCGGCCCGGGCCCGGCGGACCGGCATCGTGCAGGCCCGCACCGTCCAGTTCCCTGCGCAGCCTCGTGACCGCCGCCTCCAGTGCGGCATCCTCCAGGGCCACCAGCCAGGTCAGGTTCGGCACGTCAGCACGCTAGCCCGGGACGGCGGGATGGTGCGTCCGAAAACAGCCAACTTGTCCGTTCGGCGCGCCGCGATCCGCGCCGGCCGGTCGTAGCCGTGCGGGTGACCCGAGTCGTGGTCCGCGGCGGGAGTGCCTTGGCGGGCGGGCCGTGATCCGGCGGGCGGGCCGCGGGCGGGAGCGCCGGCCGGACGGTTCAGGCCGGCGCGGGCAGCAGCCGCCGGTAGCGGACCTCCCGCACCGTGACGCCACCGAACTGGTCCTCCTGCGCTGCGCCGTCGGTGAGCCAGCCCGCGGCCGTGTAGAACCGCCGGGCCCGCACATTTGCGGCCAGGACCCACAGCGTGGCCTCGGCGAAGCCCGCGCCGGCCAGGGCGGTGACCGCGGCGTCCATCAGGGCCCGGCCCGCGCCGGTGCCCCAGCAGGCCGGATCGACGTAGATCGCCGCCAGCTCGCCGGTCCCGTGGCCGTCGCCGTCACGGCTGGGGCAGATCGCGGCGAAGCCGATCACCCGCCCGCCGTCCTCGGCGACCAGGGTTCCCCGGGCCGGCCAGGAGGCGCCGACCAGGATCTGGGCCCAGACCTCCACCCGGCGGACCGGGTCCAGCCCGTCGAGGAAGTGCTGCGGCAGCAGCCCGCGGTAGGCCCGCTGCCAGGTCCGGACGTGCACCCCGGCGATGGCGGCGGCATCCGCGGGGACGGCCCGGCGGACCCGCACCTCCACCTGACCCGCACCTCCATCTGACCCGCCACCGGAGCTGTCATCCGCCACATCCTGTCCGACCCGGTCGGGTTCCACCGGTCGCCCGGTCCGCCCGGTCGCCCGGTCCGCCCG
>DASTGO010000239.1:0-5145 GCA_035719045.1 Kineosporiaceae bacterium | reverse complement strand
CCAGGACCGGGACCGCACCTCCCGGACCGCCTGACCCGCGGAGCGTCCGTCCCCCCCGGCCGCCGGCCCCCTGACCTGCCTGACCTGCCTGACCTCCCGGCCCGCCTGACCTCCCGGGTCGGCGACACGCGAGCGGCCCTCGTGCCGCCACGATCGCCCGGCCCGGGACTACGTTCGGAGGGCGTTGCGGGGGCGGGGAACGTCACGAGGAGGCGTCGACGATGTCCGAGGTCCTGATCCGGGACGAGGCCGAGCAGGTCACAGCGGTGGTGCACGAGGTGGTGGCGATGTCCGCCCTGCCGGACTTCTTCGCCCGGGCCCTGTCTGCGGCCGCCGCCACCGCCGGGCAGCAGGGACTCGGCATCTCCGGACCGCCGTTCGCGCTCTACCACGGGATGCCGGGCCCCCAGGGTGTCGACGTCGAGGCGGGATTCCCGGTGTCGGGGACGGTCCGGGACGGTGGCGACGTGGTGGCCTCCCGGCTGCCGGCCGGGCCCACCGCGGTGGCGCTGCACGTCGGCCCCTACGAGGGCCTGCCGCAGACCTACGACGAGGTGATCCGGCGGCTGCGCGAGGAGGGGTTGGCCCCGTCCACCGACATGTGGGAGGAGTACCTCAGCGACCCGGCCACCGAGCCCGACCCGCAGACCTGGCGGACCGTCGTGCACTGGCCCGCCCGGACCGCCGGCTGATCCGCCGCAGCAGACCACCGAATCATTTGACACCAAATGGATCACCGGAAGGCCTTGGTTGAACCCGTCTCTGACCTGCAGAAACGCACGTGCAGCGACGACCGATCACGACCGGTAGGTAAGCCTTCCCTTGTGATGAGAGTTTGATGAGAGGCCGCGGAGCCCGGCAGCATTGACCCCGTGCTGACCTTCTTCTCCGCCCTCAACCCTGCCATCGAGGAGCACTCCACCGGCCGGATGCAGTGGCTGCGCGCCAGCGTCCTCGGCGCGAACGACGGGCTGGTGTCGATCTCCAGCATCATGCTCGGCGTGGCCGCCAGCGGCGCCGGCACCAGCGCGGCGATGACCGCCGGTGTCGCCGGTGTGGCCGCCGGCGCGATGGCGATGGCCGCGGGCGAGTACGTGTCGGTCAGCTCCCAGGCGGACGTCGAGCGGGCCGACCGGGCCCTGGAGACCAAGCACCTCGCCCAGGACCCCGAGGGCGAGCTGCAGGAGCTCGCGGACATCTACCGCGGCCGGGGCCTGCCCGCGGATCTGGCCACCAAGGTCGCGCTGGCCCTGCATGAGGTCGACCCGCTCGAGGCGCATCTGCGCGACGAGCTCGGGCACACCGAGACCTCCGCGGCCCGCCCGGTGCAGGCGGCCTTCGTGTCCGCAGGCAGCTACCTGTCCGGCGGGCTGGTCCCGTTCCTGGGGCTGCTGGCCCCGGACGCGACGGGCAAGATGATCGCGATCGTCCTGGTCACCATCCTCGGCCTGGCAGTCGCCGGGATGCTCGGCGCCCGGGCGGCCGGCACCCCGATGCTGCGGCCGGCGCTGCGGGTCGTGCTCGGCGGCAGTGCGGCGATGGCCATCACCTCGCTGGTCGGCCAGATCGCCGGGGTCGCCGTCTAGCGGCCTGCGCCCCAACGGCCACCGGGTGCCCCCGGTGCCTGGTGCCCGACCCGAACGCAGCACCGGGGCCGCCGGGGCGAGCCGGCACCACAGCAGCCGGGCGCGGCCGGCCGGTCAGCGACCGTTCACGGTCCGGGCCAGGGCAGCGACCCGAAGCGACTGCATGAGGTCCTCCAGCAGCACCGGACGACCGGCCCCGTCGGCCAGCGGCAGCCGCCAGTTCGGGTACTCGTCGCAGGTGCCCGGCTGGTTCATGGTCCGCCGATCCCCCACCGCGTCGGCCAGCGCCACCCCGATCAGCCGTGCCGGGGTCCAGGTGAGGAAGCGGTGCAGGGCCTCGATCTGGTTCCGCTCACCGGCCTCGGGTCCGAGCAGGCCGAGCTCGCGCAACTGGCCGAGGACGGCCTCGCGGTCGGCCTGGTCCACGGCCAGTTCCTCGGCGAGCGGGCGGGTCAGCAGGCCCAGCTTCTGGCGCAGGTGGACGTGTTCCGCGGCCAGGTATCCGGCGGTCGGGGGCAGGTCGTGGGTGGTGACGGTGGCCAGGCAGAGCTCCCGCCAGTGCTCCGGGCGCAGCGGCCGGCCCGCCCCGTCCTTCTCGAACCAGAGGATCGAGGTGCCGAGCAGGCCGCGCTCCCGCAGGTAGTCCCGGGCCCACGGCTCCACGGTGCCGAGGTCCTCGCCGACCACGAAGGCCCCGGCACGCTGGGCCTCCAGCGCGAGGATCCCGACCAGCGCCTCATGGTCGTAGCGGACGTAGGTGCCGGCATCGGCGGTCACCCCGGCCGGCACCCACCACAGCCGGAACAGGCCGATGATGTGGTCCACCCGCAGCGCCCCGGAATGCCGCAGGACGGTCCGCAGCATGTCCCGGTAGGGGGCGTAGCCCAGTTCGGCGAGGCGGTCCGGGCGCCACGGCGGCTGACTCCAGTCCTGCCCCTGCTGGTTGAACGCGTCCGGCGGGGCTCCCACGGTCACGCCCTGGGCCAGCACCCCGGACAGCGCCCAGGCGTCGGCACCGTCGGGGTGGACGCCCACCGCGAGGTCGTGGACCACCCCGATCGGCATCCCCGCCTCGACCGCGGCCCGCTGCGCCCGCTGGGCCTGCTCGTCCAGGCACCACTGCAGCCACATGTGGAACCGGACCCGCGCGGCCAGTTCCCGGCGCAACTCCTCCACCGCGGGACCGCGCGGGTCGAGGGCATGGGCGGGCCAGGTCCGGGTGGGCAGGCCGTAACGCTCGGCCAGGGAGCACCAGGTGGCGAAGTCGACCAGCCCCTGGCCCTCCCGGGCGCAGAACGCCTCGAAGGACGCCTGCCGGGCCGCGGACCGCGGAGCGGCGAAGACCGCCTCCAGTGCGGACTTCTTCGCCTCCCAGACCGTGTCCCGGTCCAGCTCGGCCGGGCTGCTGTTGAGCGCCCTGACCTCGTCGGCCTGCCACTCGATCACCGCGCGCTCGGTGGCCGGCAGGTAGGCGACCTCGCGGATGTCCTCCACGCGCAGGTAGATCGGGTTGAGGAAGCGGCGCGAGGTCGGCAGGTACGGCGACGGCTCCATCGGCGGGACCGGCTGCGCGGCGTGCATCGGGTTGACCAGGACGAATCCCGCGCCGTGCCGGCGGGCGCTCCAGTCGGCCAGCTCCGCGAGGTCCGCCAGGTCCCCCAGCCCCCAGGAATCCTTGGACCGCACCGAGTACAGCTGGGTCATGAAGCCCCAGGCCCGCCGCCGCTGGACCGCCTCGGGCAGCTCCAGCCGCTGGGGGGTGACCACCAGCGGGCTGGTCGCGGGACCGTTCGAGGTGGTCGCGTGCAGCTGGTGCCAGCCGGTGGGCAGGTCGTCCGGCAGCAGGAAGCTGGCCTCGCCGATCAGCCGCCCGTCGACGACCCGGGGGTCGATCCAGCGGTCCTCCTGTTCCAGGGTCCGCCGGTCCCCGTCCGCTTCCAGCTCCACCCAGACCTCGACCGCGGTGCCGTGTTCGACGTGCACCGCCACCCGGGCCGTGCCGCCCTCGCGGACCACGACCACGTCCGGCAGGGTCTGCCGCCACGGCCGGTCACGGACCTCGGCCAGCGCCGCGGCCACCGCCGCCGGGCCCGAGGCGTCCACCCCGAGTGCGGCCAGCACCGCCAGTACGGTCCGCCGGGACACCACGGTGTGCCGGCCCTGCCAGTCCCAGAACTCGGTGGCCACGCCGTAGGCATGGGCGAGCTGGACCAGCTCGTGGGTGAGCGGCGTCTCGACGTCCGGCTCCCCAGCCGGGGGCGTCACGGTCACCGGGCGGGACCCGCCCTCGGCGCTCGGGGAGGCCGGTGCTTGCGCGGGTACGTCGCTGCGCTCGGTCACGGCTCGACTCTCGGTCAGGGTGCCGCGGGCGGGCGGCCGGTGGCACCGGGGTTCGCAGGACTCGGCTCTCGGGGTGGGGCAGGGGCGGTGCAGGGGCCGGGCGGGTGCACCGTGGGCCTGCCGCATCCGGCTGAATCCTGCCAGACCGGCCCTGCCCGGCAGCCCCAGCGGGGCCCGGCCGCCCCGGCGTTCTGCCCGCGCCGTCCGGTCCTAGGCTGACCGGCCATGAGCCTCCCGCCCGGACCCCCCTGCGACGCCCAGCCCGACGCCGGCGCGACGACCTCCCCGGACGTACCGGTCGCCGAGCCCGCGGCGAGGTCCGCGGCCGCAGGGCCGGGGCAGCCGGGTCCCCGGGCGGCCTATCCGCAGGCCCGACGGCTCGGCATCACCGAAACCCTGCACGGGCACCCGGTCGCCGACCCGTACCGCTGGCTGGAGCGCACGCAGCTGCCGGACGACCCCGACCTGCCCGACCCGGAGGTCACCGCCTGGGCGCGGGCGCAGGATCGGCTGTTCGAGGAGCAGGCGGCGACCTGGCCGGGCAGGGAGCGGGTGGCCGGGCGCATCCGGGCGCTGCTGGGGGCGGGCACCGTCGGGGTCCCGGTGTGGCGCGGGCAGCGCCGGTTCTTCGTCCGGCGGGAGGGCTCGCAGGAGCACGCCGTCCTGGTGGTGGCCGAGCCGGGAGCGGACGGCACCGACAGCGAGCGGGTGCTGATCGACCCGATGGACCTCGACCCGTCGGGGCTGACCACGCTGGACTCCTGGCAGCCCAGTCTGGAGGGCGACCTGCTGGCCTACCAGCTGTCCGCCGGCGGGACCGAGGAGAGCGTGCTCCGGGTGATGCTCGTGGCCACCGGGGTGGACGTCGACGGCCCGATCGACCGCGCCCGGTACTCCCCCGTCGCCTGGACCCCCGGCGGCGAGACGTTCTACTACGTGCGCCGGCTGGCCCCGGAGCTGGTCCCGGACGGCGAGCAGCAGTACCACCGCCGGGTGTACCGCCACGTCCTGGGCACCGACCCGGAGCTGGACCAGGAGGTCTTCGGGGCGGGCCTGGACCTGCGCAGCTACTACGGGGTGTCAGTGTCCCGGGACGGCCGCTGGCTGACCGTGTCCGCCGCGACCGGGACCGCCCCGCGCAACGACGTCTGGATCGCCGACCTCACCGCGCCCGCCCCGGAGACCGCCGAGCCGCCGGACGGCGCGCCCGCGGTGCCGC
>DASTGO010000238.1:0-21607 GCA_035719045.1 Kineosporiaceae bacterium | reverse complement strand
ACGTCGAACACCAGGTCGACCTTCGCCCCGCCGGGATCGTCGAGCACCGCCACCACGGTGGCCGCCTTGCCCTTGTCCAGGGACGAGATCAGGCCGCACTCGCAGTTCTTCCCGTTCATCCGCACCTGGCCCCACCGCCCGGTGGCCGGGTCCAGTGCTGCGACCCCGATCATGCCGGACGGCGCCGCAGCGTCCTTCGTGGCACCGTCACCGGTCCGCAGCAGGTAGTCGTGCAGGTTCGCGGAGCTGAAGTACGGGAGGTTCCAGTTGGTCACGGTGAGGGTGACCTCCAGGCCGTGCCCGGTGCGCTGCACGTGCTCGACCCGCACCACCGCCCCGCCAGTCCCCAGCGCCCCGTCCCGCACCGGGTCCGGCCGCTCGGCGGCCCGCGCCGCCAGGCCCTGAACACCAAGATCCGCCACCACGGCACAGGCGACGACGGCAACACCGAGGGCTGCCCGGCGCCTGCCCCCGCGCCTCATGACTGCACCGGGACGTCGGTGAACGGCGGGTAGCCCGCGATGGTCACGGTCACCGTGGTCGCAACGGGCGGGAGGGTGACGTAGGTGTACACCCCCCGGGACATGCCCTTGTCCAGGCCCATCACCCCGCGGGTGCAGGCGCACACCCCGGCCCCGTCCCGCATCGCCAGGTACAGGGTGGGCGACCCGGGGACGGTCAGGGTGACGGCCGAGAACTCGTAGGTGAAGTCCCACTTGCCGCCGGCCGTCCGCACGGCGTACCCGGGCTCCTCGAAGTCGCGGAAGATCTGGTTCTCCCCCGAGACATTGGAAATCGTCGCCGTCACCACGGCGGAGTTGGCGCCGGACTTGCGGACCCCGTTGAGGACGACGGTCCACCTCCCGTTGGTCCGACTGCCCAGCGACGGCAGAGGCTGCGGGCTGGCCGACGCGGGTGCCGGATAGGCGGTGGCCTGCCCCCCCGGCGTCGCCGCGGACCCCGGCGGTGTCGCGCTGCCGGCGCCGCCACCCCGGGCGGAGGACGTGACCGGCCCCGCCTTCCCCGGACTGCTGCTGCCCTGGCACCCGGTGAGCGCCAGACCTGCGACGAGCGCGCCCGCCACGGCGCCCGCCCGCCGCCCCCAACGGATGATCTGCATACCGGTTTCGTCCTCTCCGTCGTGATCGCCCCCACTCTCACATCCGGGAGCGCTCGTTGGCTGTGGGCTACTTCACCCGGCTCCACCCATTACCGGATCAACCGGGCGGAGGTCTCCAGCGGCGGGAGACCGCCGGGCGGAAGAGGCAGTTCGGCCGACGGCGCTCCGGGGGGCGCGACCAGGCACAGGCCACCCTGTCGCCAGCCGAAACGCCCCTCGAGCAGGCACAGGGGTGCGGTGATCTCGACCCGGGCGGTGACCCGGGCGTTGGTGTAGGCACCGGTCTCCTGCGCCGGGGCGCTGCTGCGGGTCTGGACGGCGAACTCGAGCCCGGTTCCGGAGGGGTTCTCGTCAGCGGCGCGGCGCCGGCCGCCAGACCACCAGGGCCGAGGAGGTCGGGGTCAGCCGCTGCGGACGCCGACCCGGTGCGACGGCGACGATGTCCCCGGACTGGTCGGCGGCGAACACCCGGCGCTGGGCGCCCAGCCGGGCCTGGGCGTCGGACAGCTGGTCCAGGGCCTGGTGCAGCCGGTCATGCAGGACGCCGACCTCGGCCTCGAGCTCGAGGATGCGCTTGATCCCGGCCAGGTTGACGCCTTCGTCCTGGGACAGCCGCTGCACCTCGCGGAGGGTGGCCACGTCGCGGGCGCTGTACCGGCGGCCCCGGCCCGAGGTCCGCCCGGGGCTGACCAGTCCGAGCCGGTCGTACTGGCGCAGGGTCTGCGGGTGCATCCCGGCCAGTTGCGCGGCGACCGAGATGACGAACACCGGAGTGGCGTCGTCCATCTCGAACGACACGTCGACCCGCGGCCGCAGGGGCGGGGGTTCACGGTCAGCGGGCATCGCCGGCTCCGCTGGCACGGCGGACCCGGGCCAGCAGGTCCGCGCGCGGGTCCTCCCCGGCGGTGCGGGCGGCGTAGGCCTCCAGCGCCTCCCGCGCCGGTCCGTCGACCCGCTGCGGGACGGCCACCTGGACGGTGACCAGGAGGTCCCCGGTGCGCTTCGGGGTCCGCACACCGTGCCCGCGGACCCGCAACGTACGCCCGGACGGGGTCCCGGCCGGGACCTTCACCCGGACCGACCCGCCGTCGAAGGTGGGCACCTCGATCTGCGCCCCGAGAGCCGCCTCCGGGAAAGTGATCGGCACCGTGATCCGCAGGTCAGAGCCGTCGGCGGTGAACACCGGGTCGGCCTCGACGTGCACGGTGACCACGAGGTCGCCGTCCTCGGCGCCGGGGTCCCCGGGCCGGCCCTTGCCCCGCAGCCGGACCTTCTGCCCGTCCCGGACCCCGGGCGGCACCCGGGCGTTGATCACCCGCTGCCCTGCCTGCGGATCGTCCACCCGCAAGCTCAGCTGGGCACCCTCCACCGCCTGCCGCAGGGTGAGGTTCACCGAGGTGGTGAGGTCCTCCCCGCGGCGCGGCCCGCGCGGGGAGCGGTACGCGCCCCCGGGTCCGTTCCCGCCGAACATGCTGCCGAGCAGGTCCTCGAACATCGGCGAGCCGGCGCCGCCCGCCCCGCCCGAAGCACCGGGGGTGAAGCGGACGTTGCGCGCACCGGGGGCCGCCCCGCCGAACAGGGTGCTGAACACGTCGTCGAAGCCGCCGTTCCCACCGTTGGGGCCGCCCGCGGTGAACCGGGCCCCGCCACGGGACATCGCCCGCACCGCGTCGTACTGCTGGCGCTGCTCGGGATCGGAGAGCACCGCATAGGCCTCACCGATCTCCTTGAACCGCTTCTCGGCGGACGGATCCCCGCTGTTGGCATCGGGGTGATGCTTGCGGGCCAGCTTCCGGTAGGCCTTCTTGACGTCGTCGGCGGACGCGTCGGCCGGCACGCCGAGGACGGCGTAGAAGTCCTTCTCGAACCAGTCCTGGCTAGCCACGGGCTGGCTCCCTTCCGCTCGTCCTCGTCACGTGTTCGTCCATACCGTCGCGTCCGCCGACGTCGTCTGCACTCACTGCGGGTCGGCCACCGCCACCCGAGCCGGACGCAGTACCCGCTCGCCGAACCGGTAGCCCGGCTGGAGCACCTGCACCACGGTCGGCTCGGTGGTCCCCTCGGCGAGCTCGGCCTGGGTGTGCATGAGCGCCTCATGCACGTTCGGGTCGAAGGTCTCACCGGGTTCGCCGTAGCGGCTCAGGCCGAGCCGGGACAGCGTCGCCTCCAGTTTGTCCGCGATCGCCGCGAAGGGCCCGGACTCCAGGTCGCCGTGCTGGCGGGCCAGGTGGACGTCGTCCAGCGCGGGGAGCAGCGCCTCCAACACCCCGGCGATGGCGGAGTCCCGGGCAACGTCGCGGTCCCGGTCGACCCGGCGGCGGTAGTTGACGTACTCCGCCTGCAGCCGCTGCAGGTCCGCCAGCCGTTCCTCCGCCGCCGAGCGGGCTGCGGCGAGATCCGCGGCGAGCTGGTCGGCCAGCCCGTTCTCGACCTCGGCGTCGGAGGTCTGCCCGGTGCCGGGGGCCTGCGCGGGGCGCCCGTCGCCGAACGCCTCCGCCGCCCCCCCGGTCGCCGCCTCGTCAGCTGCGGAGGGACCGCCCTCCGTCGGTCCGGAGTGGGCCGCGTACGCCTCCCGCACGCGGCCGGTCTCCGGGTCGATCTTCCGTCGGTCGCGGATGACGGGACCGTTGCGGGTCCCCTCCTCCGCGTCCGTGGTCGGGTCTGTCATCACTTGCCCTCGTCGACGATCTCGGCGTCCACCACGTCCTCGTCCTTCCCGCCGGACGGGCGGGAACCGGTGCCGGTGCCGGCGCCGGAACCGGCCGAACCGGAGGCGCCGTCACCGCTGCCGTCCTGCGAGGCGGCGGCGTACATCGCCGAGCCCAGCTCCTGGCTGACCTTGGCCAGGGCCTCGTGCTTGGCCTTGATCTCGGGGATGTCGGTGCCCTCGAGCGCCTTCTTGAGGTCCACGATCGCCGACTGGACCTTCTCCTTGCCGTCCGCCGGCAGCTTGTCGGTGTTGTCGGCGATGAACTTCTCGGTGGAGTAGACCAGTTGCTCGGCCGTGTTGCGGGTCTCGGCCTCCTCGCGGCGCTGGCGGTCCTCCTCGGCGTGCGCCTCGGCCTCGCGGACCATCCGGTCGATCTCGTCCTTCGGCAGCGCACTGCCGCCGGAGATGGTGATCGACTGCTCCTTGCCGGTGCCGCGGTCCTTGGCCGACACCTGGACGATGCCGTTGGCGTCGATGTCGAAGGTGACCTCGATCTGCGGGATGCCGCGCGGCGCCGGGGCGATTCCGGTCAGCTCGAAGGTGCCCAGCGGCTTGTTGTCCCGGGCCAGCTCACGCTCACCCTGGAACACCTGGATGAGCACGCTCGGCTGGTTGTCGTCGGCGGTGGTGAACACCTCCGAGGCCTTCGTCGGGATCGCGGTGTTGCGCTGGATCAGCTTCGTCATGATCCCGCCCTTGGTCTCGATGCCCAGGGACAGCGGGGTGACGTCGATGAGCAGCACGTCCTTGCGCTCGCCCTTGAGGACACCGGCCTGCAGCGCGGCGCCGACGGCGACCACCTCGTCGGGGTTGACGCCCTTGTTCGGCTCCTTGCCGCCGGTGAGCTCGCGCACCACGTCGGCCACCGCGGGCATCCGGGTCGATCCGCCGACCAGCACGATGTGGTCGATGTCGGAGAGCTTGACCCCGGCGTCCTTGATCACCTGGCGGAACGGCGCCTTGGTCCGCTCCAGCAGGTCGGCGGTCATCTGCTGGAACTGCGCCCGGGTGAGCTTCTCGTCCAGGTGCACCGGGCCGTTCTCGGTCATCGACAGGTACTGCAGCGAGATCGTCGTCGCGGTCGCGCTGGACAGTTCCTTCTTCGCCTGCTCGGCGGCCTCACGCAGCCGCTGCATGGCGATCTTGTCCTTGCCGAGGTCGACGCCGGTCTGCATCTTCACGGTGTTGACCAGGTGGTCGACGACCCGCTGGTCCCAGTCGTCGCCACCGAGGTGGTTGTCACCGGAGGTGGCCTTCACCTGGATGGTGGAGAAGCCGTCCTCGTCCTTGCCGACCTCCAGCAGGGAGACGTCGAAGGTGCCGCCGCCGAGGTCGAAGACGAGGATGAGCTCGTCCTCCTTGCCCTTGTCCAGCCCGTAGGCCAGGGCGGCCGCGGTCGGCTCGTTGATGATCCGCAGGACGTTCAGGCCCGCGATCTCGCCGGCCTCCTTGGTGGCCTGCCGCTGGTGGTCGTTGAAGTACGCCGGGACGGTGACCACGGCATCGGTGACAGGCTCGCCGAGGTACTCCTCCGCGTCCCGCTTGAGCTTCTGCAGCACCCGCGCGGAGATCTCCTGCGCGGTGTAGTTCTTGCCGTCGATCTCGACGGTCCAGTCGGTGCCCATGTGGCGCTTGACCGAGCGGATCGTCCGCTCGACGTTGGTCACGGCCTGCCGCTTGGCGACCTCGCCGACCAGCGGCTCACCGGACTTCGCGAACGCGACCACGGACGGGGTGGTCCGGCCACCCTCGGCGTTCGCGATGACGGTGGGCTCCCCACCCTCCAGAACGGCGACGACGGAGTTCGTCGTGCCGAGGTCGATTCCGACCGCACGTGCCATCTGAGCCAGCGTCCCTTCGCGACGTCCACGACCCCGGGGCGGGGCCGGGTTGAGTTACCTGCGCTCAGGTTTGTCGGTGCCGGGCCGACTGTCAAGCCGGGACTGACGAAACTTGAGCCGATAGGACTCAACCTTTCCCCCGCTCGGACCCTTCCCGCCGCCCCCACCCGCGGGAAGTCCCCCTCAGCAGCCCGTCCCCACCCGCCCGGACGCGCGCCCTCCTCCCGCCGCCGAGGACGGGCCGAGGGCGATGACGATGACGACCCGAAGGTCCACGCAGTGCCACCGCCCGGGGCGGGGCCGATGGCGGGCCGGCCCCGCCGGGGTCAGCCGGGGCCAGCCCCGCCGGGGTCAGTCGTCCCCGTGCCTGCTGCCGGAGGCGACCGCGAAGCGGGGCTGACCGCCGACACAGACCACGGTGACCTGGATCACGGCCGTTGAGTTGGAGCGCACGAACAGCGCCTCCAGGTCGCCCGGTCCACGCTGCCCGGTGTGGGCCGACCAGCCGTCGCTGGGCTGGGCCAGGGCGTCCGTCACCACCGGGCCGGTGCACTCCACCCAGACCGCCCCGCCGGAGGTCACCCGCACGTCGGACATCGGCGTGACGGTGGGCGTGGGCGTGGGGGTGGGGGCGGGGGTGGACGACGGCGTCCGGGTCGGGCTGGCCGACCTGGTCGTGGTCCCGCTCGTGGTGGGGCCGGCGGTGGCCGGGGAGGAGCTGGGGTCCTTCGGGCGCGCCGAGGTGGTGGTGATCGTCTCCGCGGCCGGACCGAGGCTGGCCGACGGTGACGGCCCGGACGGGGTGGGCCCGGTCGTCGGGGTGACGGCCACCAGCCCGTCCGACTGGCCGACGGTGATGGTCCTGGCCACGACCTGCTGCCCGGCCGAATTGATGGCGACCGAGGCCAGGGCCGCGACGGCCGCGACGCCGATGATCCAGCTCAGCACTCCGCCGAGCACCCGCAGCAGCCGCATCAACCCCATCGCACCCACCTCCGTTCACCCCTGGTCCGGTCCGGTCGGTGATCCCCCGCAGGGAGGCTATCGGGCCCTCGCCGGGACGGTGCGGAGGACCAGTGGTCTCGACGGTCGTCACGGGGGGTGTTACCCAGTCCGCCGGGACAGGGCGTACCTTCCCCCTCGTGGCCGTGATCCTGCTCGTGGAGGACGACGCCGGCATCCGTTCGGCGCTCAGCCGGGCGCTGACCGAGCGTGGTCATGCCGTGACCTGGCAACCGGCGGGTCTGCCGGGCCTGCAGTCGGTGATCGACGAGAGGCCCGACGTGGTCCTCCTCGACCTCGGCCTGCCGGACGTCGACGGCCTGCAGGTGCTGTCCATGCTGCGCTCGGTCAGCGCGGTCCCGGTCATCATCATCACCGCGCGCGACGACGACTCCGAGGTGGTCCGGGCCCTGGATGCGGGGGCGGACGACTTCGTGGTGAAGCCGTTCGGCGCCGATCACCTCGACGCCCGGATCCGGGCGGTACTGCGCCGCAGCGGAGCGCAGCGGACCGAGGGTCCGCTGACCGTCGGCAAGCTCGTGGTCGACCCGCGCACCCGGTCGGCCACCCTGGAGGGCCGCCAGCTGGAGCTGTCCCGCAAGGAGTTCGACCTGCTGCTCGCCCTGGCACAGCGGGCCGGCGAGGTGGTCAGCAAGCGGGACCTGCTCGCCGAGGTGTGGCGGCAGCCCTACGGCGGCGGTGACCGGACGGTGGACGTCCACCTGTCCTGGCTGCGCCGCAAGCTCGGCGAGACCGCGGCCCAGCCGCGCTACCTGCACAGCGCCCGCGGGGTCGGCGTCCGGCTGGCCGCACCCGAGGACGTCTGAGCGGCGGTCGCGTGCGCCGTCACCTGACCTTCCTGGTCGCCGCGTCGATGTCAGCGGTCGTGCTGGCATTCCTGGTCCCTCTCGGTCTGCTCGTGCGCACCCTCGCCGAGGACCGCGCCGTCAACGCCGCCCGGGCCGACGCGGCCACCCTGGGCGCGATCGCCCTGAAGACCGACCGTGCCCAGCTCACGCGGTTCACCGCGGGATACCTCGGCACTCACCCGACCGGCACGACGACCCTGGTGCTGCCCGACGGCCTCACCCTCGGTCCGGCCCTGCCGGCCAACGACCCGAACCTGCGCAAGGCAGCCCAGCAGGGCGAGAACGTGACCGTCCCGGGCTCGGCCGGAACGGATCTGTACGTGCCGGCCATCGGGACCCAGGGCACCGCCGTGGTGCACACGTTCATCCCGGATGAGGTGCTGCACCAGGGCGTCACCAGCGCCACCATGACCCTCGGCGGCCTCGGCCTGCTGCTGCTCGTGGTCGCCGTCCTGGCCGCGGACCGGATGGCCCGCCGGGTGAGCGCCCCGATCCGTCAGGTCGCCGCCGCCGCCAACGCGCTGCACGACGGCCTGCTGGACACCCGCGTCCCGGAGCAGGGGCCCGCCGAGGCGGTCGCCATGGCCCGGGCCCTGAACCGGCTCGCCGGGCGGATCGAGCAACTGCTGGCGGCCGAGCGGGACTCGGTGGCGGACCTCTCGCACCGGCTGCGCACCCCGGTCACCGCCCTGCGGCTGGACGCGGACAGCATCTGCGACCCGGAGACAGCCGAGCGGCTGCGCCAGCACGTCGCCCAACTGGAGCGCACGGTGGACGCGATCGTGCACGACGCCCGGCGTCCGGGCCGGGCGGCCACGGGCGGGTCCTGCGACATCGGCCGAGTGGTCCAGGAGCGGGTCTCGTTCTGGTCCGCCCTGGCCGACGACCAGGGCCGTCCGCTGCGGCTGGCCCTGCCGGACCGGCCGCTGCGGGTCCCGCTGGACGCGACCGACCTGGCCGACGTGATCGACGTGCTGATCGACAACGCCTTCGCGCACACCGACGAGGGCGTGGCCATCGAGGTCTGGGTGGTCCAGCGGGCCGACGGCGCGGTCGTGCTCACCGTGGAGGACGCGGGGCCGGGGCTGCCGCCGGGCGACATCGTGTCCCGGGGCCGGTCCGGTGCCGGGTCGACCGGGCTGGGACTGGACATCGCCCGCCGGGCCGCCCTGGCCACCGGCGGCCGGCTGGAGCTGGGCCGGTCCCGGCTGGGCGGCGCACTGATCCGGGTCGTGCTCAGCTCGGCGGACCCCTTCCCCGTGGAGCAGCGGGCACGCGGCGGGCAGTACCGGGCCGGACGCTAGCCGCCGGGTGCGGGGACGGTGGTCACCGGACGGGAGGCCGCCCGACGGCACCGGAGGCGGCGTAACGGGTCGGCCGGAACCGGCCAGACGGGAGGCCCGCTGGCGGCGACGGGAGAACGCGCGCACGAGCGGAGCCCGGTCAGTCGTCGGAGTGGGTCGGGCGCGGCGAGCGTGTCGGGAAGGTCGGGAAGGTCGGGAAGGTCGGCGGGACGGCCGGCACCGTGAGGACCGGGGTCTGCGTGGACGGGGTCACCGTGGGTGTCGACGTCGGCTGCGGGGCCGGAGACGCCTTGTAGCTCTTCGCCGGGGTCCGGCTGGCGGAGGGGGCCCTGGTGGCGGTGGGGGCCTGAGCGACGGCGGGATCCGCCTCCTGGGTTCCGGTGGGGGCCGGCTGCTGGACCACAACCGTGGTGACCGGCTGCGGGACCGTCTTCACCAGGCCCGCGCCCCCGCCTGAGGACAGCAGTGTGTACGAGCCCGCAGCCAGAGCCACCCCGAGCACGGCGCCGATGACGACGGCCAGGTTGGGACGAGGGAACACGCGAACCTCCGCACACGGCGCGCAGGCCCCGGTGGCACACGCGTCCAGCTGAGATCACTGTTGTGGCACTCGGTTCATCCGGGCCTCGTGGCAGAGTCAAGAGACTCCTAATTCAAGCGTGTCAACTGCGGATATTCCGCTCGAGGCGGACACGCTGCGACGGCATCGAGTGCACCCGGGTGCCCAGGGCGACCTGATCCTTGACCTGACCTTGACTCATCGCTGACCGGAGCTTCACGTCGATCACAGAATGCTGGCAGACATGAAGCGTGTAACTCCTAGCGACCGTGACCGTGCGGTCCGCATTCTCTCCGTGCTCACCGGCAGCCTGACCGCCGGTGCGATCGCCGCCGCGGGGGCCGCGACCGCACTGGCCCACCAGGAGACGGAGAAGAGCAACGCGCAGAAGAAGCAGTACGAGGCGGCGGCCCAGGCGGCGATGGCCGCGGCCCAGCCCAACACCACGGTGACCGTCACCCAGACCGCGGGCGCCGCCGAGCCGGCAGCTGCTGCAGCGGAGCCCGCCCCGGCCTCCACTGCTGCGGGCGCTCCCACGGCGACCGCGAGCGCGAGCGTCAAGGTCACCAGCACGACCCCGGCGGCGAAGAAGTCCACCACCTCCGCACCGGCACCGGCCCAGACGGTCCCGGTGCAGCCGGCACCGGTCCAGACCGTCCCGAAGGCCACCGTCAGCACGCCCCCGCCGTCCCCCAAGCCGACCCCCAAGCCGACCGTCACGAGCACGGCCTCCTGAGCGGCCGGCAGGGCAGCGTCCATCCCGTCCACCAGGTCCCGGCTCCAGCGGACCGACCGACCTCCACCGAGCTGATGCCCGAATCAAAGACCACCACCGAGTCCAGCCCGAGCGTGGGTGAACCTGCCGAGGAGGCCGGGTACGCCCACGCCTCCTGGCGCGCACTGGGCACCTACGTCCAACTCGTGGTCGCCCGCGGTGACCTGCTGGAGGCCGCCCGTGAGGAGGCCGTCCGGGTGATCTCCCTGGTGGACGTCTGCTGCAGCCGGTTCAGGGACGACTCCGACCTGGTCCGGGCCAACCGCGAGGCCGGCACCTGGGTGCGGGTCCGGCCCGTTCTCGCGGACGCCGTCCGCGCGGCCCTGTGGGCGGCGGAGGAGACCGACGGGCTGGTCGACCCCACTCTCGGGCGCAGTCTCGCCGCCGTCGGCTACGACCGGGACCTCAAGCAGGTCCAGGCCGACCACGGGCCGAGCGCGATCCCGGTCCCGCTGCCCGCCACCCAGGACGCCTGGCGCCAGGTGGGCGTACGCAGCGACGGCGACCAGGCGGAGGTCCTCGTCCCGTTCGGGGTGAGCCTCGACCTCGGGGCCACCGGCAAGGCCTTCGCGGCGGACCTGGCCGCCCGGCAGATCGCGGACAACATCGGCACCGACCTGGTGATCAGCATCGGCGGCGACGTGGCGATCGGGGCCACCAGCACCGCCCTGCGGCCACACCAGTGGCATATCGCGGTGGGCGAGCGCCCCGAGGACGAGCCCGCCCAGACCGTGATGGTCGAGCGAGGCGGGGTGGCCACCTCGTCCACGGTGCACCGCAGCTGGATCCGGGGCGGGGACACGGTGCACCATCTCCTGGACCCGCGCACCGGCCGCCCGGTGCAGCGGAGCTGGCGGACGGTGACCGTGGCGGCCTCGAGCTGCCTGGCAGCCAATACGGCCACCACCGCCTCGATCGTGCTCGGCGAGCTCGCACCGGCCTGGCTGGAGCAGCGGGTGCTGGCCGCCCGCCTGGTCGGGACGGACGGCACGGTGGTGACAGTGGCCGGATGGCCGGAGGAGGGATCGTGAAGTTCGACGGGATGATGCAGTGGTACATCATGCGGGGCACCGGGACGGTGCTGATGGCGCTGCTCACCCTGTCCACCGCGATGGGGGTCATGTCCACGGCCCGGTTCGGCAGCGCCCTGTGGCCGCGGTTCGCCACCCAGGCCCTGCACCGCAACGTCTCCCTGCTGACGATGGCGATGCTCACCTCGCACGTCGGCATCGCGATCTATGACGAGGTCGTCGACATCCGCTGGTATGACGCCTTCGTGCCGCGGCCGGGCGCGTACCACGGGTACTGGCTCTGGCTGGGCACCCTGTCCACCGACGTCATGCTGGCTGTGGTGATCACCAGCCTGCTGCGGCACCGGCTGTCCCACCGGATCTGGCGCGCCCTGCACGTCGCGGCCTACGTCTCGTGGATCTTCGGCCTCCTGCACGGGATCGGGATCGGCACCGACTCCACCGCCGCCTGGGAGATGGGCGTGACGGTCACCAGCGTCGGCGTGGTCGCGGCGGTCGCCGTGGTCCGGCTGGCCACGCTGGCCCACGAGCGGAAGATCGCGGCATGACCGGCTACCTCGTCGCACCGGCCGGCTTCCAGGCCGACGTCGCCGTGGTGCTCGGGCCCCGGCTGCTGTCCGGGATCGGCTTCGGGCCCGGCCTGCCGCAGCACCGCCAGACCTGGCCGGAGCCCCCACGGCTGAGCGGCAAGCAGCTGCTGGACCTGCTCCACCACGCCGACATCCGCGGCCGCGGCGGCGCCGGATTCCCGTTCGCCCGCAAGGTGCAGACAGCGATGGAGTCCGGCAAGAGGCGGGCCGTCGTAGTCAACGCCGCCGAGGGTGAGCCGGGCAGCGCGAAGGACAGTGCGCTGCTGCTCACCGCGCCCCATCTGGTCCTCGACGGCGCCGAGCTCATCGCCCGAGCGATGAACGTCAAGCAGATCAACATCATCGTGCCCAGCGAACGGCCCGCGGTCCGACCTGCCCTGGAACGGGCCCTCAACGAGCGGTCGGAGGAGATCACCTACCAGGTCACCGAGACCGAGGGCACCTTCGTCAGCGGCCAGAGCTACGCCGTCACCGAGGCGATCGAGGGCCGTGCCAACCTGCCGGTCACCTCCTGGCAGCCGCAGGCGATCAAGGGCCTGCGCGGGCGGCCGACCGTCCTGTCCAACGCGGAGACCTTCGCCCAGGCGGCCGCCCTGGCCGCGATGGGAGCGGCCCGGTACGCCGCGGAGGGCACCCAGGACGAGCCCGGGACCACCCTGCTCACCGTGGCCGGCGACGGCCCCGGCGGCGTGGTCATGGAGGTCCCGATCGGGACCTCGCTGGCCGAGGTCCTGCAGCTGTGCGGTTACGAGACCGACATCACCGTCCTGATGGGCGGCTACTTCGGGGCCTGGCTGCCGCCGCATGAGGTCGCCGTCCGACAGCTCAGCCGGGCGGACATGAAGGCCGCGGGGGCCACTCTCGGCGCCGGGATCATCCTGCCGATGGACCGGGACGCCTGCCCTGTGGTGATGACCGCACGCATCGTGGAGTACCTGGCCGGGCAGAGCGCCCGCCGCTGCGGACCCTGCAAGCACGGCCTGCCGGCGCTGGCCGACGCGCTCGGGCTGCTCGCCGACCGGGGGGTCGCCTCGGCCACCCGGCGGATCAACCAGGTCGCCGACATGGTCAGCGGCCGTGGTTCCTGCGCCCATCCGGACGGCACGATCGGCCTGGTCCGTTCGATGCTCAAGGCGTTCCCGGACGAGGTCCTGGCACATGAGCACCGGCAGTGCCGGTCCGCAGCGGTGATGGCGCGATGACCGACGGGGTGAACGGACTGACCGTGAACGGCCGCACCGGAGCCCGAGGGGGGCAGCAGGTGAACGAGAACGGGTACCCGCCCGGCGTGTACGAGGTCGGCGAGCTCGATCTCGACCCGCAGGCCCAGGGAGTCACCCCGATCGACTTCGGTGCGGGGGCGCCGCGCAGCGCGACGGCTCAGCCGGCCGGTGGCCAGCAGCCCGGCTATCCGCAGCCGACCGGCTACGAGCGGCCGGGCAGCTTCCCACAGGCGTCCGGATATGAGCAGTACCAGCAACAGACCGGGTACGAGTTCCCTGCCGACGGCAGCTTCCCGCAGGTGAGCGGGTACGAACAGGGTGCCGGATACGAGCAGGCGGCCGACTACCAGCAGGGTGCCGGGTACCCGGCGGCCTCCGGCTACCCGGCCGAGCAGGCGGCCGACTACCAGGCCTACCAGACCGGCAGCTACCCCCTGGCCGGCTCCCCGTCGGCCGGGTCCCTCTCCGCCGGTGCGTACCGGACCGGTGCCCTTCCGCTCGCTGCCGGTGCGGCAGCTGGCGACGTCGCCGGGCAGGGGTACCGGGCAGGGGCGCCGACCGAGATGTTCCGGCCCGTCGGCCGCGGCGGCTCCGACCGGTGGTCCGCCCCGAATGACGACCTGAACCTGGACGCCGGCCACGACGGCCGGCCCGGGCTGGCCCCGCCGCCGCTGCGTGGCCGGCGGTCGAGCGGTCCGGGCACCGGGAGCTGGTCCGCGCTGGGGACTCCGGCGTCCACGCCCACGGCCGCCCCGGCTCCCGCTCCGAAGGGTCCGCGACTGCGCGTCGACTGGCCGAACTGCAAGGCCCACGGCCTGTGCCACGAACTGCTCCCGGAGGCCGTCGGCCTCGACGAGTGGGGATACCCGGTCGTCAGCACGAACGTCCTGCCGTCCCATGTGGCCGACGACGCCCGGCGGGCCGTGATCGCCTGCCCGACCCTGGCCCTGCACCTGGTCGACTGACCACCCGCCGGTCCCCCGTCCACGATCCGGTCCCCATCCACGAGGAGCCGTCAGCACCGATCATCGAGCCGGACCGGCCGACTGGCCGGTCATCGCGAACCGGGACTCCCGGGCGGCTGCTCCCGCCGCCCGGCCCGCCGGAGAGCCGTCGCCCCCAATCACGCTCTCCGGCACGGACTGGGTCCCGCCGGGCCCACCCCCTGCAGGTCCGGCGGGACCCAGTTCTGTTCCGACGACTCTGTTCCGGCGACGCCCGGTTCCGGCGGTTCTGCGTTCCGGCGACGCCCCGGCTCCGGCTACACCTTGCCCCTGCCGCACCTCGCCGCCGGGGGCTGCGGGTGGGAGTCTGGTCAGCGTGCTACGTCTGCTCCGAGAGCCCCGGACCGGGCGGCCGGCTCCGATCACCCGACTGCTGGCCCTCGTCCTGGCGCTCGGGATGCTCGCGGTCAGCGCTCCGGTCCTGCTGCCGGTGCTGCAGTGGTTCCTCGGCCTGCTCTGACGCGGCCGACGCCGGCCCGGTCGGGCGGGAGGGCTGCGGCGGGTCGGGGGGCATGGTCGGCGGCGGGACGGGCAGAGTGGGCGCGCGGGTGATCGGGCGTGTGCGGGATCGGCCGTGAAGGCGTGAAGGATCGGCGGAGACGGGATCGGAGGAGGTCGGCGTGGGGACGTTCGCCTGGCGAGTGCTGGGGACGGGTTCTGCCGTGGTCGCGGCCGCCCTGGCTGAGCGGGGTGCCCGTGGGCTGTGGCGGGTGGTCACGGGTGAATGCCCGCCGGAGGCACCTGAGGACCCGGATACCCGCTGGGGTGAGGCCGTCGCCTGGGCACTGATCTCCGGTGCGGCGGTGGCGATCGCCCGGCTCATCGCCACCCGGCGGGCGGCGGAGTACTACCGGGCCTCCACCGGCGAGCTGCCCAAACAGCTCCGCCAGCACTGACCCCGTTCCGGCGAGCGAACCTCACTCCGGCACGAACCTCACTCCGGTACGACACTGACTCCGGCAGGGTCCTGTCGTCGGTGCCGGCCCTCAGTCCCCCGGACGCCCGGCGACCCGGGGCACGCCGTCCTTCCACACCCCGCTGACCAGGGGAACCCCGGGCCGGTAGGCCAGGTGCAGGTGGGACGGCGCATCGAGGACCACCAGATCGGCCCGCGCGCCCGCTCGCAGCACCCCCACGTCGTCCCGGCGCAGGGCCGCCGCCCCGCCGGCCGTCGCCGCCCACACCGCCTCGGCCGGGGTCATCCGCATCTCCCGGACGGCCAGCGCCACGCAGAACGGCATGGACGTGGTGTACGCCGAGCCGGGATTGCAGTCGGTGGCCAGGGCGACGGTCACGCCGCCGTCCAGCAGCCGCCGGGCGTCCGGGTACGGCGAGCGGGTGGAGAACTCCGCGGCGGGCAGCAACGTGGCGACCACGCCGGCATCCCGCAGCGCCGCCACGTCGGCATCGTCCAGGTGGGTGCAGTGGTCGGCGGACGCCGCCCCGACCTCGGCGGCCAGCCGGGCACCGGGCCCCGGTCCGAGCTGGTTGGCGTGCACCCGAGCGGCCAGACCCCGGGACATCCCCGCCCGCAGCACGGCCCTGGCGGCATCGGCGTCGAAGGCTCCCCGTTCGCAGAACACGTCGACCCAGCGGGCATGCGGCGCGCAGGCGTCCAGCATCGGTCCGGTGACCAGGTCGACGTACCCGGCGGGATCGTCGGCGAACTCCGGCGCCGCCACATGCGCGCCGAGGTAGGTGGTCTCGGCGGTGAGGGTCCGCGCGACGGCCAGGCTGCGGGCCTCGTCCGGCACGGTCAGCCCGTAGCCGGACTTGATCTCCACGGTGGTGGTGCCCTGCCGGAGCATCTCCGCGACCAGCCGGGCGGCATTGCCGGCCAACTGCTCGTCGGTGGCGGCCCGGGTGGCGGCCACCGTGGTCCGGATCCCGCCCGCCGCGTACGGCCGGCCGGCCATCCGGGCGGCGAACTCCTCGGCCCGGTCACCGGCGAACACCAGGTGGGCGTGGGAGTCGACGAAGCCGGGGAGCACGCACCGGCCGCCCAGCTCGACCGCGCGGTCCGCGGCGGGCGCGGCCGAGGCGGGACCGACCCAGGCCACCCGCCCGGCTGCGAGGACGACGGCGCCGCCGGGGATCACGCCGAGCGGTCCGGGACCGGCCGAGGGGTCGTTGGTGACCAGTTCGCCGATCCCGGTGACCAGGGTGCTGGGGGAGGTCTGCGGCACGGCGGCCACGCTAGTGGTTGGGGCGCCCGGCCGGGTCAGCGGTCCAGGCACGGCAGTCGTGCCGGGTGTCGTGCACCACCGCCCGCAGGAACGGCTCGCCGGGCCGGTCCCGGGCTTCGATCCCGACCGTCCGCTACCTGCAACCACGGGGAACCGGTCGATCACGGTCAGCAGGGACGCTGGGCCGGACGGGGTCACCATGGCGAACCGGCAGTGAGAGTCACCCGGGTTCGGACGCGGTCCACCGCCACGGGCGGCACAATGCGTGCCGTGACGACGAGCAACGGGACATCCCTCCCGCTCGCGCAGGTGCTCGCGACCCGCCCGGTGATCCTCGACGGCGGGCTGTCCACGGAGCTGGAGCGCGCCGGGAACGACCTGTCGGGGGACCTGTGGTCGGCGGTGCTGCTACGGGACGCTCCGGAGGCGATCGTCGCCGCGCACCGGGCCTTCTTCGAGGCAGGCGCCGAGATCGCCACCACCGCGAGCTACCAGGCGTCCTTCGAGGGGTTCGCCGCGCACGGCATCGACCGCCGCGAAGCCACGCAGCTACTGCAGCGCTCGGTGCTGCTGGCCCGGGAGGCCGCCGAGGAGGCCAGACGGACGGGGCGGAGCTGGGTGGCGGCATCGGTCGGCCCGTTCGGGGCCACCCTGGCCACCGGCGAGGAGTACACCGGGGCCTATGTGGAACCGCACTGGCCCGGGCGGCCGGGCGGCGGCCTCGGGGTGGCCGAACTGCGGGAGTTCCACCGGCCTCGGCTGGAGGTGCTGGCAGCCGCCGGGGCGGACGTCCTGGCCTGCGAGACCCTGCCCGCCACCGCGGAGGTCGAGGCCCTGATCGCCGAGGTGCAGGCGCTCGCCGTCCCTGCCTGGATCTCGCTGACCACAGTCACGGGAGGGGACGGGCAGGTCCGGACCCGCCGCGGGGAGGACGCCGCCACGGCCTTCGCGCTGGCCCGGGGCGTCGACGAGATCATCGCGGTCGGGGTCAACTGCACCGACCCGCTGGGGGTGGCCGCCGCCGTCCGGGTGGCGGGAGAGGCGTCCGGCAAGCCGGTGGTGGTCTATCCCAACAGCGGCGAGTCCTGGGATGCGATGGCGAGGTCCTGGCTCGGCGAACCGGACTTCACCGACCAGGACGTCGCGGACTGGCTGGCCTCCGGCGCCCGGCTGGTCGGCGGGTGCTGCCGGGTGGGTCCGGAGCAGGTGGCAGCGATCACCCGTGCCGTGGCCGCGTCCGCGAGCCCCGTCGAAGGCCGCGCCTGAGCTGCCGCCCCTCGCCGGAATGATCGCAGCCCCCCGGACGCGCACCGGGGGGCTGCGATCGTGACCGGCCAGGAGGATGGCGGCCGGGGCAAGGGACCGGGAGTTGAGGGGAACTCCGGTCCGGACTACGTGAGAGCGGCCGTACCGGTTACGGCCGGCCGGCGGACCTCCGGGACGTCCCGGAGGTCATGACCGGAAGGCAGGGTCAGGACGCCGTCGTGGTGACGTGCGGCACCGGGGCCGGCGCCGGGGGCGCGGGCTGGACGGGAGCCGGCTGGGGCGCACCCTGGGGCGCCGGGCAGGGGACGATCTGGACCTTGTCCATCGGGACGTAGGCGGTGCCATCCCCGGCCTCGGAGATCGCCTGGCGCGCCCGGGAGTCCAGCTTGAGGCAGGCCGGGCCCTGAGGGCCCCGAGGGGCCTGGGGCTTCTGGGCCGAGCCGCCCCTCTCGCCCTCGTGCTTCTGGCCCTCGCTCCTGGGGGCGCTGTTCCTCCCGTGATCACCCGACTCGTGCGCGCTGGCGACCGCTCCGGTGGCGGCCACGACGCCGAGAGCCAGGGCGCCGGTCACCCAAGCCTTGCGATGCATGCTGCGACGGGTGCTACCCATGCGGTTCTGAGTCATGGGAAGACCTTCGGGCCGGATCGGTGAAGCAGCCCTCAGCCGTCCTTCAAAGCGCGATCAAGGAGAGCGGCTTCCGGCCCGGGCGGACCCTGAGTGGTGGCGGCCTGCCCCCGGACCGCCCGAATATCCGGTCTCAGCGCAAGAGTCCAGGTCGCCGCCCCTTTGCCGACTCCGGCCGGGTCACCTGCCCTCACCCCCGGTACTGAGTGCGGGGGTGAGAGCGGTGACGGATCGTATGGCCGCGTCAGGTGGACCCTAAGCGGGCGTCAACCGGCCCGGCCGTCGGGGTGTCCGATCCACCCCGAAGTGCCGCGCCAAACCCAGGGCAGCAGGCCCGTGAGTGCCAGCGCGACGACCGCGGCCAGGGTGAACGGCCACCACGCGGCGACCGCGAACAGGGCGCCGGAGACCAGGGCGGTGCCCGCGATCGCCGCGGTCTGGATGCTGGCGAACAGCCCCTGGGCCTGGCCGATCCGGTCGGCCGGGGCCGCCTGCCCGAGCAGGGACTGCGCGGCCGGCACCGCGAAGGCCACCCCCAGCGACTCCGCCGCGCCCAGCCCGATCAGCCAGGTGACGTCTCCGATCCAGGGATAGGCCAGGGCGAACCCCACCGAGACCAGGAGCCCCACGACGACCAGCAGGCGCCGGTCGTAGTGGTCGGCCACCCAGCCGGCGATCGGGGCACCGAGGACGAACGGCAGCGCGAACAGGGTCCACGAGGCACCGATCTGCCAGGGCTGCGCATGCCGGTAGTCCAGCAGCAGCGTCCAGCAGGCCTCGTAGACGCCGGTGAGGACCCCGCTCGCGACCGCCGACAGCATGACGCCGACCAGGGCCCGGCCGGCGGGACCGGTCCGGGGCAGCCGGACCCGGGCGGAGGTTCCGGCAGGGGGCGTCCCGGCCACGGCAGGATCGGCCGCCACCGGATCCGCCGTGGCCGATGCGCTGCCCCCGGACCCCGGCCGCCGGCGGATCACCAGCACCGGAAGCCCCGCCAGCAACGCCGCACCGGAGGCGACCAGGAACAGGGTGGCCATCCGGGAAACCCCGAGCAGGCTGCCCAGCAGCGGGCCGATCGCCACCCCCGCGAGCTCACCGCCGAAGACCGCGCTGATCGCCCGGCCCCGGACCGCGGCCGGCACCGCCCCGGTGACCAGGGCGAGCATGGCGACCTGGGCGGCCCCGGCGGCAGCACCCTGCCCGGCCCGCAGCACGGCGTACCCGGGGCCCGCGAGCGGGAGCAGGAAGCCGGCACTGGCCACGGCGTAGCCGACCAGCCCGATCAGCAGCACCGGGCGGTGCCCGATCCGGTCCCCCAGCCGCCCGCCCAGGTACTGGGCGACCACCCCGGCCGCGAAGAAGGCGGCCATCACGGCCCCGACCATCGCATCGGAGGTTCCCTGCCGGCGCAGGTACAGAGGTAGCAGCGGCAGCACCGCACTGGAGCCCAGCCACTGCAGGCAGGTCGCCAAGGTGAGCGCCGCCACGAAGGGCAGGTACGGCGGGAGGCGGCGTCCGCCCGGTTCAGGGGTGCGCCCGTCGGCGGGCCGGCGACGGCAGGGGGACGGGGAGTCCTGGACCAGGCTCACCGGGCACCCCCCTCACGGGTCATCCGCTCCAACTCGACGCGGACCTGGTCACGCAGGTCGGGGGTGAGCTCGGCGAGCCCGAACAGCTCGCACAGCCACAGCCCGTCGGCGGCCAGCCGGGTGATGGTCGCCCGCACCGGGTCCGGCGCGTCGGCCACCAGACGCTGCTGCCAGCCGGCGAACGCCTCCCGCAGCGGGTCCAGGAGGTGGGGCTCGGACGCCATCGCCGCAAGCAGGGCCGCGCCGAGCTGTTCGGCCCGCTCCTGCTGCTCGCCCTCGGGGGCGGCGAAGCACTCCCGGATGTAGGCGCGGGCGAAGCTGCCGGGGCTGTCGTCGACGCGGTAGGCGTCCAGGCCTGCGTCGAACTGCTCCGACAGTCGCCGGACCATCGCCGACACCAGGGCCGACCGGTTCGGGAAGTGGTAGAGGACGCCGCCCTTGCTGACCCCTGCCCGGGCCGCCGCCTTGTCCAGGGTGAGGGCCGCAACGCCGTCGGTGAGCACGACATCCTCGGCGGCTTCGAGGATGCGGTCCCGGGTGGACGTCCGGGGGACCTCGCTAATCATGGGATGACTGTACCGTCTGGACGGTTCAGTCGACGATCGGATCGGAGCCGGTGGCAGGCCAGCGGGCACGGCGGGATGGTGAACGCGAGGGAGCTCCCCGGGACGAACCACCCCTGTCCGGGATCAGCCGGATGCGAAACGGGGAATCAGGGACGGATCCGCCGTGAGGCAGATCACTCCGAGAGGACACCCGGGTCCCCCGGGCCGGTCGACGCGGGGTCAGTCGACGCCGCGGGAGCGGGCGACCAGCGCCGACCCGGTGGCCGCGACGGCCAGCAGGAGCCCGGCGGCCGCGAGTTCCAGCAGCGGGTAGCGGACCTGGTTGCCGGAGCTGCCGACCAGCACCACCCGGATCGCCGCGACCGCCGGGGACATCCGCGCCACCAGCGCGATCACGACCAACAACCCGGTGGCCAGCACCCCGGCAGCCCGGATCCGCAGCACCGGCGGATTGGACACCGCCCCGATGGCCACCCCGACCAGGACGCAGGCCAGCTCACCGAGCAACCCGGAGACCGCCACCGGCCCGGCGCCGGGCAGCGGATGCAACGCGCTGCTCTGCCGGACCCCGACGAGCAGCAGCACCGGGGCGCTGAGCACGGCAAGGATCACCCCGGCACCGGCCGCGACGACGAGCCCCGCGAGCTGGGCGCGGCCCGTCCCGCCCGCCGCACCGGCACAGGCCTGCGCCGCGGCGGGCTCGCCGGTGGCCACCAGCCGGGTCAGCCAGGCGGTGACCAGGACGAGCATCCCGCCGCCGAAGCCGAACGCATCCGCCGGTGGGGGTCCCCCGGCCGTGGCGGACACCAGTCCCAGACCGAACACCAGCACCGCCGGGACCCAGCGGTAGGAGCGGACCAGCAGCGCCGCCCGGTACCGGATCAGCCCGGTCACGCCGGACCCCCGTCCCCCGACGGGACCCCTGGCCGGTCACCGGCGTCACGATCCGGCCGGTCACCGGCGTCACGATCCGGCCGGTCACCGTCATGGGGGACCCCGCCGTCACCAGGGGCAGCGCCGGGCCGGTCGGCGGGGTGATCACCGAAGTCGGGAGGGGACGGGTCGCCGGGGTCGTCGGGGGTGGCCTCCTGGACCCGGTGGACGTGTACCGCGGGTCCGGCCGCCAGCGCGCGGCGCAGCACATCGTCCACGGTGGGGACCGGGACCCGCAGCCACCACCGCCCGGACGGCAGCGGGTGCGGTCCGTGCGGGCTCCCTGCGGACCGGACACCGTCGGGTCCGCCACCGCAGGCGACGGTGCCCGCGCCGGTGCCGGGGTCGCCGTCGCTGACGGTGCCCGGGATGCCGTCGGCGCCCGGGATGCCGAGCAGCGCGGCGACCCCGGCG
>DASTGO010000237.1:0-6923 GCA_035719045.1 Kineosporiaceae bacterium | reverse complement strand
TGGCGTTGTGGGCACTGCTCACCCCGGTCCTGGTCGCCGCGCATGCCGTCGGCCTGGTGGACACCTCGCCGCAGGTCCTGCAGGCCGTCGCGGACCGGCTCGACACCCACGCCACCACCTACCGGCCGTCCTCGGAGGCCTTCGTCAACCCGGCCAAGAGCCTGGCCCTGGAACTGGCGGGCAGTGTCCCGGTCGTTCTCGGTGACGGCGACGTGACCGGCGTGGCCGCCACCCGGGCGGTCGCGATGCTGGCCCGGACCGCCCGGGTGCCCGCCATGCGCGGTGCGCTGCCGGACGATGCGGGTGACGTGGTGGCGACCTTCGGCGGCCCGTTCGCAGCCCACCCGGACGACGTCTTCTCCGACCCGTTCCTGGACGGCCCCGCGGCGGCCCGGATGCGGCTGGTGCTCCTGCGCGACGCGATCCCGTCGGTGGACCGTCCGGACGGCGCCTGGCTGGAGACCTCCCGGACGGCCGACGCGGTCCGGCTCACCGCCACCGAGGCCGGGGTCCGGATCAGCGAGGCCAGCGCACTGCCCGGCCACCCGCTGGAACGTGTGGCTGACCTGGTCGCGCTGACCGACTTCGCCGCCGTGTACCTCGCGCTGGCCGGCGGCCTGGACCCGCTGACCTCCCCGCATGTGGCCGACCTGCGTGACCGCACCCGCTGAATCACGCGCCGATCGGCTGAACCGGCGACCGACCGGCTGAGCCGCTCGCGCTCGACCGGACCATGCACCGCTCGACCTGACCGTTCTCCGACGGTGGCCATCGGCCGGGAACCATCCCGGCCGATGGCCCGTCGGCACCTCACGCCGCCGACCGGCAGGCACAGCCCACCCGAAGGGGGTAGACCGGATGTCCGCCGAGGGCGGCACCCGCGCCATCCTGGCCGCGCTCGCGGCGAACCTCGGCATCGCCGCCACGAAGTTCGTCGCCTTCCTGCTCACCAGGTCGAGTTCGATGCTGGCCGAATCGATCCACTCGGTGGCCGACTCCGGCAACCAGTTGCTGCTGCTCATCGGCGGCCGACGCTCCGTCCGGGACGCCACCCCCGAGCATCCGTTCGGCTACGGCCGGCAGCGCTACGTCTACGCGTTCATCGTCTCGATCGTGCTGTTCAGCGTCGGCGGGCTGTTCGCCCTCTACGAGGCGTGGCACAAGTGGCACCACCCCGAGCCGATCGAGGGCGAGTGGGCCTGGGTCCCGGTGGTGGTCCTGGTGGTCTCGATCGCCCTGGAGGGTTACTCCTTCAGGACCGCGATCGGGGAGTCCAACCACACCCGCGGGTCGCGGACCTGGGTGGAGTTCGTCCGCACCGCCAAGGCCCCGGAGCTGCCGGTGGTCCTGCTGGAGGACACCGCCGCCCTGTTCGGCCTGGCGTTCGCCCTGTTCGGGGTGGGGATGACGCTGGCCACCGGGAACGGCCGCTGGGACGCCGCCGGCACCGCCCTGATCGGCCTGCTGCTGGTACTCGTCGCCGGGGTGCTCGCGGTGGAGATGAACTCGCTGCTGATCGGCGAGGCAGCCACCCCGGAGCATGTCGCGGCCATCCAGCAGGCCCTGGTCGGCGGGGCCGTGCACCGGGTGATCCACATGAAGACCCTGCACCTGGGACCGGAGGAACTGCTGGTCGCCGCCAAGATCGCGATCGGCCCGCAGTCCACCGGCGCGCAGATCGCCGAGGCGATCGACGAGGCCGAGCTCCGGGTGCGGGCCGCCGTCCCGATCGCCCGGGTGATCTACCTGGAGCCGGACGTCGACCGGACGTCGCCGCCGTCCACCTGAACCGCCTCCAGCACCACCCGGGCGGCCAGTTCACGGGCGGTCGCGGCGTCCAGCACCCCGGCCCCCGGGGTGAGCGCGTTCGCCGCGCCCGCCCCCATTGCCAGCCGCAGGGCGCCCTGCTGGTCGTCGGGGTGGGCGGCCAGCGCGGCGAGCAGCCCCCCGAGGAAGCTGTCCCCGCTGCCCACCGGGTAGTCCCCGAGCGCGTCCAGCCGGGCCCGCAGCGCCCAGCCGTCCCGGGACACCGCGACCGCGCCTTCCGCACCCGCGGTGACCACGGCCAGGCCGGTGCCGGGGGAGACGCCGAGCAGGCCGTGGGCCAGGGCCACCGGATCGTGGGCGGGCAGGTCCGCGGGGCGGTGGCGGGCCCGGTCGGCCGGGATGTCCTCGGGATGTCCCTCGGCGGGGTCGTCCTCGTCGTCGTAGCCGGTGCCATGCCCCGACCCGAGCAGGGCCGCCGCCTCCTGGACGTTGACCTTGACCAGGTCCGCCCCGGCCCCGACCGCCGCCGCGAGCGTGGTGGAGTGGGTGTCCACGGCGACCCTCGCCCCGGCGCTGCGGGCGGCGGCGACCAGATCGGCCAGCGCCTCGGGCACCGGGCCGGGAGGCAGCGAGCCGGACAGCGACACCCAGGACGGGTGCTCGTCGCACAGCCGGACCACGGTGGCCAGCAGGGTCGACCAGGAGCGCGGGGTGATCAGGGGCGCGGGCTCGTACATCTCGGTGAGCGTCCCGGCGGCCTGGTCGGCGATGGAGAGGCAGGTGCGGGTCGGCTGGACCCCGGCCACCGGGGCGATCCGGATCCCGGCGCGGCCGAGCATGGCCACCATCCAGGCACCGGAGTCCCCGCCGAGCACCCCGGTCGCGACCACGTCGGCGCCCAGGGTCTGCGCCGCCCGGGCGACGTTGAACCCCTTCCCGCCGGGCACCCGGTACACCTCCCGGGGGCGGTGGATCGTGCCCGGCCGCAGCCTCGGCACGATGTAGGTCACGTCGATGCTCGGGCTGAGCGCCACGCAGACCAGTTGCGCGGCCGATCCCCGCGATCCGGGGCGCCCCCCACGCCGGGTGCCGGTCACGGCCCGCCTCCCCTCCTCGTCGCGGTGCGGCTGCCGCCCGGACCGCGCCCCTCCCTGGTGCCGCCCCGATGGCAGTGACAGCCTGCCAGGCCTGTCCGCGCACCCGACGGGCAGGGGCCGCCTACCCTGGCCTGATGGCAGAGCAGCCCGGGACCGGACCCGCCCCGGGGCCGTCCCGTCCCGCCGTCCGTCGCCGTCCCCGCGGGCTGTCGGCGCTGTTGCAGCGGTCCATCGTGTTCGGGGCTGCGCTGGCCATGGTGCTGTTCGGCGCCCCGCTGGCGGTCGCGGTCAAGGGGCTGTACCGGGCGCAGGCGTTCGCGAACCTGGCCGGCGACGCGGAGCGGACCCACGCCTCGATCACCACGGCGCTGATCGGCAGTGAGAACAGCGGGCCGATCACGGTCGACCTGCCGGCGCCGCGCACCGAGCACGCCTCGATCGCCGTCTACGACGCCGCAGGCGTCCGCCTCGGGGGGAGTGGGCCGCAGCGTCCGGAGTCGATGGTCCGCAACGTCCTGGTCACCGGGCTGGAGGACGAGGTGGTCGTGCGCGACCAGATCATCGTCGCGGTGCCGGTCACCCAGGGGGACGAAGCCGGCGGGTACGTGGTGCGGGTCTCCTCCCCGTACGGCGAGGTGCGGGCCCGGACGTACGCCACCTGGGCGGTGATGGCCGGGCTCGGGTTCATCGTCCTCGTGGTGGTGGCCGGGGTCGGCCGGGCCCGGGCCCGGCGGGTGGCCCGGCCGCTGCAGTCGCTGGCCGCCGCGGCCGACGCCCTCGGGCACGGCGACTTCTCGGTCCGCGCGGTGCATGCCGGGATCGTCGAGGTGGACGCGGTCAGCGACAACCTGGAACGCACCGCCCGGCGGCTGGGCGGGATGCTGGAGCGTGAGCGGTCCTTCTCCGCCGACGCCAGCCACCAGCTGCGCACCCCGCTCACCGCGGTCCGCCTCGGCCTGGAGTCCGCCCTGCTCACCCCTGGCGCCGACCTGCACACCGCGGTGGAGGACGCCCTGGTCGGCCTGGACCGGCTGGAGCAGACCGTGCTGGACCTGCTGGCCCTGGCCCGCGACACCGGGGGTGCCCGGCAGCGTACGGACGTGGGGGAGCTGGCCGCCGAGCTGTCCGGGCACTGGGCCCGGGCGCTGGCCGACGTGGGGCGGGAACTGGTACTGGACCTGGAACCGGACCTGCCGGCCGCCGGGGTGTCCCAGCCGGCGTTGCGGACCGTGCTGGACGTCCTGCTCGGCAACGCACTGACCCACGGCGCGGGCCGGGTGACCGTTCTGGTCCGGGCCACGGACGCCACGGTGGTGGTGCAGGTCGCCGACGAGGGACCCGGGGTGGTCGGCGACCCGGTCCGGATCTTCGCCCGGCGCTCGGCGGAGGCGCGGGGCACCGGCATCGGGCTCGCCCTGGCCCGTTCCCTGGTGGAGGCCGACGGCGGGCGGCTGGAGCTGACCCGGGTCAGCCCGGCGACGTTCGCCCTGCTCCTGCCCGCCTACCCGGAGCAGACCGGGGAGGTACCCGCCGTCGGCGGCGGGCTGCCCGAGGTCCCCGAGGCGCCGAGGACGGCCGGTGACGGTGCGGCGGGCCCGGGCGGGGATCAGCTGGTGCGGCCGGGGACCACCCGGACGGCCGGGTCGTAGCGGTACCCGTAGCCGCGCAGGGTGACGATCCGGTTCGGGTCCTCCCCGTGTTCGGCGAGCTTGCGGCGCAGTGACGACACGTGCATGTCCAGGGTCTTGGTCGACCCCGACCAGTGCTCGTCCCAGACGTCCGACATGAGGTGTTCCCGGGTGACCGCATGCCCGGCCTCGGCGACCAGCGCCGCCAGCAGGTCGAACTCCTTCGGCCGCAGCGGGACCTCCTGGCCGCCGACCTCGCAGCGGCGGGCGCCGAGGTCGAGCCGGAGCTGGCCCAGGTTGACCACGTCGCTGGTGCCCTGGCTGGCCGGGGCGGGGGTCTGCCGGCGCAGGTGGGCCCGGATCCGGGCCAGCAGCACCGGCAGGCGGAACGGCTTGGTCAGGTAGTCGTCGGCCCCGGCCTCCAGGCCGAGCACCACGTCGACGTCATCGGCCCGCGCGGACAGCACCACGATGATCGCCGCCGGGACGAGAACGCGAAGCTGGCGGCACAGTTCGACGCCGTCGAGGTCGGGCAGGCCCAGGTCGAGCAGCACCAGGACGGGAGGCTCGGCCCCGGCCAGCTCCAGGGCCTCGGCGGCGGACAGCGCCCAGAGCACGTCGTAGCCCTGGCCTCGCAGGGCGGCACTGAGCGGGCGGCCGATGGACTCGTCGTCCTCGACGACGAGGATGGGCAGCGCGGCCTGATCGTTGGCCATGGGCATGAGGTTACGGTGCCGGGCCTGGGGGGAGCCCGCGACCCCGCCGGTGGCGGCCGGGGCGTTACCGGCCGTTGACTCGATCTCGACCTGCGGTAGACCTGCCCGGAGCTACCGTCGAGGTGGTCGTCTGGTGACGTGGCGGTGGCGCCGCCCCTCCGGATGACCCGCAACCGGCCGCCCTCCTCCCAGGGCCGGTCGGAACCGCCGGTCGGCTGCCCCCGGTCGGCGGTCAGCGTGCACCCCGGGTCGTGTCGTGCCCCCGGGCAGTCCCCCTGCCTGCCTGTGCGGAACCCCGACCCGGGGTGCGGCTGTCTGCGGGGCCGCAGGCCGGTCCCCGGTGCCCGGGGTCACCCTGGACGGCAGGGTGGCGCGCAGGCCTCGGGAACCCCCGGTCCACCAGGCCCGTTGGTCCCGGTGGATCACGGCGCCCGCCGCGCGGCCTGACCGGGCGGCGGAATTCACCCGGCCCGGGATTCGACGCGGGCGGGGCAGGCCAGGGAGGATCAGGGCATGAGTGCGGTGCTCGACGGTCTGCTGACGGTCCCGCCACCGGTCGCCTACCTGCTGATCTTCCTGCTGGTCTTCGGTGAGGCGGCGATCTTCATCGGCTTCGTGCTGCCGGGGGAGACCGCAGTCGTGATCGGGGGCGTGCTGGCGTCCCGGCAGAGCATCAGCCTGACCGCGCTGATGATCCTCGTCGTGGTGGCGGCCGTGATCGGCGACAGCGTCGGCTACGAGGTGGGCAAGCACTACGGGGAGCGGGTGCTGGCCTGGCGGAAGCTGGACAAGCACCGGCACCGGCTGGACGGAGCCCGCGGGTACCTGCGGCAGCGCGGCGCGTACGCGGTGTTCCTGGGCCGGTGGACCGCCTTCCTGCGCGCGGTGATGCCGGGCCTGGCGGGGCTCAGCCGGATGCCCTACTCGAGGTTCCTGCTGTTCAACGCCATCGGCGGGCTGGTCTGGGGGGTCACCTTCTGCCTGGTCGGCTACCTGGCCGGGAACTCCTACCACGAGGTCGAGAAGCGGATCGGCGCCGCCGGGGCGGGCATGACCGGCGTCGTCGTGGTGGCCGCACTGCTGGCCTGGCACTTCCGTCGCCGCCGGACCGAGGTCCGCGAGGAGGCCGCGGAGGCCGAGACCGAGCGGGTCGCCTGATCCGGTCGGCTGTGCCTGACCTGCCCGGCTGTGCCTGATCCGGTCAGGTGTGCCTGATCCGCCTGGCTGTGCCTGATCCGCCCGGGCGTCGGCCGTCGGCTGGGTTCCCGGCCGAGTCACTGTTCCGGGCTCGGCTCAGCCGAGGGCGAGCTTGACCGCGTAGCCGAGGATCACCACGTAGCCGGTGAGGCTGGTGGCCGTCCTGGCCCACTCCGGCAGCCGGGCACCGGCCAGGCTACCCACCCCGACCAGCAGCAACTGCCAGGACAGCGACGCCGCGAACACCCCGGCGGCGAAGGCGGCCGCTGCCGCCGTCCCGTGCACGGTGCCGCCGAGGCCGGAGGTCAGCACCACGAAGTACACCGCGGTGAGCGGGTTGATCGCGGTCAGGGCGAAGAAACGCTGCAAGGTCCGCAGCCGCCCCGGACCGCCGGTCATGGTGGCCGTCCCCGGGGCCCGGACCCGTCCGCCGTGCGGCCCGCCGTCGCCGTGGTCCTGCCCGGGCCGTGCCCCGTCCCGGCCGGGACCGCGGCCGGCCGGCGTGGGCCGCAGGGGCA
>DASTGO010000236.1:0-5790 GCA_035719045.1 Kineosporiaceae bacterium | reverse complement strand
GATCGGTAGGACGACAGAGTGGTCATGGTTGTCTCGTGCAGCTGTGTCATCTTCTCGACCACTCGCACGTCAAAACCGGCGGTCTCTCGCACCGCGGTCAGAGTCTGGTCGATGAAGGCCCGCGCCACTCCCGCAGTCAATATCCGGTCGACCCCGGAGTAACGGGCCGGGTCGGCTGCGGCCGGTGGAGCCTGTGCGGTCACCGCCACCGCCATCCGCCGGGCCGTTGCCCCATCATCCCCCTGGACGTCGGCCGGCCTCTGATCGGTGAAACCGGCCTCGACTGACCGCCACAGCGCCCCCACCACCTGCCGGCCCAGCCTCTGCCACAGTTCCGCCACTTCCGGGGAGTCCGGTCTGCCCTGCCGCGGCAATCCCAGCCCCGCCAGTGCAATCACCGACGGAAATATCTCCCGCAACTCGGGGTGGACCTGCCACCCGGGCCACGAGACCACTCTGCCCTCGTCAAGCCAGGTCATGAGGAGGCTACGGGCGGTCGAGTACTCCTGACTCGACCAGATCGAGTTCCGCTGGAGGATCCGCAAGGCACGACGCAGGTTCAGTACCCCCTCCGCTACCGGTCCGGACACACTCACCGCTGCAACACCCGACTGCCCGGAACCGTGGGGCGAGACAAGGTGCCCGCCGGAGTCGCCGAGCAGCCGCTTCCGCAGATCCCCCCACATCCGCCCCCCGGCGACCGCCTCCACCCGGGAGACGAATTCGTTCAGCACCATCTGCCACGAGGCCCGCAACGGCCCTTCCTTGCTGTTGGCGTGGCGGAAGAGGAGCAGCGTGCTCGCGGTCTCCTGATGCACGTCGGCGACCGACTCGATCAGCGGGTCGTCCGCCTCCGCTGTCATCCGCACCGTGGTCAGGGTCTGGTCGATGAAGGCCCGCGCCAGTCCCGCGGTCAAGGTACGGTCGGCGCCGGAGAACCGGACCGGGTCGCCCGGGGCCTGCACGGACACCGCCACCGCCACCCGTCGGGCCGTCGCAGCGGCGTCCCCCCGGCCGGCGGCATCCGCCTCCACCGTCCGCCACAGTGCCCCCAGCGCCCGCTGTTCCAGCTCATCGCGCACCTGTGTCAGTTCCCGCGTGTCCGGCTTGGCCGGCGTCGGCCACCGCAGCGCCGCCAACACCAGCACGGAGGGGAACGTCTCGGCCAGCTCACGGCGCTCCTGCCACACCGGCCAGTTCACGGAACCGCTACGGGTGAGCAGACCCTGCAACTGAGACCGGACGATGTGACCGGCCTCCGGGTCGAGCGAGGACTCCCGAATCAGGACCAACGCCTCGGCATACCCTGCCGTGGCAGCAGTTCGCCCCGCAGATGCCCGCCTGATACCGGCCCTCGCCCCCGACCCGCCTGCGCGATCCGCCCGGCCCCGGGATGCCCCCCGGCGCGGGGGAACCGCCGTCGACGTCCCGACGGGTTCGACAGAAGGCAGCCCGCCGTCACGATCCAGCAGTTCAGCGAGTTCTGACCAGTCGACCTGCTCCGCCCAGTCGTCCGGACGGGGCCGGTCGTTCGGATGGGGCCGGTCGTTCGGATCCTCGGGCAGTCGTCCGAGATCTCCCGGCACGAACGGGTCGTCGGGATCGAGATGGACCGGGACTCCAGCCGCATCCGGCACCGCAGCCGCAGCGGGAATCTGAACCGGGACCGTGCCGGCATGGGCGAGCAGCCGGTGCCCCAGGAGGGCCCACACCCCGGGATCGACCGCGTCGACTCCGGCGACGAAGCCAGCGAGCGGTCCCTGCCAGGACTCCCGTCGCAATCCCCTGCTGCTGCTACCGTGACGCAGGCTGCCCATGCTGGTCGCCGTGTCCCGGTGCAGACCCGTCACCGCCGCGACCACCCGCGCGTCCACCCCGGGCGCCTCGCGTACCGCGGTGAGGGTCTGGTCGAGGAAGGCCCGCGCTACCGCCGCCGTCAACGTCCGGTCCACCCCGGAATACCCGGCCGGATCACCGGGAGTGCCCGGAGCCTGCTCGGGCACCGCCACCGCCAGCCGCCGTGCGACTCCCCCGACATCCCCGGCACCGGTGCCCGCCTCCACCGACCGCCACAGTGCCCCCAGCACCCGCCGACCCAGCCTGTCCCGGGCGTTCGCCAGCTCCCGGGAGTCCTGCTTTTTCGGATCAGGCCACCGCAGCACCGCCAGCACCAACAGCGACAGAAACGTCTCCCGCAGCTCGGGGCTCGATTCCCACGCGGGCCAGTCCACCGAATCACCCCTGGCGAACAGGAGCCTCAGTTGGGCCTGAACCGCTTTCTCCTCGTCCCTGCCGAACAGGGATCTCCGGACCACCTGCTGCGCCTTCGCCAATCTCTCCCGTGCCGCAGTGCGATCCGGATCCGCGCCACCGGTATCGGCCCCCGGACCAGATCCGCCGGAACCGGCCGCCGACGCCACCTGGACGTGCAGCCCGCGGCTCGGTGAACCCGCCGCAGGTGTGTCCCCGGCATCAACGGGCATCAGCCAGTCGTCCCGCTCCAACAGGTCGGCCAGTTCCGACCAGTCACCCACATCCACCACGTCGTTCGGAGCCGGCCAGTCGTTGGGATCGCCGGACAGCAGTCCGGGATCACCGGGCTCATCACGCGCACCCGTGGTCAGCCGCTCCCGCAGCCGGTCCCACACTGCCGGATCCACGGCGTCGACTCCGGCGACGAAGTCGGTGAACAGGTTCTGCCACGACTCCCGCAGAAGCCCCTTCTTGCTGCTGGGCGCTTGGAGGCCGGACACAGTGGTCACCGACTTCCGATGCAGATCGGTCACCGCTGCGACCACCTGCGCGTCCACTCCGTCCGACTCCCGCAGCGCGGTCAGGGTCTGGTCGAGAAGGGCCCGTGCCATCCCTGCGGTCAGCATCTTGTCGGCCCTGGAATACCGGTCCGGAGTACCGGGGATCCCCGAGGCCTGTGCGGGTATCGCCACCGCCAGCCGACGGGCAAGCCCTGAAGCATCCACCGGACCGAGAGGGCTCACCGCCACCGTCCGCCACAGCGCCCCCACCACCTGCCGGCCCAGCCGGTCCCGCAGCTCCCTCAGCTCCGGGGAGTCCGGCCTCTTCTCCGTCGGCCGGCGCAACACCGCCAGCATCAGCACTGACCGGAACACTCTGGTCAGTTCCGGGCGTTCCTGCCACCCCGGCCACGGAGCCACATCCGTGGTGAGCCACAGTCTGAGGGCTCGCCGCGCATTGGCCTGCCCCGCCCCCCTCTCAGGAAGGTCCCGTCGGAGTATCCACCGGGCCAGCAGCTTTTCCTGCTCACCTCCCGTCTGGCCGCCGGCGGGGACAGACGTGTCCCGGCCGAGGGCGTTCCCCGGCTCGACCGGAGCCGGCGCCCCGCCCGGGCCGCTCAGCAGTCGTTGCCGCAGATGCCGCCACACCTGCCCACCGCAGGAGGCCTCCACCTGAGCGACGAAATCCCCGAGCAATGTCAGCCAGGACACCCGCCGCAGCCCGTCCCTGCTCTGGGAATTGCGCAGGCCGCCCATAATGGTCGCCGTGTCCCGGTGCAGGCCCGTCACCGCCGCGACCACCTGTGCGTCCATCCCGGGCGCCTCGCGTACCGCGGTGAGGGTCTGGTCGAGGAAGGCCCGCACCACCGCCGCCGTCAACGTCCGGTCCACACCGGAATACCGGGTCGGATCACCGGGCACCCCCCGCGCCAGCTCGGGCACCGCCACCGCCAGCCGACGGGCGACTCCCCCGACATCCCCGGCACCGGTGCCCGCCTCCACCGACCGCCACAGTGCCCCCAGCACCCGCCGACCCAGCCTGTCCCGGGCGTTCGCCAGTTCCCGGGAGTCCTGCTTTTTCGGATCAGGCCACCGCACCGCCGTCAGCACCAACAGCGACGGAAACATCGCCCGCAGCTCAGGGCTCGACTCCCACGCGGGCCACCCCACCGAATCGCCCCGGGTGATCAGGAGCCTCAGTTGGGCCTGAACCGTGTGGTGCTCGTCGGGGCCGAACGAGGACTCCCGCAGCACCGCAAGGACTTCGACATGCCACGGGAGGGTCGCCGTGTGATCGGGAGCCGAATCGTCGGGATCGACCTGCGGACCGGACGCGCCGGCTGCACCCGTCGACGACGTCTGAACCTGCGGCCGACGGCGCGGGGACTCCGTCTGCCTGTCCGCAACTTCTGCCGACATCGGCCGGTCATCCCGCATCAGCCGATCGGCCGGCTCCGGCACATCGTTCGGCTCCGGCACATCAGCGGGTCCGTCGAGTCGTGCCCTCGGGTCGAACGGTACGGCCGCGTCGTCGACCTCGACTCGAGCCGGGATCGGCGCGGCGCTCGCGTCGGTGAGCACTGCGTCCCGCCGGCGGGTCCGCAGCTGGAGACCCGCCGCGTCACCCGTCCGGCTGACACCGCCCGGCTGCGCGACGCCGCCCGGCTGCCCGGTCGGGACACCGCTGCCGGATCGTCGGGACGGCTCCGGGAGCGGAGCGGGCAACTGGTCGCGCAGCCGGGTCCAGACGTCGTGGCCGGTGGTGTCGATGTGGCGGTTCACGTCGGCCGTGAAACGGGCCAGCACGTTCTCCCAGACCACACGCCGCTTGCCACCCAGCACTCTGCCGAGACGGTGGGACAGGATCGTCTTCTGCGCGGCCTGGTGGGCGTCCCGGACCGCGTCGGCCTCGGGACCTGCCGCCGCCAGGGTCTGGTCGATGAAGGCCAATGCCAGTTCTGCGGTCAGCGCCGCACCCTCACCGAAGTAGAGGCCGTGTATTCCCGGTGCGCTGGGAGCCTGGGCGGTCACGGCGGCGGCGACCCGTGCGGCGACCTGCATCGGCTGCGGCACCGTCTGGCCGGGGCTCAGCCGGGTGCCCGCCGGCTCCGCAGTGATCGGTGATTCGGCAGTGATCTGCGCCTCCGCGGTGATCTGCGCCTCGACGTGACGCCACAGTCCGCCGATCACCGTCGTCTCCAGATCCTGCCGCCACTTCAGGAAGTCCGAGGAGCCGAGAGTCCCCGCCCGCATCCACGGCGCCGCCGCCAGGGCCAGGACCGAGGGGAACAACCGCGCCAGATCAGGGCTGCGCTGCCAGGTCGGCCAGGACTCCCACTGTGGTGAGCTCAGCCACTGCTCGACTTTGACCCTGGCCTTGTAGCGCTGATTACTGCCCACCCGCGGGTTCTCCAAGAGGTGCATGGCCTCCCGCTGGTCCGCCTCCAGGCTGCTCGCCGTCGCCACGTCAGCGGCGGTGGCGGTTGTCGCCGGGGCGGCCTGCGGATGCTGTGCCGGGGCGGTGTCCGCCATCGCCTGCCACCAGATGCCGCCGGCCTCACCCGACGACGCCTCGCCGGATGAGGTGCGGCCGGCGTCCGCCCCGGCTGCGACCGGCGCATCCGGCATCGGCGTATCGAAGTCCTCCGGCAGGGGCGCCTCCGCCATCGGCGTATCGGGGACCTCGGACCGGGGAGTTTCCCACTGTTCCAGGAAGGACCGGAGGTCGATGTCTCCCCGGCCGGCGGCAGGCACGGCGGACGACGGCCCGGGACGGTCCGCCCCCGCGTCAACCGGAGTGGGGTGGACCGGGACGGGGTGGCCCTGTCCGAGGTGGCCCGCAGCGGTGGACCCGTCCGGACCGCTCCTCCCGGGGCGGCCCGGTCGGGTGGGGGGGCAGGTCCGCGCCGGCCGCCAGGCGGCCGACGCGAGCACGTCCCAGCGCTGGTAGACGGCGGTCGTCACCCGGTCGGCGATCGGGGTCATCCGGAGCGTGACCGCGGCGTCCAGCCGGCGCGGGACGAGCTCGGCGTGGCCG
>DASTGO010000235.1:0-8557 GCA_035719045.1 Kineosporiaceae bacterium | reverse complement strand
GGCGACGACCGGCCCTGCCGCGGCTGCGACCGGCCCGCGGAACCGCCCCCGGCTCGGGCGCCGGCCGGTGCGCCGTCGGGTCGGGTCGGCCACGCCGACCGGGCGGGCCAGGTGGATGGCGGCCCCGGTCCGCAACGGGAGAGGGGACTGCAACTGCGTCACATCCGCACGTTAGGCGGGAAAGACACCTCTACGCTCCCCAAACTGTGCAGACGGGTACACCATCCGGTCGATTCGGGCCTTCCCGGCGGTGATCCTCCCACCGTCACGAGGAACCCGGCTCGTCACCAGGAGCCCGGCGCGTGGCGGGGACCGCACGGGACGGGAGCGTCGGCCGCCCCGGCTCCACGATCCGGAACCCCTGTTCCGTCCTGCGGGGCCGCCCCCGGCGGTTGGTAGGCTGGCCGCGCCGCGACTGGCGTTCGGGTGGGTCACCACCGGGAAGCGGCGGGGTTGTCTCCCCTCGGGTCGTACGCCTGGGCCCGAAGGCGCTGCGGGTGCCGCCCGCAGCCGTCCGAGAGGCCGAACCGCACATACCCGAGGAGCGCCGATGCTCGACCAGTCCACGGCGTCCGGGACCGCAGCGTCCCTGGGCGCACCCCTCGCGACCAGCCCGTCCCCGCAGACCCATCAGGTTCCCGTGACCGCGGAGTCGTCCATGACCACACAGTCGTCCGTGTCCGCGCAGTCCGTCACCACGCGCCCGCTGGCCGAGGTCGACCCCGAGCTGGCGGCCGTCCTCGCCGACGAACTGGGCCGGCAGCGCGACACCCTCGAGATGATCGCCAGCGAGAACTTCGCCCCACGCGCCGTCCTGGAGGCGCAGGGCAGCGTGCTGACGAACAAGTACGCGGAGGGGTACCCCGGCCGGCGGTACTACGGCGGCTGCGAGTACGTCGACGTGGCCGAGGACCTGGCCCGGGAGCGGGTCAAGGCGCTGTACGGCGCCGAACACGCCAACGTCCAGCCGCACTCCGGCGCACAGGCGAACGCGTCGGCGATGCACGCCCTGATCAACGCCGGTGACCGGATCCTGGGCCTGGAGCTGTCCCACGGCGGCCACCTCACCCACGGCATGAAGATCAACTTCTCCGGCAAGCTCTACCTGGTCGCCGCCTACGGGGTGGACCCGCAGACCTTCCGGGTGGACATGGACGTGGTCCGCGAGAAGGCCCTGGAGCACCGGCCGAACCTCATCATCGCCGGCTGGTCGGCCTATCCGCGGCACCTGGACTTCGCCGCCTTCCGGCAGATCGCCGACGAGGTGGGCGCCTACCTGATGGTCGACATGGCGCACTTCTCCGGCCTGGTCGCCGCCGGGCTGCACCCGTCGCCGGTCCCGCACGCCCACGTGACCACGTCGACCACGCACAAGACGCTGGCGGGCCCGCGCGGCGGCATGATCCTCAGCGGCGCCGACCTCGCCAAGAAGATCGACTCCGCGGTGTTCCCCGGCCAGCAGGGCGGCCCGCTCATGCACGTCATCGCGGCCAAGGCGGCGGCGTTCAAGGTCGCCTCGACGCCGGAGTTCGCCGAGCGCCAGGAGCGCACGGTGCGCGGCGCGAAGATCCTCGCCGAGCGGCTGCTCGCCGACGACGCGCGCAAGGCCGGCGTCTCGGTGCTCACCGGCGGCACCGACGTCCACCTCATCCTGGTCGACCTGCGCGAGTCCGTGCTCGACGGCAAGCAGGCCGAGGACCGGCTGCACGAGGTCGGGATCACGGTCAACCGCAATTCCGTCCCGTTCGACCCGCGCCCGCCGATGGTCACCTCGGGCCTGCGGATCGGGACCCCGGCACTGGCCACCCGCGGGTTCGGCGACGAGCAGTTCGAGGAGGTCGCGGACATCATCGCGGCGGCCCTGCAGCCGACCTGCGACGTGGACGCCCTGCGCGCCCGGGTGGCCAAGCTGGCGGGCGACTTCCCGCTGTACAGCGGTCTGGAGTCCTGGTGACGGCCCAGTTGCTGGACGGCAGGGCGACCGCGGCGGCGATCAAGTCCGAGCTGGCCGTCCGGGTCGCTGCCCTGCGCGAGCGGGGGATCACCCCCGGGCTGGGCACGATCCTGGTCGGTGACGACCCGGGCAGCCAGGCCTACGTCGCCGGCAAGCACCGGGACTGCGCGGAGGTCGGGATCGCCTCGATCCGGGTGGACCTGCCCGCCACCGCCACCCAGGCGGAGGTGGACGATGCGGTCCGCCGGCTCAACGACGACCCGGCCTGCCACGGCTTCATCATCCAGCTGCCGCTGCCGGCCGGGCTGGACAGTGACCGGGTGCTGGAGCTGATGGATCCGGCCAAGGACGCCGACGGCCTGCACCCGACCAACCTCGGGCGCCTGGTGCTCAACGTCAGCGCGCCGATGGCCTCCCCGCTGCCGTGCACCCCGCGCGGCATCGTCGAACTGCTGCAGCGGCACGGCGTCGAGCTGCGCGGCGCCCAGGTGTGCGTGATCGGCCGCGGGGTGACCGTGGGCCGGCCGCTCGGCCTGCTGCTCACCCGGCGCGAGGTCAACGCCACTGTCACCCTCTGCCACACCGGCACCAAGGACGTCGCCGAGCACGCCCGCCGCGCGGACGTCGTCGTGGTGGCGGCCGGGGTGCCCGGGGTGCTGACCGCGGCCATGGTCAAGCCTGGAGCGGCCGTGCTCGATGTCGGGATCACCCGCGTCGTGGACGACGCCACCGGGAAGACCCGGCTGGTCGGGGACGTCGCACCGGACGTCCGTGAGGTGGCCGCCTGGGTCGCGCCGATGCCCGGCGGGGTCGGCCCGATGACCCGCGCGATGCTGATCAGCAACGTCGTGGAGGCCGCCGAACGCGGCTGACGGGTCCCGCAGCCGCTGCCGCCTGCCACACCTGCCGCACCGCTCCCGTCCGCGGGCCCTCGGGTCAGCGGGCGGGAGCGGCGCCGGTCAGCCTGCGGGCGGCCAGTGCGGCGTACAGGGCCGCCCCGTCCGGCAGCACCCGGTCGTCGAAGGTGGCCCGGGGGGAGTGGTTGCCCGGGGCGGCGAGCGGGTCCCCGCCATCGGTGAGCGCGCCGAGGAACAGCATCGCACCGGGCACCTGGTCGATCACCCGGGAGAAGTCCTCCGACCCGGCGATCGGGTTCGGCAGGGTCAGCGTGGCCGGGGCGCCGAACAGGTCGGCGGCCACCCCGAGCGCGAACCGGGCCTCACCGGGGTCGTTGACGGTCACCGGGTACTCGGCGGTGTAGTCCACCTCGACGGTCAGCCCGTGCGCGGCGGCGATCCCCTGGCAGGTCCGCCGGACGGTCTCGGCGATCACGGCCCGCACCGCCGGGTCGAAGGTCCGCACGGTGGCCTCGAACATCGCCTCGTCCGGGATGATGTTGCGCTTCGTGCCGGCCCGGATCAGCCCGACGGTGAGCACTGCGGGGGCGAAGGCGTCCACCGAGCGGGTCATCGCGGTCTGCAGCGCCAGCACCATCTCGCAGGCGGCCGGCACCGGGTCCCGGGACAGGTGCGGGGACGACCCGTGCCCGCCCCGGCCCCGGACCACCACCCGCAGCCCGTCGCTGGCCGCCATCAGCGGGCCGGGCCGGGTGGCGACCGTGCCGCGGGAGGTCAGGTTGCTCATCACGTGCAGGGCGTAGGCGGCGTCCGGACGCCGGCCGGCGGCCTCCAGCACCCCGTCCGCGAGCATGTGCCCGGCCCCGTCGAACCCCTCCTCGCCCGGCTGGAACATGAACACCACGTCACCACCCAGCCGGTCGGCGTGCGCGCTGAGCAGCCGGGCCGCCCCGACCAGCATCGAGGTGTGCAGGTCGTGCCCGCAGGCGTGCATCGCCCCGTCGACCTGCGACCGGAACGGGACGTCCACCTCCTCGCTCACCGGCAGCGCGTCCATGTCCCCGCGCAGCAGCACCACGGGACGGGGACCGCAGGCCGGCGCACCACCGGGCGAGGTGACGGCGGGCCGGTGGCCGGCCGCCGGGGGTGCTGCAGGCCGGTGGTCGTCCGGCCGCTGGTCGGCAGGCGCCGTCGGGGCGGCGGTTCCCCGCAGCACGGCGGTGACCGAGGTGCAGGTCGTGCCGGTGCTGATCTCCAGGGGCAGACCGGACAGCGCCTCGAGCACCGCCTCCTGGGTGCGCGGCAGGTCCAGGCCGAGCTCCGGGTGCCGGTGCAGGCGGTGACGCAGTTCGGCCAGGTCGCCGGCCAGCGTGCGGGCGTCGTCGAGGAGGTCCATGGCGCATTCCTACCGTGCCGGATCTCGCCGGACGCGCAGACAGTCCGCCTGGCCCGGCCGGGGCTGTCGGCCGGGACTGTCGGCCGGGGCTGTCGGCCGGGGCTGTCGGCCGGCGCTGGCAGGATGACCCGCGTGCTGACCGTCGCGAGCGCCAATGTCAACGGGATCCGGGCCGCCGTCCGCCGCGGGGTGGACGCCTGGCTGGAGCAGCGCCGTCCGGACGTGCTCTGCCTGCAGGAGGTCCGGGCGCCCGATTCCGAACTGCGGGCGGTGTTCGGCCACGGCTGGTACGGGGTGCACGCCGAGGCGGCGGCCGCGGGCCGGGCCGGGGTGGCGGTGCTGAGCCGGGTCGAGCCGGCGGCGGTACGGGTCGGGCTGGGCGACGTCCCGGGCGGGGCGGAGTTCGACACCGCCGGGCGCTGGGTGGAGGCCGACCTTCCGCTGGCCGAGGGTCCGCTGACCGTCGTGTCGGTCTACGTGCACAAGGGCGAGGCGGGGACGGCCAAGCAGGAGGAGAAGTACCGCTTCCTCGAGGTGGTCACCCGGCGGATGGCGCAGCTGGCCGAGGCGGGCCGGCGGGCCGTCGTGTGCGGGGACCTCAACATCGCCCACCGCGAGGTGGACCTCAAGAACTGGAAGGGGAACCTCGACCACGCGGGTTTCCTGCCGCAGGAGCGGGCCTGGCTCGACGAGCTTCTCGGCGGGCCGGACTGGGCCGACGTGCACCGTGCCCTGGCCGGTGAGGGACCGGGCCCGTACACCTGGTGGTCCTGGCGGGGGAAGGCGTTCGACAACGATGCCGGCTGGAGGATCGACTACCAGCTCGCCACGGCGCCCCTGGCCGGACGGGCGGTGAAGGCCGAGGCCGACCGGGCGGACAGCTACGCGCAGCGGTGGAGCGACCATGCCGCCGTCGTCGTCGGCTACGACCTGGACCCGCGGGCGGCCACGGCCTGACCTTCGGGCCACGGACTCGGCGTCCGGTCACAGGTTCGCCGCTCAGGACTCTGGCGCACACCGAAGCCACTGCGGCAGGGTTGCGGCCGTGGAGCTGCGGGAGTGGCGTGCGGGCGGTAGACGGGAGCGGACCGGAAGGTCCCCGCTCGGCCTGCGCGCCCATCGGGCGGTGGTCGGGGGCGAGACGTGGCGAGCGGACAGGCGAACGGCAGGGACGGGCAGGACCGGGCGGGGGAGGGCGCGCGCCAGGACCTCCCCCCGGGCGGCACGGTGTCCGGTGGCACGGTGTCCGGTGGCACGGTGTCCGGTGGCTCGGTCGAGGGTGGCGCCGGCGGGACCGGCCCGGGCGTCACGGGCGAGGATCCGGGGCTGGTCCTGGCGTACGGCGCGCTGATCGGGCGTGCCCAGGTGCGGCGCCTGGTGACGGGGGGACTGGCGCTGCTGGCCTTCCTCGTGGTGTTCGTGGTCGGGGTGCTGGCCGGCCCGGTGTCCGGCAGCGGACTGCAGGCGTTGGGGGAGCTGCTCGCCCTCGCCTGCGCCGGGTATGCGGGCTGGGCCCTGCCCGGCACGATCCGGGAGGTGCTGGCCGGGCGGGCGGCCTGGGACCGGCTCGGTCCGGTGGTCCGGCTGAACCGGGAGGGGGTGGAGTTCCGCAGCAGGCGGGACGGCCCGGTCGTGGTGTTCGCGCCGTGGGACCTGGTCGAGCGCTGCGATTTCCGCCCCGGGCCGGGCGGTGTGCCGATGTGGTGCGTGGATGCTCCGGTCTCGCTGCCGCCGTCACTGTCCTTCGCCGCGGCCTGGGCGGGGATGGTGCCCCGCGGCCAGATCGACAGCCGGGTCGACGAGCTGGCCGCGACCTGGCGGGCCCTCGGAGCGCCCGCCGACCCCCGGCTGTTGCGGGACACCCTGATGTTCGGCACCCCGATCGTCATGGACCTGACCCGCTGCCCGGGGGTGACCGTCCCTCAGCTCGACGCCGCCGTACGCACCTGGACCTACGGCCGCTGCGGTTGCACCCTCCACGCCCAGCCCCGGCCCGCCGCGCTGCCGGTCATCGAGCTGGACGCCGAATCCGGCACCCCCGGACGGATTGCCGACACCGAGGGACGCCGTCCGCCACCGCCCGACCGCGGCCGCGACGGGGCCTGAGAGCTACCCCCGGCCTTCGGGACCGGGGCGATCGGCGGGCGGGTAGGCGCCGCGCATCCGCAGGTCCTGGCGGGGGTCGGCCGGGCAGCAGGACCGGACCCGGATCCGGCCCCGGACCGCGCCGATGACCAGCCGCAGCATGAACAGCACGACCAGCAACCCGAACAGGAACTTCACGCCCCGCGCCCCCTCACCGGACCGGTTCGCCGACCGCGGCGCGGAACACCTCGCCGGGCCCGGCCAGGGTGATCGGCCCGCCGCTGGCCCCCACGAACGCCGACTCCCCGGCGTGCAGGGCCAGGGCGTACGACGAGGTGGCCACCCCGACCGTCCCTGAGGTGCACAGCACCACCTGGGGTCCGTGGAACGCGGGGTAGGCCGCGACCGGGGTGCTGTCGTCCAGCCGCAGCCGGGTGAGCTGGAACTCCGCGACGCCCGTCCGCCAGGCAACCTCATGTGGACCCAGCCGGAGCTCGGGCACGTTCCGGACCGGCCGGCTGTTGCCGTCGATCACCTGGAGCAGCTCGTCGACGGCGATCTCCTTGTGGGTGAGCCCGGCCCGCAGCACGTTGTCGGAGTTCGCCATGATCTCCACCCCGAGGCCGGCCAGGTAGGCGTGCGGGGCTCCGGCGGGGATGAACAGGGTCTCGCCCGGTTCGAGCTGGTGGACCTCCAGCAGCAGGGGCGCGCCGACCAGGGGATCGCCGGGGTGCAGGGCGGCCAGCCGGGCGATCCAGGTCAGGGTCCGCCGCTCACCCGGACTCGGCAGGGGCTCGTCACCGTCCCCGGCCAGCAGGGCACGGGTCCGGTGCAACAGGTCCTCGACGAGGTGCTGCCGTTCCTTCGCGGGCCAGGTGACCAGGGCGGCGAAGGCGTCCTCCAGTTGGTGATGGGGATGCGCCTGCGAGGTGAGGGCCTCCAGCACCGGCGCCAGCTGAGGTCCGCCCACCAGCCGGACCAGTTCGGCCGCCTCTGCGGCGCTGCGGAAACCGCACATCGCGTCCACCCGGCGCAGGGCGTACAGCATCTCGGGTTTGGCGTACGGGTCGGAGTAGGTCGGCGGCGGCCGGCCGGTGCCTGCGGTGCCCTCGCCCGCCGGGCCGGGGGTTTGGCCGGCGCCGTCGTGCGCGGCGCTCCGCCGCCCGTCGGCCTGCTGCTCGGTGTAGCGGCGGCGGGCACGTCCGGGGTCGGGGTGGACCTGCAGGGACAGCGGCCGGGCGATGGCCAGGACCTTGAGCAGGTACGGCAGGCGGGTCCCGTGCCGGGACATCACCTCCGCTCCCAGCAGCACCTGGGAGTGGTGCCGGAGCAGCTCGTCCAGCGGCAGCCGGCTTCCGTCGAGACCGATCAGCGCTGACGGCGCGGACGGGTGGGCGCCCATCCACAGCTCCGCCTCGGGGCGTCCGTCCGGGATCCGTCCCTGCATCCGGGCCAGGTGCGTGGTGGACCCCCAGTCGTAGTCCCGGATCGGGTTGGCCATCCGGGCGGGCCAGGGGCCGAGGGCAGGCAGGCACCCGGAGGTGGTCGTCACCCGCGAATCCCCCTCCTGCCCGGCGCGCTCTGCGGCACCCTCGCCGGACCGCGCGACATCCCGCTGCGCGCCCCCGCAGATCCGCGGTCAGGCGCCCGGTGCGGCCGTCTGCTGCGCCGGCCCGGGGAGCTGGCGCATCCGGGACAACGGCGAAAACAGTACCGGCAGGGCAGCCAGGTCGCTCCGCCGGTCGCCATCCACAGCGACGGCAGGACCGGCGGACCCGCCGCCCGGCCGACGGGAGGGCGGACAGCTCCACACCAGGTGCTGAACGTGCTCGGCGGACCGAACCGGTTCCGGCCGGTCAGCCGCCGGGACCGGGAGCGGCGAGCAGCCACTCGGCGCCGTCCGGGGTGTCCCGGACCTCGACCCCGATCCGGGCCAGCCGGTCACGGACCAGGTCGGCGGTCGCGAAGTCCCGGGCCGTCCTGGCCCGCCCGCGGACCTCCACCAGGAGCTCCACATAGGGGCCGGCCACCTCGCGCGGGTCCCGGACCCCGTCCCGGGCCAGTTCCCCGAGCCGGACCACCAGCGCCCGCAAGGTCCGCCGGGCCCGATCGGTCTCGTCACTCTGCAAGGTATCGCTGCTCCATGCAATGATCGCCGACTCCAGGTCGAGTACGGCGGCCACGCAACCGTCCACATCCCGGGCTGCCAGCGCCCGGTCGAACCGCTCGGACGCCCGCCGGGCCTCCTGCGCCAGTGAGGTCCCG
>DASTGO010000234.1:0-5924 GCA_035719045.1 Kineosporiaceae bacterium | reverse complement strand
CTGCTGCTCGCGCTCGGCCTGGCCAGCAAACAGCACGTCGCGGTGCTGCTGCCGGTGCTGGCGGCCTGGCCCCGGCTCGGCCTGCGCCGCACCGCCGTCGCCGCGGGACTGGCCGGGGTCCTGATGGCTCCGTTCCTGCTGGCCGACCCGGCCGCGATGTGGCATGACACCATCACCTACCTGGTGAACTTCCCGGCCCTGAAGTTCGCCGACACCCTCTACCTCGCCGCGCTGCACGAACTGCACTGGATGCCGCCGTTCTGGCTGACCGGTGCCCTGGTCGTCGGCACCGTCGCCGCGACCGCCGTCGTGGTGCACCGCCGGGACCCCGGGGTCGGGGAGCTGATGCGCTGGTGCGCGCTGGTCCTGCTGGTCGCGAACCTGCTCAACAAGCAGGCCTTCTACAACCAGTACTGGCTGGTGCTCGCGTTGGTCGTGGCCTCCTGGGCGGCACCGGACGGGGAGGCCGGCCCGGGTGCCGGAGAGGATGGGGAGGCCGCCCCGGCTGCTCCCCCCGCCCCCGACACCCACGCCGCGCACGGCACCCTCCCTGCGAGGGACGTCGCGGGCGGGACGGCTCAGGCGACCGGCTGACCGGCCAGCAGCCGCTGCAGCCGGACGGCCAGATCGTCCCACCGCCAGGCCGCCGCCACCCACTCCCGCCCCCGGGTCCCGAACTTGCGGGCCAGTCCGGGATCCTCCAGCAGGCTGCTGCACCGGTCGGCGACGGCCTCCACGTCCCGGCCCGCCACGACGTAACCGTTCTCACCGTCCAGCACCGCGTCAGGGGCGCCACCGGAGTCTCCGGCCACGACGGGCAGACCGGTGGCAGCCGCTTCCAGGTAGCAGATCCCGAGCGCCTCCGGTTCCAGACCACCGCGCCGGGTCCGGGTGGGCATGCAGAACACGTCCCCGGCGGCGTAGTAGGCGGGGGTCGCCGTCCACGGCAGGCGGCCGGCGAACACCACGTCGTCACGCAGCCCGAGACCGGCGGCCAGGCGCTCCACCTGCGGACGGTGCGGGCCGTCACCGACCAGCAGCAACGCGGCCCCGGGAACCCGGCGGCGGATCAGGGGCAGCGCCCGGACCAGCGTGTCCTGCCCCTTGCGGGCGACCATCCGGGACACGCACACCACCACCGGACGCCCGCCCAGACCGTGCCGGGCCCGGACCTCCGCCCGCCCGGCCTCCGGCCGGAACATCTCGTCGTCCACCCCCGGGGTCAGCCGCACCATCCGGGACCGGGCCTGGGCCGTGAGCGCCGCGGCGATCCGGCTGCGGCAGAACTCCCCGAGATAGGTCACGACGTCGTTGACCTCCCCGATCCGGCGCAGCAGCGGTCGGGTCGGCGGCACCGAGGACCACCACACCTCGTGGCCGTGTGTGGTGGCCACCGTGCGTTCCACCCCGGCCCGGCGCAGCACCGGGGCCATCAGTCCCAGCGGTGCGGCCGCCCCGAACCAGGCCCGGTCGCACCCCTCGCTGCGGGCGATCAGCGCGGCCCGGCGGGCCACCTGCGGCGTGGGGACCAGCAACGGCATCCGGTCCCGGACCACCGGGAACGGCAGCCGCCGGTCGAACTCGCGGTCACCGGGCTGGCGGGCGGTGTGCACGACCACCTGGTCGGGCGGTATCCGCTGCGCCATGGCGAGCACGAACGACTCGATCCCCCCGGTGCGCGGTGGGAAGTCGTTGGTGACGACGAGGACCCGGCCCATCATCAGCCGCCCGCTCCGGCCAGCGTCCGCAGCGCGGCCTGCCACTGTCCGAGGAAGGTCTGCCGGTCCTCTCCCAGGACCTCGCGCAGCGCGACGTCCGCCTGCGCCTGACCGCCGTCCGCCGAGGCCGCCTCCCGGTACAGCCGGGCCAGTCCGGACGGCCCGGCCCGGCGGGCGACGAGGTCGCAGGCCACCCAGGCCTGGGCGTAGGCGGCCTGCGACCCGCCGCGGGCCGGATCGAAGGCGTCCGCCGTGGGAAGGGCGTCCGGGACCTGTCCGGTCCGGCGCACCAGGTCCACGGCGTCCGCGGCCACGGTCACGGCAGGCAGACCGGAGTCCCGGTACCCGACGTACTGGGCGAACCCCTCGTCCAGCCACAGCGGCGGGGTCGCCGCGGTGGTGGCCCGGGTGGCGACGTGGGTCAGCTCATGGGTGAGCACGACGCGGCGCCCGACGGGGGTCAGTTGCGGCCAGGACTGCGGGTTGAGCACCACCCGGTCCGCGGCGGCGAGGGCGTGCGACCGGGTGCTGCCGCGGTCGAGCATCCCCGAGGTGACGGCGGCCAGCCGGTCCAGCCCGGACGGGTCCGCCCCGCCGAGCAGGGCCGCCATCCCGCTGCGGTCCGCGGGCAGGACCACCACCACCGAACGCGGCCAGGACGTGCCCCAGACGGCGTCCACGCCCGCCGCCGACTCGGCCACGAGAGCGGCCAGGGCGCGGGCCGCCTCGGGGTCGCCGCCGAGCACCACGGCGGACCCCCGGCTGCCCTGCACCACCGTGAGCGGCCCGAGATCCCACAGGTCCCGGTCGGTGGCCGCCGCCGTCTCGGCCTCCAGCAGCGCACCGGACCGGCCCGCCACGAGGGTCAGCTCCCGCTCCCGCAGCACGTCCCGGGTGTCCCCGGCCAGCCGGTAGATCAGCTGCACCCGGGCCGTGAGCGCCGTCCCACCGGCAGCCGGCCGGGCAGGGGCGAGGGCCAGGGCCAGCAGGCGGTATCGCCACCGGGTCACGGGCAGGGCGAGGATCCGGCCGATGGCGGCATCCTGGTCGGCGGTGGTGGACCGGGCCGCCGGGTCGATCACGGCCAGCCAGGCAGTCCGGTCCCGGCGGGTCACGGCGGCCGCGCGGTCCTGCAGCAGGGCCAGGACGGCGGGAACGGCCGTGGCGGCGACCCCGGGGCCGAGCGCGGGTGCGGCGTCCTGCTCCCCGGATCCGCCGGCGCTCCCCCCTGCCGGGGCGGACCCGTCCGGGGAGCCGGCCGGCCCGTGTCCGCCGAGCAGTGCCCGGGAGAGCGGCGGGGCAGCCGGCACGGACAGGACGAGCAGCAGCAGGACGACCCGGACGAGCCGGCTGACTCCACGGGACCGCCCACCGGTGCGGTCACTCAGCGGGCCCGGGAGATCCGCAGCGGGGCTCAGGTCTCCGGGCGGGACGGTCTCGACCACCGGAACACCGTCCCCGGACGACCCCGAACCCCCGGGCGGCCTCTCAGGGATCCCCGGCCCGGCCGGCCGTGCCAGGTCCTCGCCGCCGCGCATGGGCTCAGCCTAGGGTCGGCACCTGGGAGTTCTCCCGCGACGGACACACAGACGCAGGGCGCGCCGCCGGGACCGTGGCTCAGTACCGGGCCGTGGCTCAGTACCGGGCCGCGAGCATCCCGGAGCTGATCGCGGAGATCTGCACGACCGTACCGGTGTGCGGGGCGTGGATCATCAGCCCGTTGCCGATGGCCAGCCCCACGTGGCCGAGGCCGCCGCGGAACACCAGGTCGCCCGGCTGGACGCTGGAGAGCGGGATGTGCTTCCCGTCGGAGTACTGCGCGCTGGCCAGGTGCGGCAGGCTCACCCCGGACTGGGCCCAGGCCATCATGGTCAGGCCGCTGCAGTCGAAGGTGCTGGGCCCGTCGGCGCCCCACTGGTAGGGCTTGCCCAGTTGCGAGCAGGCATAGTCGATGACCGCCTGGACCCGGGCACTCACCGCGGGGATGTTCGCCTGGGCGCAGGTCAGCCCGGGCCGGTCACCGCCGCGGCTCGCGGCGTACTGGTCCACGGCCCTGCGCTGGGTGGCGGACAGGCTGTTCCGCTGCGCCTTGATCGACGCGGCCTTGGCGTCCGCGGCGTTCTTGGCGGCACCGAGCTCGGCCTGGGCCTTCTGCAGGCGGTCGGCCTGCGCGAACAGGTCCGCGTCGTCCTTCTCGAGCTCATGCTGGGCGTCCACCAGGCGCTGGATGGCGGCGGCCTCCCGGTTGCCGAGGGTGGAGACCAGCCCGCTCTGCGCCAGCAGGGCATCGGGGTTGTTGCTGAGCAGCAGGTTCAACCCGGCCAGGTCGCCCTCGCGGTACCGCTCGGCGGCGATCACCCCGAGCGCGTGCCGGGCCGCGTCGACCTGTTTCTGCTGGGCGCCCTGGCGGGTCTTGGCGGCGTCCACCCGGACCTGGATGCTCTGCAGCTGGGTCCTGACCGCGTTGAACTTCTCGGCTGCGGCCTCCGCCTCCGTCTGGGCGGCCTCCAACTGCGCGTTCAGCTGAGTGATGGTCGGCGTCGGCGCCGCGAAGGCGGCCCCGCTGACGGCGGCCACCGGGATCAGGACCACGGTCGCGAGTCCGAGCCGGAAGCTCCAGGAACGACTCAACCGCCTCAGGCGGGAACGCGGCATCGGGGCTCCGCCTGCGACGGAGACCACGGACGAGGACAAGGAGTCAGCTTCGGGGTCGTTCCGGCTTGCCAGGGCCACCGCGCCATCGCTCCATTCGTCGGACCCGCCCGGGGGTTCCAGGTCTTCCGAGTGCAGCGTCGCCGGCTCGGAACGACCCCCTCGGCCGGACCGGACGATCACTGCTGCCCTGACCAGGGGCTTCGGAGCACCTGGGCCGGGGAGGCCGTCAACCGATCACGACGCCCCGCGGGGCGGTGGAACTCACGTGATCTAGCCGTGACCTCGGACGCCGACCTTAGTCCGATTGGAGGAGCCCGTCCAACCCCGACTTCACCACATGTACAAAATGGGGGGTCAGAATTCACTCAGAGTGACAGCGGCTACCCCACTTGGCGGCGCCGGCCCCCCGGCGCGCAGTCCGGGCGGGACGCCCCGGTGGCGGACGGCACCAGCCGAAGCGGCGGGATCAGCCCGGATCCGGCGAGCACGGCGATCGCGGCCTGCTCGGCACGGTCCAGGTCGACCCCGGCACCGGGCACGGCCTGCGGGGCTGCTCGCAGCAGAACGGTGACGACGCAGTCCCCACAGGCAGGCCCGCGGGCGGTGCAGGCGTCGCAGTCGATGAACATCGGTCCCCCTCAGGGCGCAAGCTCACGGCCGGTCGGCCGGTCGGCCGGCTGCCGACACCCCGACGCTAGGGGCGCCCCCCGACAAGTCCCGGGCCGAAGTCCCTGATCGGAGGGCCGGCCCGGCGGGAGAGCCAGCCCGGCCGGAAGCGGCCGACCCGACCGAAGGGTCAGCCCGGCGGGAGGGCGGCTGCCGGGAGGGTCAGCCCCGGCCGGTGAGCAGTCGCAGCAGAGCCGTGGACGGCACCGGGCGGGCTCCGGCCGCCCGGCTGCCCGCCACCACCTCCGCGTCGCTGGAGACCACGATGACCGGCCGGCCGGGCGGCTCGGCGCGGACCAGCCGGATGACGAGTTCGTCCGCGGTCCGGCCCGGTTCGGAGAACACCACCCGGACCCCACGCGCCCGCCAGGCACCGCGCCCGTCCACCTCGGCGCCGTCGAAGCAGCAGGTGACCTCGGACGCCGTCCGCACGGCCAGGACGCCCAGTGCGTCGAGCAGTCGCCGGCGCTGTTCCGCCAGCGGCAGCGCCGCGTAGCCGGTCTTGGTCACGTTGTATCCGTCGACGATGAGGTGGGACTGCGGCAGCCCCAGCAGCTCCTCCAGGACCGCGGGATCGTCCGGCGCCTGTGCCCGGGCCGGCAACCTGGGCACCGGACCGGATGCGGCAGCCGGTGCGGCCAGGTCGGCCGGGCGGACCGTGGCCGGAGGCAGGGCGAGTTCCCGGCGCAGCCCGGAGGCCGCGTCCACGATGGTGTCCAGCAGCAGTCTGGCCCGGGAGTCCGCCAGGGCACGCCCCTCGCGGGTCAGCCGGCGGGCCTGGTCCAGAGCCTCGCCCGCGGCCCGGGCCTGCTAGGCGGCCAGGCGTGATGCCTCCGCGGCCTCGGCGCCGGCCGCCCGGGCCTCCTCGGTGGCCCGGGCGGCCTC
>DASTGO010000233.1:0-2206 GCA_035719045.1 Kineosporiaceae bacterium | reverse complement strand
CGGCCGTGTCGAGTATGCAGCGTCGCCGTTAGCTCGCCACGCCGACCGCGATATCTGAAGTGTCGCCGGGATGATGCGTCGCGAGGGCCTGACCTAGATCATTCACGCTGATCACAGCCCGATGATCGTCTGGGTTGTGGATCGTTATGTGGTGGGACGGTGGCCGTGGTCATGGCGAGGGCCCGAGGGTGCTCGGGTGGGCGCCGGTTCCATGGCCGGCCGGTGCTGCGGGGTGGTCGGGATGGGTGGGGGTGGGGTCAGGCTGGGTGTAGGGCGTGGAGGCGGTTCCAGGCGGTGGCCAGGTCGGGGGACCATGTCCAGCCGGGTGGGATCTTGAGGATTCGTCGTCTGGCGTGGGTGACCAGGCGGGCCGGGGCGGACAGGATCCGGAACCGGAGTGTCTTGGTGGAGGCTTTGGCTAGCTCGCCGTCGAGTGCGAGGTGGCGCAGCCAGGCGGTCAGCGAGGTGGCCAGGGCGGCCAGTTGCAGCCAGGCGGTGTTGCGGTCGTAGTCGATGGAGGGCAGGTTGCGGGCGCCGCAGGCCTTGAACTGCTTGATCCGGTCTTCGACGTGGGCTTGAGTGCGGTGGCGGGCGTCGAGGAACTGGAGCTGCCCGACCGGGGTGTTGGTGACGAACGCGCCGTATTCGAAGTCCGGGTGTTCGCCGAGCTTGGCTGGCTTGGTCACCGGGCGCGGGGTGCGCCGGGCGATGACGCGCATGTCGGCCGGCCAGCTTGCCAGCCGGTCGCCGCCGGGGCCGTGGCGCAGGATCCCGGTCAGGTCGGCCACCTGCGCGGTGGGGTCGGGGTCCCCGTCGGCGTGTACTGCGGCACCCCAGTCGCTGTCGCGGAGTTGCTCGATCCCACCCATGGTCCGGTCGTCGAGTGGCCAGCCGATGCTGTACTCCACCCGCCGGCCCCGCCGCCCGTGCGCGGACGCGGTGTTGCACGAGGTGAGGTAGTCGATGACGTCGTGGGAGGCGCCCGCGCCGTCGATGCTGACCAGCACGTCGGTGCGCCACGGGGCGGGGATCTGGGCGAACGAGGCCTCCAGCACCGCGAGGTGGTCGGCGGCGGTGAATGAGCCAGCGTTGCCCGGGCGCTGCATCACCGCCAGCGCGTCCCCGATGTTGGCACACCAGCTGGTCAGCGGATGGAAACCGAATCCGCCCTTGTAGTGGCCGGCTGCCTGGGCCTTGGGACTGGCGGCCTCGATCAAGGTGGCATCCAGCCGGACCACCAGCACAGGGCGCGGCCTGCCACCGGGCTCGGTGGCGGGGCGGGTCAGGTCCTGGCCGGCGACCTGGACCGCAGGCAGCTGCCCGTGCCGGGCCACAATCGCCTCCCACGCCACGACTCGCGACGCTGCGGTGGCCCGGGCCAGCCGCCGCCCGGGCAACCCGTCCTCGTCGACCCGCTCGGCCAGCTCGTCGAGCACCCGCAACATCGTGGAATCCGACGCCCCACCCCCGGGACCGAAGATCTCCTCTTGCGCGGTCATCGCCTCGATGTCGGACAGGCACGTCGCCCCGGCCGCCAACGCGCACGCCATATCCACCAGCGCCCGGCCCCGATGCCGGACCGGGACGAACCCCGCCCGCGCGAGCACCTCAGCCAAGCCAGTCGTCAGGCCCAGCCGGTCGGCCAGCAACCGCGGCAGCACCACCCCCGCCGCAGCGACCGTCCCGGTCCCACCGACCTCGACCGTGAGTCTCTGTGACCATCCCAGCGCGGGACCACCGGCCAATCGCTCGGTGCTTGTAGCCTTCACCTCGAAGGTGTCCCTTCCTGGGGTTCATGCAGATCTCAGCAATCCGCATTCTCCCAGCTCAGGGACACCTTTCCTCGTTCCGGCACCCCAACAACCCGTGATCAAAAGCTGACGTGAATACCCGAGGTTGACCTCGGCGCGGACCGGCGTAGCGTCGGGCGGCGGTGGGCGTGGTTCGACCCCGTCGCGAAGAGCAGGGTAAGGGGCCCTGCCGCGCCGCGTTGCCCGGTGAGGCACTGAATAGTCGCGCCCCGTTGGTGGCAGACACGTCCACCGCCGATCCTCCGGCGCGGGCCTTGGTTGCCCTGGTGGGGGTGGTGGGTTTGCTGGGTTGCCAGGCGGCGACCATGGTGCGGTAGGCGGTTTCGGCTTGCGCGGCCAGCTGGCGCTCGGCGGTGCGGACTGCTTTGAGTGAGTATCCCGATGCGGTGCCTTTG
>DASTGO010000232.1:0-6761 GCA_035719045.1 Kineosporiaceae bacterium | reverse complement strand
GGCACGGCGGCGCCACCGGACCGCCCCTGTGCGGCGCCCTCCCCTGTCACGGCGGCAGGCCGGGAGCCCGGTGCCGGTCCCGGCAGGGGCGCCAGGGCCGTGGCACCCAGTACGGCCGAACCTGTGACCAGGGCGATGAGGGCTGCGGGAAGGGGGGCCATGTGGTGATCGTGACCGCGCGGCCGGCCGGCCGCGCGGGCCCGGACCCGGCCTGTGGACAGTGGGACCTACGGCGCGGTTGTGGACGAACCGACGCCGCCCCCGACGGCAGGTCGCCTCGCCGGCCTGTCCCTGTCGCTGTCAGGCGTGGGTCGGTCCCGTCGGCGTCGGCTCGGTCGCCCCGGCTCGGCCCAGCCGCAGCCGGCGCAGTCGCAGGGACGCCTCGGCAAGGACCTCGGGCCGCTTGCAGAAGGCGAACCGGACCAGGGACCGAGCCGGGTCCACGTCGTCGTGGAAGACCCGCACCGGCACCGCGACCACGCCCGCCAGGTCCGGCAGCCGGCGGCACAGCTCCAGCCCGTCGTCGAAGCCGAGCGGTGCGGCGTCGGCCACCACGAAGTACGTCCCGGCCGGTACCGAGACGGTGAACCCGGCGTCGAGCAGGCCGTCGACCAACTGGTCCCGGCCGGCCTGCAGCGTCGCGGCGGCCCGGGCGAAGGGCTCGTCGGGCAGGTGCAGTGCCCCGGCCACGGCGGGCTGCAGAGGTCCGGCGTTGACGTAGGTGAGGAACTGCTTGACGGTGGTGATCGCGTCGACCAGATCGGGCCGGGCATGCAGCCAGCCGACCTTCCAGCCGGTCACCGAGAAGGTCTTCCCGGCGGAGGAGACGGTCACGGTGCGGTCGGCCATCCCGGGCAGGGTCGCGATCGGGACGTGCTCGGACCCGTCGAAGGTGAGGTGCTCGTACACCTCGTCGGCGACCACGATCACGTCGTGCCGCACCGCGAGCCGGGCGATCAGGTCCAGTTCTGGCCGGGACAGCACCCTGCCGGTCGGATTGTGCGGGGTGTTGAGCAGGACCAGCCGCGTCCGCGGGGTGAAGGCCGCGGCCAGGGCGTCCGGATCCAGGCCGTAGCCGGGGAACCGGAGCGGGACCGTCCGCCGGACCGCCCCGGCCAGCGCCACCGCGGCGGCGTAGGAGTCGTAGTACGGCTCCAGCATGACCACTTCGTCCCCGGGCTCGCACAGGGCCATCACCGTCGCGGCGATCGCCTCGGTCGCACCGGCGGTGACCAGCACCTCGGTGTCCGGGTCGACGTCGAGGCTGTACCAGCGGCGCTGGTGTGCCGCGACGGCGGTCCTGAGTTCCGGCATGCCCCGGCCCGGCGGGTACTGGTTACGCCCACCCCGGATCGCCGCCACCGCGTCGTCGAGGAGGCTGCCCGGGCCGTCGGTGTCCGGGAAGCCCTGGCCGAGGTTGATCGCCCCGGTCCGGACGGCCAGGGCGCTCATCTCGGCGAAGATCGTCGAGGCCAGAGTCCCGTCGGGGGCCAGCAGGTTCGACTGCCTGGCCACCTCCTGCCAGTGACCGGGGACGGGTCCGCGACGGGAGATCTCCGGCCGTTCGGGCTCAGCCTCCATGCCGCCGACTGTAGGGCCGTCCGCCACTGCCCGGGATCGGGCGGGCCACCGGCAGGCCGCCGTCCCCGCATGGTTCTCCTGACGGGCTGTCCCCTCGTTCTCCTGACGGGCTGCCCCTCGCCGTGCCGCCCTGCGCCCCTATCTCCCGTCCGTCCCGATCGGTGGCGACGCGCGGGCGCGGTTTGGAGGCCTCCCGTGGCGCGACGTAGCATGGCGGGCGCGACCGGTTCCGGCCGGTCGACTTCGCGCGCCTGTACACCGTCCCGACGCGGACGGGGTGCACCGCTCGGTCCACCGCCCGATCCACCCGGTCCCTCGGGAGCCCCCAACGGCTCCGGTGGGGCGGGCCTGATCGGCGGTGGTCCGGTGAGCCGCAGGCGCCAGGCGCATCACCCGACCGGGTGATGCGGGGAACCGAGACAGGGCGCCCGTACCCGGTACGAGGCGCCGACAGGAGCGTCATCCATGGCCGTCGTGACCATGCGCCAACTGCTCGAGAGCGGCGTCCACTTCGGGCACCAGACCCGCCGGTGGAACCCGAAGATGAAGCGTTTCATCTTCACCGAGCGCAACGGCATCTACATCATCGACCTGCAGCAGTCGCTGTCGTTCATCGACCGCGCCTACGACTTCGTCAAGGAGACCGTCGCCCACGGCGGCACCATCCTCTTCGTCGGCACGAAGAAGCAGGCCCAGGAGCCGGTGGCCGAGCAGGCCTCCCGTGTCGGCATGCCCTACGTCAACCAGCGCTGGCTGGGCGGCATGCTCACCAACTTCACCACGGTGCACAAGCGCCTGCAGCGCCTCAAGGAGCTGGAGGAGATCGACTTCGACGACGTGGCCAAGTCGGGCATGACGAAGAAGGAGCTGCTCGTCCTGCGCCGCGAGAAGGAGAAGCTGGAGCGCACGCTCGGCGGCATCCGGGACATGGCCAAGGTGCCCAGCGCGGTGTGGATCGTCGACACCAAGAAGGAGCACCTGGCCGTCGACGAGGCCCGCAAGCTCGGCATCCCGGTGGTGGCGATCCTCGACACCAACTGCGACCCCGACGAGGTCGACTACAAGATCCCGGGCAACGACGACGCGATCCGCTCGGTCACCCTGCTCACCCGGGTCGTCGCCGACGCCGTCGCCGCCGGCCTGCTCGTCCGGTCCCGCGGTGGCGAGGCCAAGCCGGAGCCGGGCGCCGTCGCCGCCGACGAGCCGTTGGCCGAGTGGGAGCGGGAGCTGCTGCAGGGCCAGCAGGCTGAGGCCGCTCCGGTCGAGGCTGAGGCCGTCCCGGTTGAGGCTGAGGCCGCTCCGGTCGAGGCCGAGGCGGCGACCGGCGAGTCCGCGCAGGCCTGAGCCGGCGCACCCACCCACTTCCGAGGAGAGACGTAGCACGATGGCGAACATCAGCGCCGCCGACGTCAAGCGACTGCGTGAGGCGACCGGCGCGGGCATGCTCGACTGCAAGAACGCCCTGGTGGAGAACGACGGCGACTTCGACAAGGCCGTCGAGTACCTGCGGGTCAAGGGTCTCAAGGGCGTGACCAAGCGCGAGGGCCGGACCGCCTCCAACGGTCTGGTGACCTTCGAGCTGGGTGACGGCGTCGGGACCCTGGTCGAGGTCAACTGCGAGACCGACTTCGTGGCCAAGGGCGACAAGTTCCAGGAGGTCGCCCAGCAGGTCCTCGCCCAGGCCGTGGCCACCGGTGTCACGGACGCCGAGTCCCTGCTGAAGTCGACGCTGGCCGACGGCCGGACCGTCCAGGAGTTGATCGACGAGGCCAACGCCACCATCGGCGAGAAGATCGAGGTCCGCCGGGTGGCCCGGGTCGAGGCCCCGTTCGTGGCGGGCTACCTGCACCGCACCAGCCCCGACCTGCCCCCGCAGATCGGTGTCCTGGTCGGCGCGGACGGCGCGAACGACATCGTCAAGGACATCGCCATGCACGCCGCCGCGATGTCCCCGACCTACCTCGACCGGGACGCCGTGCCCGCCGACCTGGTCGAGACCGAGCGCCGGATCGCCGAGGAGACCGCCCGCGAGGAGGGCAAGCCCGAGCAGGCCCTGCCGAAGATCGTCGAGGGCCGGGTCAACGGGTTCTTCAAGGACAACGTGCTCCTGGAGCAGGCCTTCGCCAAGGACTCCAAGAAGTCCGTGGCCGCCGTGCTCAAGGAGGCCGGTGTCACGGTGACCACGTTCGCGCGGTTCCGCGTCGGCAACTGAAGCCGGTCCGCAGCGGCCGTTCCCACCGGGGGGCGGCCGCTGCGGCATGTCCGAAGCCTGCGAGGGCCGGCGCCCCTGCTCGCCCGCCCGGGTGTGACGCGAACCGGGCAGGCGCGCGAGGGGCTGTGGGTACGGCAGACTTCACCACGAAGGTCGGGCGGATCGGGTGGTGTCGTCGGCCGCGAACAAGCATCGCCGGTGGTCAGCAGGGGCTGCCGGCGTATGGCGGAGGGGAGAAGGCCAGGTGGACGTGGCCACTGAGGAGCTCACCGTGGACATCGACGATCTCGACGCGCACGCCGGCGCGGTACCCGGGGCCCAGGGTGGCCCGGCCGACCCGCAGCACCGGTACCGCCGGGTGCTGCTCAAGCTTTCCGGAGAGGTCTTCGGCAACGGTCAGCTGGGGGTCGATCCGGATGTGGTGGCCCGGCTCGCCGCGCAGATCGCCCAGGTGGTCCGCGAGGGCGTCCAGGTGGCCGTGGTGGTGGGGGGCGGCAACTTCTTCCGGGGCGCCGAGCTTTCCCAGCGCGGTATGGACCGGGCGCGAGCGGACTACATGGGCATGCTCGGCACCGTGATGAACTGCCTGGCGCTGCAGGACTTCCTGGAGAAGCTCGGCGTCGACACCCGGGTCCAGACCGCGATCACGATGGGGCAGGTCGCCGAGCCGTACATCCCGCGCCGGGCGATCCGGCACCTGGAGAAGGGCCGCGTGGTGATCTTCGGAGCGGGCATGGGGGCTCCGTACTTCTCGACCGACACCACCGCCGCCCAGCGTGCCCTGGAGATCAAGGCCGACGTCGTCCTCATGAGCAAGAACGGGGTGGACGGCGTCTACACCGCCGACCCCCGCACGGATCCGGCGGCATGCAAGCTCGACGAACTCACCTACGCCGATGCCCTCCGTCAGAGGCTGAAGGTGGTGGACGCGGCCGCCTTCAGCCTCTGCATGGAGAACCGTCTCGCCATGATCGTCTTCGGCATGGAGGGAGAGGGGAACGTGGCCCGGGCTGTCCGGGGTGAGAGGATCGGGACACTCGTCACGGCAGGTTGACGGGCAGGAAGTCGCGTGACCGGTCAGGGGATGCGGCGGACGAAGGAGCGCTGGTGATCGACGAAACCCTCCTCGAGGCCGAGGAGAAGATGGAAAAAGCGGTGCAGGTCGCCAAGGAGGATTTCGCCGCCGTTCGCACGGGCCGGGCCAATCCCGCCATGTTCAGCAAGATCATGGTGGACTACTACGGTTCCCCGACCCCGTTGCAGCAGCTGGCGTCGTTCGCCACCCCGGAGGCGCGGGTGGTGATCCTCAACCCCTACGACCGTAGCGCCATGGCCGGGATCGAGAAGGCCCTGCGGGACTCCGACCTGGGCGTGAACCCGTCCAACGACGGCACGGTGATCCGGCTGGTGCTCCCGCAGCTGACCGAGGAGCGCCGCAAGGAGTACATCAAGATCACCCGGCACAAGGCGGAGGAGGCCCGGGTCTCGGTGCGGAACATCCGCCGCCGGGCCAAGGAGTCTCTGGACCGGATCGCCAAGGACGGCGAGGCAGGCGAGGACGACGTCACCCGTGCCGAGAAGGAGTTGGAGCAGGCGACCAAGCGCCACATCGACACGATCGACGACCTGCTCAAGCACAAGGAGACGGAGCTTCTCGAGGTCTGATGACTGTGCCGCCCTCGCAACCCGACCAGCCGACGCGCCGCCGGCGTGATCGTGCTGCGCCGCCGGATGCCGGGGGCGACTCGTCCTGGGCCGACGTCGTCGGTGCCAGTTCCGCCTGGGGGGCCGGCACCGACACGCCCGTCAGCGGCCAGGTTTCCCGTCCGGCTGCCCCGGGACCGTCCCAGCCGTCGGCTGCGGGGTACTCCGGGACCCTCCCGGAGGAGTCCACCGGCCGGGTGCGTCGCCGCCGCGCCGCTGACTCCCGGCCCTGGCCGGGCAGCGAGCCGGGCGGGCCGTCGGGTGCGGGGCCGTCGATCATGGGCCTGCCCGGTGTCGGTTCCCCCTCAGCCGATCCCGCGCGTCCCGGCGAGTCCCGGCCAGGCAGTGCCGCGGGCGGGCCCTCCGGAAACGGGCGACCCGGCGATGTCGGGCGGCCCTCCGAGTACGGAGCCTCCGCCTCGCGGGGGGTGGCCCCCCTGGTGGGCACGCCGGGCCGGGTCCCTGGTATCCCCGCACCCGCCCCGCAGCGACCGTCACGCCACGTCGACGCGCCGCCCGCGGTTCCGCCGCGCACGGAGCCACCTGCGGTTCCGCCACGCACCGAGCCGCCCGCCGGTTCGGCGTCCCCGCACTCGGCGTCCCTGCACTCGGCGTCCCTGCACTCGGCTGACCCGCACTCGGCTGCCCGGCCGCATGCGGCACCACCTCCGGCTGACCTCCCGCCGTCCGCGCCCTATGCGGTGGATCCCCGGGCCTGCGGTCCCACCGGTCCTTCGTCCGGCTCCGGGCGGCGGGCCGCGGCACAGGTGCGCCCGGCCGGTCCGGGTGCCGGGGGCTCCCTGCCCGGCCCGGTTCCCGGCGCGGTTGTCCCCGCGGAGCCCGGAACCCTGCCCGCTCCGGCCGGGGGGGATGGGTTCACGACACCGGTGACCCGGCGCGACCGGTCGGCCCGACGACGTTCCGCCGAGAGCGCGGCGGAGCCTGCGGTGGCCGCCGGGCCGTGGCTGGCCTCGGCGCCGCCCGACGACCCCACTGCCCCGGGGGCTCCGGTGGCCGGTGGGGCGGGGGTCCGCCCCTGGTGGTCCGCCGGTCGTGGCCGCCCGGAGACCGCAGCCACTGCCGTTACGGGTGCGCCTGGTCCCGCCTCCGGTCCGGAGGCGCCCGGCGGGTCCGGGGCCGCCGCACCCACTCCCTCCGGCCCCCTTCCCTACTGGTCCCGCCGGGCCGGTCAGCGGCAGGCGGCAGCCGAGGCGGCCCGCACCGGCGGGGACCTGTCCAGCCCCGTGCCCGGTCAGGGTGCGCC
>DASTGO010000231.1:0-17629 GCA_035719045.1 Kineosporiaceae bacterium | reverse complement strand
CGACCACGGCCAGGGTGGTGTTCACCGAGGGCGCGGGTCCCCAGGGCATGGGTCCTGGCGCTGCTGGTCCCGGCAGGGTGAGCCGGGGGAGCAGCCGGGCCGCCTCCGCCGGGTCAGGGATCAGCGGCCGGGGAAGTCCGGGGGGTACGAAGGCCGCGCCGAGCAGGGCACCGGTCACCGGATCGGCGGGGGAACCGAGGGCGTTGACGACGGCGAGCGCTCCCACGGTGGTGCCGTCCGCGAGCCGGACGCTGCCGGTGCCCACCCCGCCCCTGAGTCCCCGCAGCCCCAGCAGGGCGCCGGTCCCCGCTCCGACGCCGCCCCGGACAATCCCTTGCCCCGTCAGGGATCCCGCAGCGTCGGCGGCGGCCTGGTACCCCAGTTCGGCACCGGGCCGGGCCCGGGGGTCACCGCCGCGGCCGAGGTCGAACACCGCGGCCGCCGGCACGATCGGCACCACCAGGGGACTGCCGTCCGGGGCGTGCACGACGAACCCACGGCCCTGCTCCTCGCACCACCGCTGCACCCCTGCGGCCGCTGCCAGCCCGTAGGCGCTGCCACCGGTCAGGCAGACCGCGTCGACCGTCGGGACCAGGGTGGTCGGGTCGAGGGCATCGGTCTCGTGGGTCCCGGGGCCACCGCCGCGGACGTCGACCGCGCCGACGGTCCCCGGTGGCGGCAGCACCACGGTAACCCCGCTCAGCCAGCCGTCACCGATCCGCTGGGCGTGGCCGACCCCGACCTGCGGCACGTCGGTGATCGAGCCGTAGTTCCCGCCCCGGACGCTTCCCGGGGTCCCCGCCACAGGCGTCACCGACGCAGGCTACCTTCGTCTTGCCGGACGGCACCGCGCCTCCGGACGGCACCGCGCCTCCCCGGACAGCACCGTGCCCGGGCCCCCTCGCTGGGGAGCCCGGGCACGGTGAGGTGGGTGGCGACCGGGATCAGCGGCCGCCCGCGGACGTCAGTGCCGCAGCGCGGACAGGAACGCCGAGCCGTTCGGGGTTCCGACGCCGGTGATGTCGTCGTAGCCGGGGCCGGCCCGCAGGATGGTCCCGACGGTGACGTCGATGTTGCGCAGCGAGTACAGCAGGCCGCCCGAGGCGTCCACGCCGTTGGCGTAGTCGACCCGGACCACGCCGCCGGGGTGCGCCTTCGGGTCGTACAGCGCGTCGCTGCCGTACGCCTTGTACAGCGCCGGGTTGGCGAAGCCGTGGTGGTGGCCGGCGGCCTGGTCGGCGAGGGCCATGATCCCGGCCATCACCGGGCTCGCCAGCGAGGTGCCGCCGATCCGGAACTCGCTGTACCGGGCCTTGCCGTTCGGGAAGGTCTGGGTTTCCCCGATCAGCATCCCGGTGTTCGGGTCACCGACGGTCGAGACGTCGGGGACCACCCGGCTCGGCGTGCTGCTCCAGCGGGTCGCCAGCGAGGCCGGCACGACGCCCTTCTGGTACCAGGGCTCGATGAACACCCGGCTGGTGCCGCCGCCCGCGCCGTACTGGTAGCTGCCGGGAGGCGCCGGGGACCACGCACCGTTGACCAGCGCGGACTTGCCGGTGCTCCAGCCGGTCTCCCACAGCCGCTGGTTGTTGCGGCCGACTGCCAGCGAGGTGCCGCCGACAGCGGTGACGTACGGGCTGTTGGCCGGGGCCTGGACGGTCGGCACGCCCTTGTTCTCCGCGATCCCGCTGGCGTCACCGGAGTCGCCGGAGGAGAAGTAGAAGCCGATCCCCTCCAGGGCGGCCTGGACGAAGACCTGCTCGTACACCTGGTCAAGCTCCGGGGAGCCGTTGCTCTCGTTGATGCCGCCCCAGCTGTTGGTGACGATGTCGGCCAGGTGCTTGTCGACGACCAGGTTCAGGGTGTCGGCGAAGTCGCTGTTGTCGCAGGACGGCGAGGCGACGTAGGTGACGTTCGCCCCGGGCGCCAGCGCGTGCACGGCCTCGACGTCGAGCGTCTCCTCGCCGTACCAGCCCTGCTCGCCGCACAGGTCGCCGTAGGTGGTGTCGTCGTAGCCGTAGCGGAACGACGCGGGCAGCACCTGCTTGAACTGGCTCTTCCGGAACGGCTCCTGGCCGTGTCGCTTCGCGTAGGTGTTCGCGTCGGACAGGATCGTCGGTGCGGCGTAGGCGTCCGTGATCGCCACCGTCACGCCCTCACCGTCGAGGCCATGGGAGATCGCCGAGGCCACCCCGTAGGCGCCCTGCAGTTGGGCAGGCGTGTAGCCGCAGGGCGCGTACGGCTGCTGGCTGCCGTACGCCGACGGCAGGGAGGTGGCGACCTTCTCCCCGTAGTACGAGGAGCAGGGCTGTGCGTTGACGAACGCGGGCGGCGGCGGGGCGGAGGTTCCCGCGGCCGGAGCGGACACCGACGGGCCGGCGCCTGGGGTGGACGACCAGTGGCTGCCCTCCGGGCCCTCGTGGTTCGGCTTCGCCAGGGCGCTGATGCTGGCCAGCCCGGACACCGCCATCACCTGGGAGGCCAGGGCCGAGGGCAGGGTCGGCGCGGTGGCGGCGGCCCGGACCGTCTTGCCGGCCATCGAGAAGTCGCCGAGAGAGGTCCCGAAGGCCTGCTGGAACTGGGCGACCGTGCCGGATCCGGCCACGTAGGCCCGGTTGTCCGGCACCGAGGAGACCGAGATCCCGTACCCCGCGAGGTAGGCCTTCACGGCGTCCACCGTCGCGGCGTCGGGAGAATAACGCGCCCGGAAGGCTTCAGGTGTCAGGTACTTGCCGTACTCGCTGCTGCTGGGGTCACTGACCGACTGCACCTTGGCGGCGAGTTCAGCGGAATTCCGCTGGCGCAGGTACAGCTTGACGGTGATCGTCTGAGCCTGGTCGGCCGAGCCCAGTTGCCTGGCCCCGGTCAGGGAGGGCTGGGCGTTGCTGACGTGAACCCGGTCCGGGGTGGCCGCTGCGGCTTGTCCGGCCGGAGCGATCACCGCGAGGATCGCCACCCCCGCGGTGGCGATCTTGGCGACGCGTGGAGAACGCATGCGCGAGCCCTTCTGTGCGTTCGTATCGCTGACTGCGATGCGTCACATCCAAGTGGGTGCATGATTCCGGCGCAATCGGTTCAGGAGGGGCAGTTATCAGTCACATCCGGTGTCCGGCGACAGAAACGCAGCCCATGCCGGTTGCGGAGCGTAATTCCGTGGTGTCGCTGACATCATGTGGTCGTGACTTCGCTGCCCGGGCCCGACCCGTTCCTCGAACTGTTCACGGCGTCCCGGCGGTTCTCGCTGGGCATTCCGCGCCAGGTCCAGGTGGCCGCCGACGGGCGTTCGGCACTCTTCCTGCGTACCCGGGGCGCGACGGATCCGCTGACCTCGTTGTGGCGGCTGGACGCGGGTGACCCGCAGCCGCGCGAGGTCGCCGATCCGGTGGCGCTGTCGGCCCGGCCGGGTCGGCTCACGCAGGACGAGGCGGTGCACGCCCGGCGGACCCGCTCCACCGCCACCGGCATCACCGCCTACAGCGCCGTCGAGGACCTGTCCACCGTCGTGTTCGCGGTCGCGGGCCAGTTGTACGTCCACCTGGACGGCCAGGGCACCCGGCGGCTGGACGTCGGCACCCCGGTCAGCGCGGTCACCCTCGACCCCTCGGGCCGCCGGATCGGCTATGTCCGCGACCGCGCGGTGTGGGTGACCGATCTCGACGGTGACGCCCGGCAGTTGGCCGCCCCGGACGGCGATGACGTGACCTGGGGGCTGCCGGAACTGGTCAGCTCCGAGGAGATCGGCCGCACCCGTGGCTTCTGGTGGACCGACGGCGGTCGCCGGCTGCTGGCCTGCCGGGTGGACGAGTCCCAGGTGGATCGTTGGTATCTGGTCGATCCCGGGGATCCGCAGGGCCGGCCGAGGTCCTTCCGGTACCCGCCCGCGGGCGGTGTCAACGCCGACGTCACCCTGCATGTCCTCGACCTGGACGGCGGGCAGGTCGAGGTGGGCTGGGACCGTGCGGAGTTCCCCTACCTGGTGCAGGTCACCCACCTCGGCGAGCGCCCGGTCGCCCTGGTGCAGACCCGGGACCAGCGGGTGCTGCACCTGCTCGGGATCGACCTCGACACCGGCAAGACCGAACTGCTGCACGCCGACCGGGCGGGGCACTGGCTGGACATCGTCGCTGGTCTGCCCGCACAGCTGCCGGACGGGCGCCTGGTCGGGATCGTCGAGGACGCCGACACCCGGCGGCTGAGCGTCGACGGTGAGCCGGTCACCCCGCCCGGGCTGCACGTCCGCGCGGTCGTCGCGGCCGATGCCGAGGGGGTGCTGTTCACCGCCTCGACCGATCCGCGGGAGGTGCACGTCTGGCGCGCGGTGCCCGGCGGGGAACCCGTCCGGCTCACCGCCGAGCCGGGAGTGCACACCGCCTCGCGGTCGGCGGGCGGCCTGACCGTCACCTCGGACACGCTGGTGTCGGGGCGTCCCCGGGTGGTGGTCCGGACGAAGGCGGGGGAGGAGCTGGAGCTGCCGGTCGTGGCCGCCGGACCGGATCCGTTGCCGCGGCAGGAGTTCCGCACCCTGACCGGCCGGGGACTGCACGCCGCGGTGCTGCTGCCGGCGCAGGTCCCGGCCGGGGCCAGGCTGCCGGTGCTGCTCGATCCGTACGGCGGTCCGGGGGCGCAGCGGGTGCTGGCTGTCCGCAAGGCCTATGCGCTGGGCCAGTGGTTCGCCGACCACGGGTTCGCCGTGGTCACCCTCGACGGGCGCGGCACTCCGGGGCGCGGGCTGGCCTGGGAGCACGAGATCGACGGGGAGGTCGCCGAGCGGGTGGTGGCCGACCAGGTCGAGGGCCTGCTGGAGCTGGCCGCGACGGATCCGAGGCTGGACCTGGACCGGGTCGCCGTGCGTGGCTGGTCCTTCGGCGGCTATCTGGCCCTGCAGCTGGCGCTGCGGCATCCGGACCTGATCCGGGCGGCGGTCGCGGGGGCGCCGGTGACCGAGTGGGAGCTCTACGACACCCACTACACCGAGCGCTACCTGGGCACCCCGCAGCAGCAGCCGGACGCCTATGCCCGCAGCCGGGTTCCGGACCCGCCGGACCGGCACCTCGGCCGGCGCCCGGAACTGCTCATCGTGCACGGGCTGCAGGACGACAACGTCCACCCCGCGCACAGCCTGCGGATGTCGGCCCGGCTGCTGGAACACGGCTGGCAACACCAGACCCTGTACCTGCCGGACGCCCACCACGGCGTCACCGACCCGGCCGCGCTGCGCACCCTGCTGCGGACCGAACTGGACTTCCTGCGCCGGGCGCTGGACGTGGCGGGGGCCGGCGATGACTGAGCCGATGGGCGGGCACCCCCCGGTGGAAGGTGTTGGTGCGCAAGGGATGTGCGGCGAAGGTGCGGGTGCGCAAGGGGGTGCCGTCCCGGCCACCGGGGCGCGGGGTGCCGCTCCGGGAGGACTCCCCGCCGAGGTGGACACGCTGGCGCAGCGGTTCTTCCGGTTCGCCAGCGAGCGCAACGCGATCGAGGCGGCCCAGCTCGGCCTGGACTGGCTGGAGGGGATCCTGCCGGACCTGTCCGCGCCCGCCGAGGAGTCCAGGCTGGCCTGCGCCCGCGGGATGCGCGCCGAGGTGGACGGATTGATCGGCCGGTACGGCGGTGACCCCCGTGGCGAGCCCGGACTCACCCTGCGGCTGCTGGGATTCGAGCTGGACTGCCTGATCGGGGACATCGAGGCCGGCTGGTCGCAGTTCACCGTCGACGGCAGTTTCGTCGGTCCCAGCGCCCTGCTGCTCGGGATCGTGCCCAAGGCCCAGCTGGACGACGAGGACCAGCTCCAGCGGTACCTGCAGCGTCTGGCGGCCGCACCGGCGTACCTCGCCCAGGCCACCGCGCAGCTGGCGCTCGGGGCGGCCGCCGGGCGGACCCCGACCCGGTGCGGGATCGCCGGTGCCCTCACCCAGATCGACGCCTACCTGTCCTGCGGCCCTGGCGCCGACCCCTTCGTGCACGACCCGTCGTTGGGGGTTCGGCTGGCCGGATCCGTTGCGGCGCAAGGTGTGCGGGAACGGATCGCCGCCGTGGTGGCCGAAGCCGTCCGTCCGGCCGTCGCCGCGTACCGGGAGGCGCTGGTGCAGCGCTTCCTGCCGGTCGCCCGTCCGGACGAGCGGGCCGGGGTGGGGCACGTCCCCGGAGGCGAGGCCGCCTACGCCGCCGCCCTGCGCCGGTACTCCAGCGCAGGCCTGACCGCCGACCAGGTGCACCGGCTCGGTCTGGACGCGATCGCCGAACTGCACGAGGAGGTCGCCCGGATCGGCGAGCGCGTCCTGCGGCTGCGCGGCCCGCAGGAGGTGTTCGCGGCGCTGCGGGCGCGGACGGACCTGCGCTTCGCCGGCGAGGACGAGATGATCCGGTACTGCCGCGGCGCGATGGAACGGGCGAGCGACGCACTGCCCCGGATGCTCGGCACGCTCCCGGTCACCGGCTGCGTGCTCGGCCGGATGAACGAGGCGGAGTCGCTGACCGGTGCGCTGGCCTACTACCAGCCGCCGGGCATGCTCAACGGGCGGCCGGGCACCTACTGGCTCAACGTCTCCGGGGCGGCCACCCGGCCGCGGTACGAGTACGAGGCGCTGACCTTCCACGAGTCCGTGCCCGGCCACCACACCCAGGTCGCCCGGCAGCAGGAGCTCACCGGGCTGCCCGACTTCCGGCGCACCTCCTATGTGGTGGCCTATGTCGAGGGCTGGGCGCTCTACACCGAGCGGCTGTGCGACGAGCTCGGCCTGTACAGCGGTGACCTGGACCGGCTGGGCATGCTGTCGTTCGCCCTGTGGCGGGCCGGCCGGCTGGTGGTGGACACCGGGATCCACGCCCAGGGCTGGAGCCGGGACCGGGCGATCGCCTTCCTGTCCGGCGCCACCGGGCTCACCCCGGTGAACGTGACCAACGAGGTCGACCGCTACATCTCCTGGCCGGGGCAGGCCACCGGGTACTACCTCGGCTACGACCGGATCGCCGCGGCCCGCCGGGAGCGCCGGGAGGCCGAGGGCGCGGCGTTCGACCTGCGCGCGTTCCACGACCGGCTGCTCGGACTCGGCCCGGTCCCGATGTTCCTGTTGCCGCAGGTCCTGGCAGGATGACCCGGCGGGGCGCCGGTGCGGTGTCCCGCCGTCCATCCCCGCTGTGCCACCTGCGCGAAAGGACCGTCGTGACGGGCCAGCAGTCGATCATCAGCGAATGTGCCGGACGCCTGGAACGTGCCGCCGAGCGGGCCGCCGAGGCTGGGCTGGACGCCGTCCTGGTCACCCCCGGCGGCAACCTGGAGTATCTGACCGGGTACCGGGGCTCGATCACCACCGAGCGGATCACCTGCCTGGTGCTCGTCCCCGGCCGCGACCCGGTCGTGCTGCTGCCCCGGCTGGAGCGGGCGGTCGCCGAGGTCGCGATGACCGGTGGCCCGCAGCTGGAGCTGGTCACCTGGGACGACGGGGAGGACCCGCTGGACCGGCTGGCCGCCCTGCTGCCGGACGGGACCGGCCGGATCGGCGTGGACGCCCAGATGTGGAGCGAACGGTCCCTGGGCCTGGCCGCCCGGCTGCCCCAGGCCCGGCAGGTCAGCGCCGGGCCCCTGCTGCTGCAGTTGCGGGCGGTGAAGAGCCCCGCGGAACTGGCCGCGCTGGCGCAGGCGGCGGCGGCGATCGACTCGGTGCACGCCCGGATGGGGGAGTGGCTGCGGGCCGGGCGGACCGAACGGGAGATCGGGGCGGACATCGCCGCCGCCATCCTCGGCGCTGGGCACCTCACCGTGGAGTTCGTCATCGTCGGGTCCGGGCCGAACGGCGCCAGCCCGCACCACGAGCTGTCCGACCGGGTGGTGCAGCCGGGTGAGCCCGTCGTGGTGGACATCGGCGGCCGGATGCCCAGCGGCTACAACAGCGACTGCACCCGGACCTACGTGGTCGGGGAGCCGTCGGCCGAGATCGCCGCCCTGTACGCGGTGCTGCAGCGTGCCCAGGCCGCACAGTGCGAGGCGGCCGGCGCGGGGATCACCGCCTCCGAGTTGGACGCCGTGGGTCGCCGGATCATCGCCGAGGCCGGGTACGGGGAGTACTTCCTGCACCGGACCGGCCACGGGATCGGCCTGGAGGTGCACGAGGAGCCCTATGTGGTGGCCGGCTCACCGCTGCCGCTGCCCGCGGGCGCGACCTTCTCGATCGAGCCGGGCATCTACCTGCCGGGGGTCGGCGGGGCCCGGATCGAGGACATCGTCGCCTGCGAGCCCGGTGGTGGGCGGCGGCTCAACCTGCGCCCCCGCGACCTGCAGGTCCTGCCGGGCTGACCACCCGAGCCCGCCGTGGCGCCACCCGAACCCGACGTGGTCCGGCGGTGACGCAGGTCACTTCAGGCCGTGGTGACGAGGCCCGGGGCGGCTACGACGATGGCGGGGGCGACTCCGGCAGGAGCCGGTGCGACGAGGAGGCGTGGGCATGCAGTTCGGGCGGTCGTACGAGGAGTTCGAGGTCGGCGCGGTCTACAGGCACTGGCCGGGCAAGACCATCACCGAGTCCGACGACCACCTGTTCTGCCTGATCACGATGAACCACCACCCGCTGCACCTGGACGCCCACTACGCCGAGCAGACCACCCAGTTCCAGCGCAACGTGGTCGTCGGCAACCTGATCTACTCGGTGCTGCTGGGGATGTCGGTGCCCGACGTGTCGGGCAAGGCGATCGCCAACCTGGAGATCGAGTCGCTGCGGCATGTCGCGCCGACCTTCCACGGCGACACCATCTACGGCGAGACGACCGTGCTGGACAAGTGGGAGTCCACCAGCAAGGACGACCGCGGCGTGGTCTACGTCGAGACCCGCGGGTACAAGCAGGACGGCACCGTGGTGTGCATCTTCCGGCGCAAGGTCATGGTGCCCAAGCAGAACTACCTCGACGCCCGCGGCGGGGAGCAGCCCGGCCGTCCGGTCCCCGCCGAGTCCTGACCCGGCACGCCGTCCTGACCCGGCACGCCGAGGCCGGTCCGGGCGGCGGCGGACGGTAGCGTCACCGACCATGAGCCAGCGCACCCTCGTCGTGGACCTCGGCGGCGTGGTGCTCCGCTGGGACCCGGTGGCCCTGGTCGCGCAGGCGCTGCCGGAACTGGCGGCAGCGCACGGCGGGGCCCCGGCGCTGGCGGGCCTGCTGTTCCAGGACTTCGCCGCCGACGGGGACTGGTCGCAGTTCGACCGCGGCGTCATCGGCGAGCCGGAACTGGCGGCCCGGATGTCCGCGCGCACCGGCATCTCGCTGACCGCCGCGCACGCCCTGCTCGACGCCGTGCCGGGGCATCTGGCCTTCCTCGAACCGACCGGCCTGCTGCTGGACCGCCTGCACGGCAACGGGTTGCGCCTGGTGTACCTGTCGAACATGCCGCTGCGCTACGCCGCCTGGCTGGAGACCCAGGACCGGTTCCGCGGCTGGTTCGTCGACGGGGTGTTCAGCGCCCGGGTCGGGCATGTGAAACCCGAGCCGGAGATCTTCGACCTGGCCCAGCAGCGGCTGGGCCTCGATCCCGCGGCCACCCTGCTGATCGACGACCGCGCCGTCAACCTCGGCCAGGCGGCCCGGCACGGCTGGTCCACCCTGCTGTTCACCGGGGCGCCGCAGGCCACCGCCCGGCTGGCCGAGATGGGCTGGCTCTGAGCCCGTGGGCGGCCTCGGGACCGGGACGGGTGTGCCGGTGGTGGTGGACCGGCTGGACCGGGCCGTGCAGGTGTTCCTGGCGACCCACCGCCCGCACTGGGCCGTACCTCTCGCGCGGGCGGTGATGCGGCTCGGGACGACCCCGTCGGGACTGACCCTGTGCCTGGTCGCCGGCCTGGTGCTCGTGTGGGGGCTGCGGGCCTGGCGGGCGGCCGCCACCGCGGTGGCGGCGCTGGCGGTCGCCACGGTGCTGGCCTGGCTCGGCAAGGACCTCGTGCAGCGGGCGAGGCCGCCACGCGACCTGGCGTTGGTGAAGGTGGGTGGCTGGGCGTTCCCGTCGACGCACGCCGCGCAGACCTCCTCGCTGGTCGTGGCGTTCGTCGTGGCGGTCGCGCTGACCGGGGCGCGGCGGGTGGTGCTCGCCGTCGCCGGAGGTCTCGCCGTGCTGCTCGTCGGGGTCTGCGTGGTGTTCCTGGGCGCGCACTGGCTCTGCGATGTGCTGGCCGGCTGGCTGTTGGGCGTCCCGGTGGGTGTGCTCGCCGGCAGGTGGGCCCGACGGGCCGGGCGGGCCGGGCGGGTGGCGGCCTGACCCGGCCGGTCCGTCCGGGCAGGCTCAGCGGGGCAGCACCTGCCACTCGGCCAGCGCCTCGACCAGGCCCGGGACAGTCGCGGTGGCGGCCAGTTCGGCCGCGCCGAACCAGCCGGCATCGGCGGCGTCGTCCCCGTAGGCCAGCCGGCCGCCGACCGCACGGCAGCGCAGATCGGTGATGACGAAGATCCCGCCGCCGGGTGCCGGGCGTTCCACCTGCCCCAGCACCTCACCCGCACGGACCAGCAGGCCGGTCTCCTCGGCCACCTCCCGGACCACGGCCGTGGCGTCGTCCTCGCCGGGCTCGACCTTGCCGCCGGGGATCGACCAGAGCCCGGCGCCGGGCGGGTTGACCCGGCGCACCAGGAGGATCCGGCCCTGCTCGTCGTGCACCACCGCGCCGACGCAGGGGATCCGGGGGGTGCCGGCGTCGCCGTCGTCGGGTCCCGCGGGGGCCGGGGTGGGCGTCGGCGTCGGGTTCACCCGATCAGTCTGCCGCGCGGGCACGACCACCCGGACGGCGCAGCCCGCCCCACGGTTCGGACCGGGACGAATCACCGGCGGCTGCCGACACCACCGGCAAGGGTCCCTTGACCTGGGGTCCCGGGAAGGGGAACGTCGATGACGTGTCCGTGACCCTTGCATGTCCTCGTTGCGGGGGCGTGGTCCGGCCGCCCGGGCTTTGGTCGGACGCCTGGACCTGCTCCACTCACGGCGGCGTCGCGCCGTTGCATCCGCCGGTGCTGGCCACCGTCGAGGCGCTGCAGCAGACCGGCCACCGCTCGCAGGTCCCGCTCTGGCTGCCCTGGCCGCTGCCGGCCGGCTGGCTGGTGTCGGGAGTGCGGGCCGCCGGGGACGACCATTCCGGACCGGTCGCGGTGGTGATGGCCTGTTCCGGGCCGAACCCGGTGGCCGCGGGTCCGGACCAGCCGCGGCCGGCGGACCTGCTGCTGGTCGCCGAGCAGCCGGGGGTGGGCCTGGCCGCCCACCTGGCCGGGCTCCCCGACGTGGACCCCGGGATGGCGGTCGGCCTCGGCTGTCCCAATCTGAAACTGGTCGCCGAGGGGCAGCACACCCCGCTGTGGGGGGTCGACGTCGACGGGGCGGCCGCCTACGTCGGGGAGGCGTCCGGGGTGTGGCTGTGGGCCCTGGTCTGGCCGCAGACCGCGGCAGCCGTCCTGCTGGAGCAGTTCGACCTGCGCGACGCCCGGGACCTCGGCCTGCTGCTGGAGCTGCCGCCGCACGGCGCGCTGTCCCCGCGGCTGGGATGACCGTGGCCGCCGCCGGCGGCACCGGACTGCGGCCGGTCGGGACGGGTCCCGTCGGTCCCCCCGCCTAGGCTGGCCGTCGTGCTCATCGACCTGCACGCGCACTCCACGGCCTCCGATGGCGTCGACACCCCGGCCGAACTGGTGGCCGCTGCCGTCGCCGCGGGACTGGACGTCGTCGCCCTCACCGACCACGACTCCACCGCCGGCTGGGAGGAAGCCCTCGCCGCCGCCGAACACGCCCGGATCCAGCTGGTGCCCGGCCTGGAGATCTCCTGCCGGATGCGCGGGATCAGCGTGCACCTGCTGTCCTACCGGCACGACCCGGCCGACGCCGCACTGCACGCCGAGCTCACCGCGACCCGGCACGACCGGGTGGACCGGGCCCGCCGGATGGTCCACAAGATCTCCGTGGACTACCCGCTGACCTGGGAGGACGTCCTGGAGCACGTCCCGGCGGGGGCCACCGTGGGCCGCCCGCACATCGCCGACGCGATGATCGCGCAGGGACTGGTGACCGACCGGGACGAGGCCTTCGAGACCACGCTGCACCGCAACTCGCCGTACTACGAGCCGCACTACGCTCCCAGCGCCGTGGACGCGGTCCGGCTGGTGGTGGCCGCCGGGGGAGTCCCGGTGATGGCCCATCCCCGTGCGGGCCGGCGGGGCCGGGTGGTCACCGACGAGGACATCGCCGAACTGGCCGCAGCCGGGCTCGCCGGGCTGGAGGCCGACCACCCCGACCACGACCCGCAGGAGCGGGCCGCCGTCCGGAGCCTGGCCGCCGACCTGGGCCTGCTGACCACCGGCAGCAGCGACTACCACGGTGCGGTCCGGTCCCACCGGCTCGGCAGCTGCACGACCCAGCCGCAGGTGCTCGAGGCCATCCTCGCGGCCGGTCACGGGTTGGACCGGTGATCGCCGACGCCCGGCTGGGGGTCGAGGCCTTCGTCACCCTGTTCGTCATCATGGACCCGCCCGGGACCCTGCCGGTCTTCCTCGCGCTCACCGGGACCCTGTCCGCGCGGGCCCGGGTCCGCGCGGCCCGGCAGGCGGTCGGGGTGGCGCTGCTGGTCATCGTGGTCTTCGCGGTGTTCGGGCAGGGGATCCTGGCGTACCTCAACGTCAGCCTGCCCGCCCTGCAGTGCGCCGGTGGCCTGCTCCTGCTGCTGATCGCCCTGGACCTGCTGACCGGCCGGGACGAGGGTCCGCAGAAGACCGAGGGGGTCAACATCGCCTTCGTGCCGCTCGGGACCCCGCTGCTGGCCGGTCCGGGCGCGATCGTGGCGACCATGCTGTTCGTCTCCCGGGCCCACACCCTCGGGCAGAAGGCCACCGTCGCGCTGGGCATCTTCGGCGTGCACGTGGTGCTCTACCTGACCATGCGGTTCGCCGGTCTGCTGCACCGGCTGCTGCGCGACAGCGGGGTCACCCTGGTCGGGCGGATCGCCGGTCTGCTGCTGTCGGCGATCGCCGTGCAGCTGGTGGCCGATGCGGTACGGGCCTTCGTGACGGGAGCGGCGTGACCGTGGGCGGGCCCGGGGCGGTGGACGGGCAGCAGGAGCTGGCGGGTATGCCGCGCCGGCTGTACCCGTGCACCCCGACCCGGCTGACCACCTGGCTGGACTGCCCGCGCCGGTACCGGTTCACCTACCTGGACCGGCCCGCCCCGCCGAAGGGTCCGCCCTGGGGACACACCACCCTCGGAGCAGCCGCCCATGTGGTGCTGGCGTGGTGGTGGGCGCAGCCGTTCCCCCGGCGGGTACCCGCCCTGGCCGGGGCCCGCCTGCGGGCCGACTGGGACCCGGACCGCTTCCGGGAGCAGGGGTTCCGGGACGCCGCACAGTCCCGGACGGCCCGGGAGCGGGCGGCGGTCTGGGTCGAGGACTACCTGTCCGGGGTGGACCCGGCAGCCGAGCCGGTCGGCGTCGAGCGGACCGTCTCCACCCCGACCTCGACGCTGGTGCTGTCCGGCCGGGTGGACCGGATCGACCGGCGGCGCGACGGCCTGGTCGTGGTGGACTACAAGACCGGCCGGCGCGAACCCGGTGCGGACGATGCGCGCAGTAGCCTGGCGCTGGCCGTCTACGCGGTGGCCGCGGCCCGGACCCTGCGCCGGGACTGCTTCCGGGTCGAGCTGCACCATCTGCCGAGCCGGACCGTCGCCGCCGCCGAGCACACGCCGGAATCCTTGCGGCGCAAGGTGTCCGAGGCGGAGTCCATTGCCGCGGACGCCTCCCGGGCGGATGCCGCCTACGCTGCGGGGGACCGCGGGGACGAGCGGTTCCCGTCCCGGCCGTCGGCGCTGTGCTCCTGGTGCGACTGGCGCCGGCACTGCCCGGACGGGGAGGCCGCGGCCCCGCAGCTGGAACCCTGGGCCGCAGTCGAGCCGGAGTGAGTCCCGGTCACCGGCCGCTGACGATCGACCGCAGCATGTCGAGGTCCTGAGTCCCGAACCGCTGCATGGGCGTGACGTAGGTGCCCTCGGTGATCTCGTTCCAGCTGATCAGTGCCCAGGCATCGGGATGGGTGGCGGCCAGGTTGCCGTCGAACACCGTGCGCAGGGTCTGCCCGTTCCGGCGGGGCACACAGCCCGAGCCCCCGATGAGCTGCTTGTTGTAGCCGGGGATCAGCGGTGCGACGAAGGTCTTGGCGCTGCCGTCCGGGTTGCCGGTGCTCGCCCGGACGCTGCGGGCCAGGTCTGCCAGTTGCTGGAAGGACCGCGGGTTGCGGTACGGGTTCTGCGAGGACCAGTAGTAGGCGTCCCCGTCCAGGTACGGTGCCCGGTCCGCCGACCACTGCGTCTCGTCGCCGATGATCCGCAGCTTGCCGCGCAGCGCTGAGCTCACTGCCTGCAGCGCGGACACCGGGTACTTGCGGCTGCCGTTCCAGATCACGGTGATCCGCGGCGACTGGGTGCGGTCGAACGCCGGGTCGGAGCCGTAGGTGTGCTGGAACCAGGTGAGGTCGTTGATGATCTGGTCCACCGGGAGCACCTTGGCCGACGCCTTGTAGCTCAGCCAGAGCGAGAACGGGGTCCCGCTGCGGTTCACCGCGTGAACGGCGTCCACCATCGCCTGCAGCCGCGGGGTGTACTGGTTGTCGTCGAGCGTCTGCGCCTGCGCTCCGGTCCCGATCCAGTTCACCGCGAACCCGGCCAGGCCTGCGCCCGCTGCCGCCCGGACGTCCTGTTCGATCACCCCGGGGTCGTCCTGCCCGTAGAGCCGGTTCGGCACATCGGTCACGGTGACCCCGGGGTAGAGCTGGGCGGGGTTGCAGCCGTCCTGGTCCAGCCGCGCCGGCAGCGGCAGCGGCGAGGCTGCGTAGGGGTACTGCGAGCCCAGTGAGTCCTGCCAGTGCGCCCGGCTCCACCACAGGTAGTAGTAGGCGAACACCCGGGGTCGGCCGGAGACCGACGACCCGGAGCCCGGCGCCGGGGAGCCCGTCCCGCCGCCGACGGATCCGGACCGCGCTCCCGCGGAGGTGGCCCCGGAGCCCGCCGGGCGGCTGGGTGAGGAACCGCCCGAGCTGCAGGCGGCCAGAGCCAGCAGGGCGGCCGCTGCGGTGACTACCGGCGCGCGCCGACTGATGACCCTCATGGACGCCTCCGGACTGTGGGCGGGGTGGACTCCGCGGAGAGGGGATCACGGACGGCAGGCCTGGCGACCGCGAGTTGGGCGATGAGATCAGACATGACGTCGCTACCGGTCATTTCACCATGACCGGCAGATTTCGGGTGATAAAACCGGCATATACGGCAGTTGAGCGTGTCTGACCGGAGGTACGCCCGCCCTGGCTGCCCGATGGCTGCTCGATGGCTGCCCGGCAGGCGGGGTCAGGGGGCGGGTGGCGGACGGTCCGGTGCGCGGGATTCCCGTGCGGCCTGCAACCAGGTCCGCAGTTCCCGCAGCGCCACCGTCGCGGCCGCGTCGCCCAGGCCGGCGGCACCGGGCAGTTCCGGCAGGGCGTAGAGCCGACGGGCCCACGGCGGCAGGGTCGCGAAGGCCAGCCCCGCGACGTCCGCCCAGGCCGGGCGATCGGGTACCGGGGCGCCGGCGGCACGTCGCGGTTCCCGGCCGGACACCACGGACCAGGCGGCGTCCCGCGCGGTCCGGGTGACCGCCAGGGAAGGGCGCACCTGCCGGACGTAGGCGACCAGTTCGGCGCGGTCCCGCGGTACCTCGCCGGGCTCCAGGCCCACCAGGGCGGCGGTGCGGACCTGTTCGGCGATGTAGCCGTCCTGCGCGCGGCCGGGCAGGGACAGTCCGCCCCGGGTGACGATCTCCAGGAAGGAGGCCACCAGGCAGGCGTGCACCCAGGCCAGCAGTCCGGGATCCTCCGCGGCGAACGGGCGCCCGGAGCGGGTGGTCCCGTAGATCCGGGCATGCACCGCGCGCAGCCGGGACCCGGCCAGCATCGCCTGGGCGGCCGTCCCGTAGGTGGTCACCCCGACGTACTCGGTGGTCCGGACCAGCCGCTGCCAGGGATCCCACGGCGCGTCGTGGTGGGCGCTCACGGCGGCCATCGTCAGCGGGTGCAGGGCCTGCAGGAGCAGGGCGCGCAGCCCGGCGATCCCCATCAGCGGGTCGCTGTGCACCTGCCAGGTGATCGACGCGGGATCGAACAGGCCTCGGTCGGGGCGTGGGCGGGCCTGGGGGAAGGTCCGGGTGCCGGACAAGGCCCGGGGTGCGGGGGGTGCGCTCGCCTCACGAGGGGTGCGGGCCTGGGGGGAGATCCGGGAGGCGCCGGGAAGGGCCGAACCCGGCCTGCCCGAGCGTCTGCCGCCCCGACCGGCCCCGCCGGGATTCGGTACGCCGGGATTCGGTACGCCGGGACCCGCCACGCCGGGATTCGGCACGCCGGGATTCGGCACGCCTGGACCGGAGGCATCCCGCGGCCGGGGCGCGCCGACCGAACGTAACCCGGTGAGCGGGCAGTGGCCCCGGTCGTGCTCGTCCGGGGGGACGGCATCGCCCTCATGGTGCTCGTCGGTGTCCCTCATCACGATCAGCGTGACGGTACCGGCTCGTGATCGCAGTTCGAACACTGGTCACAATGGGCGGGTGACCCGGACCCTGGCCGTGGCCAACCAGAAGGGCGGGGTCGCCAAGACGACGACCGTGGTGTCGCTCGGCACGGCATTCGCCGAGCAGGGGCTGCGCGTCCTCCTGGTCGACCTGGATGCCCAGTCGTGCCTGACGTTCTCCCTCGGCCTGGATCCGGAGGAGCTCCGGCCGGGCGTCCATGAGGTGATCCTGGGCCTGGCTGAGGCCGCTGACGCCGTGCTCCCGGCGGGCGACGGGCTCGACGTGTTGCCCGCCACGATCGACCTGGCCGGTGCGGAGGCGGAGTTGATGCCCCGTCCGGACCGGGAGTTCGCCCTGGCCGAAGGCCTCGGGCCGGTGCTCGGCGACTACGACGTCGTGCTGCTGGACTGCTCGCCGTCGCTGGGGATCCTCACCCTGAACGCGCTGGCCGCCGCGGACGAGGTGATCATTCCGCTGCAGTGCGAGATGCTCAGCCACCGCGGGGTCGGGCAACTGCTGGACACGATCTCCGACGTGCGGCGCATCCTCAATCCCCGGCTGCGGGTGCGGGGCATCCTGCCGACGATGTTCGACGCCCGGACGGCGCACGCCCGGGCGGTGCTGGCCGACGTCGAGCAGCGCTACGGGGTCCCCGTCCTGCAGCCGCCGATCCCGCGCTCGGTCCGGTTCGCCGAGGCGCCGGGGTTGGGTCTGTCGGTGCTGTCGACCGCGCGCCGGTCCGTCGGGGCCCGGGCGTACCGGGATGTCGCGATGGGGCTGTTGCGGGCCTGGCGGATCCGCCCCGGCCGCCGTCCGGTCCGCAGGTACGCCGAACGCCAGGCCTGATCCGGGCACGGGCCTGATCCGGGCACGGGCCTGATCCGGATCCGGCCGCGCCCGGGGCGTCCGGTCTCCGGGGCCTGACGGGCGTCCGCCTTGCCGCTGGGGCCGTCTCCCCGGCCGAGACTCTCCAGCCTCCGTGCCCGGGGACCAGCGTCCGTGCCCGGGGACCGTCCGGCGGTTCGGATCGTCCACGCGAGGCGGCAACGCGTCGTCCGCGTGGACGATCACGCCCGTCCGGAGCGGGCACGGTGGCATAT
>DASTGO010000230.1:0-17948 GCA_035719045.1 Kineosporiaceae bacterium | reverse complement strand
GCTCCGCGACGGCTCAGCTCCGGCCGACGGCCTCGCTGACGTCGTTCGGCGAGTTGAACCGGTCCATCGGCAGGTCCTGGAGGGTGCGCAGGACGTCCTCGTCCGCCCCCTTGCTGCGGGCGGTCTCGACCAGGGTCTGCTTGTCGGCCGGGTAGTCGATCCCGCCGAGGAACTTCTGCAGCTGTATCGGGTTCACCATGGCCCTGCGCTACCCTCTCGGCCGCGGGACATGCCGCTTCCCCGCCCACCTGTCGCCAGCCGGCCGTCGCCGGGGCAGGTGGACGGCTCGCCCGGCGGACGGTCTCCCGCGACCGGGGCACATCCGCCCCCTTCGACCCCGGGACCCAGGGGCCGCGGGCGTCACCTCCGGTGGCGTAGGTTGGGCCGCCGGAGGTGACGTGAACATGCCGCCGTTCGACCCGCAGCGCCCCTGGCTGGCCGCCTACGCCGACGGGGTTCCCGCCGACATCGACCCGCCGGACCGGCCGCTCTCCCGGATGCTGGAGGCGAGCGTCGAACGCTTCACCGACCGGCCGGCCCTGGACTTCCTCGGCGCCGCCACCAGCTACCGGCAGCTCGGGGCCGCGGTGGCCCGGGCCGCGGGCGCCCTGCACCGGCTCGGCGTCCGGCCGGGGATGCGGGTCGCGCTGGTGATGCCGAACTGCCCCCAGCATGTGGTCGCGTTCTACGCCGTGCTGCGGCTGGGCGGGATCGTGGTCGAGCACAACCCGCTCTACACCCCCGACGAGCTGCAGGTGCAGTTCGCCGATCACGACGCAGAGGTGGCGATCTGCTGGAGCACGGTCGCCGGGATGGTGGCCGGGCTCGGTCCGCGGGTCGTGCTCAGCGTGGATCTTGCCGCCGGACTCCCGCTGGCCCGCCGACTGGCCCTGAAGCTGCCGGTCCCGGCGGCGCGTGCGACCCGCCGATCCCTCGGCCCCGTACAGCCGCCCACCGGGACGCTCAGCTGGGAGCGCACGGTCGCCGAGGCGGACCCGCTGCCTGCCGGCCACCCGCATCCCGACGTGCACGACGTGGCCGCCCTGCAGTACACCGGCGGGACCACGGGGACTCCCAAGGGCGCAATCCTCACCCACGCCAACCTGGCGGCGAACACGGCACAGTCCCGGGCCTGGGCTCCGAGCCTGGTCGACGGCCAGGAGACCTTCCTGGCCGTGCTCCCGCTGTTCCACGCCTACGGGCTCACCCTGTGCCTGACCACCGCGGTCAGCATGGGGGCCCGGCTGGTCCTGCTCCCCCGGTTCGACCTAGACCAGGCGCTGGCCGCGATCGCCCGCACCCGGCCGACCTTCCTGCCCGGCGTGCCGCCCATCTACGCCCGGCTCGCGGAGACCGCCCCGGCCCGCAAGGTGGACCTGCGGTCGGTCAAGGTTGCTCTCTCCGGCGCGATGGCGCTGCCCCCCGACCTCGTCGAGCGCTGGGAGGATCTCACCGGCGGCTTCCTGATCGAAGGCTACGGGATGACCGAGACCTCCCCGATCAGCGTCGGCAACCCCGTCGCCCGTAACCGCCGGCCGGGCTGTATCGGGGTGCCGTACCCGTCCACCCGGGTCCGCATCGTCGACCCGGACGACCCGCAGCGGGACGTCCCGCCAGGTGCCCCCGGCGAGCTGCTCATCCAGGGGCCGCAGGTGTTCGCCGGGTACTGGAACCGGCCGGCGGAGACCGCGGCGACCCTGCTGCCCGGCGGCTGGATCCGCACCGGGGACATCGTCGAGGCGCTGCCGGACGGCTTCCTGCGGATGGTCGACCGGGCCAAGGACCTCATCATCACCGGCGGGTTCAACGTCTACCCCGGCGAGGTCGAGGACGTGCTGCGCCGGCACCCCGACGTGGCCGACGCCGCGGTGGTCGGGATCCCTTCCGCGGACGGCAGCGAGGTGGTCGTGGCCGCCGTCGTCGCCCGTCCGGGCGCCAGCCCCGACCCCGGCGCCCTGCGCGCCCACTGCCGGGAACACCTGGCCGGCTACAAGACCCCGCGCCGGATCCACCTGGTCGCGGACCTGCCCCGCTCGATCATCGGCAAGGCCCTGCACCGCCAGGTTCGTGACCAGGTGCGGGAACTGGAAGCGGCCGAAGCCGGAAACAGCTCACAGCCGTAGACCTTCAGGGGCAGCCGAACCTGTGGCAGCTCACGCTCGTAAGCCTTTGGGCGCAGCCGAAGCGACGACACCTTACGACCGTAAGCCTTCAGCATCACGCCCGCCGGCCACCCCGACCCCGGCGCCACGAACGACGTCCCGGCCCGCCCGGCGTGCCGCCCGAACGCAGGCCGGGCCGGGCGTCACCGTCGACGCCCGGCCCGGCCCGTCAGGGGGTGGCCTCGGTACAGCCCGATCCGGGTCAGTGCAACCCATCCCGGTCAGGGCCGCCAGGTCCTTGTCAGTGCAACATCGTCCTGGTGGCGCTCAGCGCAGCCGCGGGGTCGAGGATCCCGTGGTAGATCGGCGGGATCTGCCGGTCCACGCCGAGCAGGGTGTAGATCGCGTGCATCGCGCCGTGCACCGAGTACTCGACGGTGAAGACGATGTCCTCCGGCAGTTCGGTGAACTGGCCGAGGAAGGCGAAGTTGGCCGAGCCGTCCGGCACCACCTTCGGCCGGTCGCCGCCCGCCCGGCAGGCGAACAGCGCGGAGGCGTAGGGCAGCATCACCGTGGTGATGTCGGTGGTGGCCAGCACCTCGTCGAGGATGTCGTCGAAACCCAACTGGCGGACCAGTTCGGTGAGGATCTCCCGCCCGGTCGCCTCGGACATCCGCTTGGGGACGTAGTCACCGACCCGGTCGATCTCGAAACCGTAGCCCCACAGGGTGTAGGTGTCGGCGGGCATCCCGGGGAAGTGCGGCTGGTACGGGACCACGATGGACAGGTGCCAGCCGGAGTCCACCCAGGTCATCAGCGCACCGGTGCCCGGCTCGTTGCCGGAGTAGGCGGTGATCCGCTTCAGCAGGGTGTCCCCGTGCATGGTGAGGGTGAACGACTCCCACTTGTGTTCGTCCACGTTGCCGCAGAAGGCGATCGGGCGCCCGAAGTCCGGCGCCTTGGTGGCGATCCGCTCCCACAGCGACCAGCCGTGGTCACGCCGGTCCCGGACCAGTTCCGGCACGGTGTCCATCCCACCGTACCGGGCGTCGGAGGTGATCGACCCGAGGGTCAGCAGGGCGTAGTCCTGCTCGCCGAGGGCCAGGACCTCCTCCCCGCCGGCGGTCTGCAGGTGCAGGCCGGTGATCCGGCGGCCGTCGGGCCCCTCGGCGAGGTCGACATCGGTCACCCGGGTCGCGAACCGGACGTCCACACCGTGCTCCACCAGGTAGCGCTGCAGCGGCACGATCATCGAGTCGTACTGGTTGTAGACCGTCCGCCGGACGTCGGACAGGTCGTGCAGGTGCTCGAAGACGTGCAGGAAACGCAGGCAGTACCGGCGCAGCTCGGCCGCGCTGTGCCACTTCTGGAAGGCGAACGTGGTCCGCCAGCACTTCCAGAAGTTCGTGGTGAAGAAGTGCTCGCCGAACACCTCGTCGATCCGCCGGGAGCCGAGCAGGAACTCCGGGGTGGCGATCAGCCGGGACAGTTCGGCGCGGTCGCGGACGGAGAAGCCGTAGTCCGCCGCGGGCAGGATGTTGTGCTCGGCGTCGATCAGCCGGGCCCGCGCCTGGGTGTGCACCCGTTCGTTGAAGGAGACGATCTCCTCGCGCACCGTGATCGAGGGGTCCTCCAGGGACGGGATGCTGCCGAACAGGTCCCAGGTGCACTGGTAGGCCCGGTCCTCCAGCATCCGGCCACCGCGGGTCACGAAGGCGTCCGCCGCCGCCGGGGAGGCCGCCCCGTCCATCGAACCGCCGACCAGGCCCAGTTCCTCGATGATGTGGATGTTGCGTCCGGGCATCTGCGCGTCCCGGATCGCGTAGGCCGCCGCGGCCATACCGGCGATCCCGCCGCCGACGATCCACAGGTGCTGCGCCTCGCGGTCGATGTCCATCTCGGACTCCTCCTCCCTGGGGCTGTTCCCAGCCCCAGGACCGATCCCAGGTCTTCTCCCGGTCCGGGCCGGACCACGGCCCGTTCCCTGTCGCCAGCCTTCCGGACTGCGCTCAGAAATGACTATACTCCGGTTTGGAGGTGGAGGAGTCGCACCGGTAGATGTGACGCGACGGACATCGGGAGGGACGGGATGACAACGCGGTCAGCCACCCAGCCGGCGGGAGCACTCCCGCAGGAGTCGCCGCCGGACGCCCCGGCGGCCGCAGCCGAACCGCTCGGCCGCCGGGAACGCAAGAAGCAGGACACCCAGCGGCGGATCTTCGAGGCGGCCGAGGACCTGTTCACCCGCAAGGGATATGCCGCGGTGACCACGCAGGAGATCGCCGAGGCCGCGGACATCGGCGCGGGGACCCTCTTCCGCTACGCGCAGAACAAGGCCGAACTGCTCATCATGGTGATGAACGAGCGGCTGCGGCTCGGCGCCCGGCACGGCCTGGTGGCCGCGCAGGACGGTGCCTCTGCCGCGGAGGCGGTGGTGGCGCTGGTCGAACCGCTGGTCCAGGCCGCCATCAGCCAGCGGGAGAACACCACCGTCTACCAGCGCGAGGTGCTCTTCGGCGCCGAGGGCCCGCACCGGGCACAGGCCCTCACCCGGATCCGTGACCTGGAGGATGCGGTGGCCACCGTCCTCCGGCGCTGCGTCGACGGGCGCCGGGACCGGACCGACGACGAGGTCGAGCGTGCCGCCACCGCCGTGTTCTCCGTCCTCTATCTCAAGCTCGTCCGGCTGGAACTGCGGGACGAGTACGCGAACGGCGTCCAGCCGCAGGCCCTGTTCCAGGAACTGCGGCTGGACGTCGACCACCTGATCCGCGGCCTGCTCGGCACCGGGACCGCCTCCACCGGCCGCTGACCTCCCCGGTCGGAACGGGAGGGCGCTACCCGACAGCGGCCCGGGGCGGGTGCTGCCCGCGGCAGCCCGAGCGGGGTCAGGGACGCGCCGCCTCCCCCACCAGGTCCGCGGGCGGACTCACCGGCAGCGTGACCGTGAACATGGTTCCCCGGCCGGGCTCGGTGCTGACCTCGATGTCCCCGCCGTGGTGCCCGACGACGGTGGTGTAGGCGAGGCTGAGCCCCTGCCCGGTCGCCTGGCCGAGCGGCCGGGTGGTGAAGAACGGGTCGAAGATCCGTGCCCGGACCGCCTCGTCCATCCCGCAGCCGTTGTCCCGGACGGTCACCACGACGGTGTCCGCGAGCCGGTGGGTGGCGATCTCGATCAGGCCCGCCGGAGCGTCCGGGTCGGTCTCCCGCCTGCCGGCGATCGCCTGCGCCGCATTGCTGATCAGGTTGAGCAGCACCTGCCGCAGCTCCCCCTCGTAGCACAGGATGCTGCCGGCGTCGGGATCGAGATCCAGCCGCAGGTCGCCGACCTCGGTCCACTCCTGCAGGGTCAGGTGGACGGCGTTGTCGACCGCGTGGTTGAGGTCCGCGGGCGCCATCGCACCCTCCGGCCGGGAGAAGTCGCTCAGGCTGGACACGATCTGCGCGATCTGGCTCAGACCCTCCAGCGACTGCAGCAGTGCGGACGGCAACTCCTCGTCCAGGAAGTCCACATCGGCCGCCTGGATCACCCGGCGCAGCTTCTCCAACCGGTCCGCGTCGGCGGCTGCGCGGGGGTCGAGCACCACGGCCCGCATCTCCTGCAGGGCACGCAGCGCGTTGGCGACGCCGTCTGCGACGAAGCGCGTGTTGTCGGTGATGAACTGCACCGGCGTGTTGATCTGGTGAGCGATGTTGGCGGCCAGCCTGCCGATCGACTCCAGCTTGCTGGCATGGGACACCTTCGCGTCGAGGTCGCTGAGCCCGGTGACGTCCGCGCCGACCCCGAGCACGCCGGTGACCCGACCCTCCTCGGTCCGCAGCGGCACGACGGTGAGCAGGACCTTGGTGGCGTCCTGCCGATCCGCCCGGTTCAGGGTCTGCACCCCGGTGACCGCAACCCCCGAGGACACCACGGAACTCTCGATCGACGGCAGCGTCATGGTGAAGGCGTCCCGGACGGGCAGGTCGTCCTCGGTCCGGCCGATCAGGCCGTCCAGGCCGGGCAGTTCCCGGGCCCTGCGGTAGGCGGGGTTGGCGCCGAGATAGCAGCCCCCGGCATCCTTCCAGTACACCAGGTGGGGCAGGGCCGCGAGCAGGCCGAGGCCGTCAGGGTCGTCGGTCACCACGGTCTGCGCCAGGGACTGCGCGCAGGCGGCGAGTTCGCGTGGTCCGTCCAGCCGTGCGGACACCACCTGCCGCCCAGGTGCCGGACCACCTTCCCGCTCCCCGCCCTTCACATCGACTGCCACCAGCGACCTCCTCGGGACCCTCGCCCGGGGCCGGCCGGACCCCGGGCCTTCGAGGGCTATCGGCTGCCGTCGCCCGGCGCTGAACCCAGGGCCCGGGAATCCGGCCGGGGGACGGCGCTACCCGAGCACCTGCCGGTAGACCTCCTGGTAGCCGCTTACCAGGGTCGGCGGATCGAACCGGCCGTAGAGGTGTTCCCGGCACCGGTACGGGTCCAGCCGTTCCGCCGCCAGCACCGCCTCCGGCAGTTCGGCCGGGTCGTCGCAGACGAAGCCGTTCACCCCGTCGGTGATCACCTCCGGGACCGAACCGCGGCGCAGGGCGACGACCGGCGTCCCGCAGGCGTTGGCCTCGATCATCACCATCCCGAACGGCTCCTCCCAGCAGATCGGGAACAGCAGGCAGCGGGCCCGGCTCAGCAGGTCGAGCTTGAGCGCCATGTCCGCCTCCCCCAGCCACTGCGCATCCTCGCCGAGCCGGGGCTTCACCTCGCTGGCGAAGTACAGGTGCTCCTCGACCTCGGTGCACTTGCCGGCCAGCAGGATCCGCAGCCCCGCAGCCCGGGCCGCGTCGATGGCCAGGTGGGCGCCCTTGTCCCGGCTGGCCCGCCCGAGGAACACCACGACGTCGTCCCGCTCACCGGGCAGCGGGAAGTCGTCCACGCGGACGGCGTTGTGCACCATGCCCACCCAGGGCAGGTCCGGCGCCAGGTCCCGCTGCGCCTGGGAGATCGCCACCAGGTGGACGCCATCGGCGATGGCCCGGTAGTACGCCCCGAACGGGCCGGTCATCGGCCCGTGTGCGGTGACGACGGTGGGGGCGTCCCGCACCGCGGCGAACAGCGGGCCCGCCTCGGTGTGGTCGTGCACGAGGTCCACGTCCGACCCCCGCAGCAGCCGCTCCGCCTGTGCGGCGTAGGCGATGGTCGGGACGCTGCGGCCGATCCAGCAGATCTCCGGCCGGTCCCCGGCCTCGACGAACTCCGCCTTGGTCCGGCAGTCACCGGTGGCCAGCAACCGAACCTTGTGTCCCTCCTCCACCAGGCCGTCGGCCAGTTCCCCGCACACCATCTCGATGCCCCCGTAGGCCTCCGGGGGAACGTCGTACCAGGGCGGGGCGAGCATCGCGATCCGCAGCGCCGAGCCGGACATCACGCCTCCCAGGGGCAGGACGAAGCCGCGCCGCCTCACTGCTGAACATGCGCTCCGTCTGCAGATACCCGGCGAACCCCCGGACATACCTGTTCGCGCCGGGGGTACCGAGGGGAGGTGGGTGTGGTCTGAATTTCGGCGATCATGTCACAGTGACCCGGGGGACCGGCCAGGCTTGGTGCGTCAAGGCACCGGTTCCAGCACGGGAGACCGGTCCGTCAGACGCCGACCCTCGGGAGCGTCATGGGACCGCGCCAGCTCACCATCCTCCGCGGGCGGACCTTCATGGTCAGCGACGGCCGTGGGAACGTCGAGGTCAACCCTGCCCAGCCGAGCGGGCTGTTCTACCGGGACATGCGTCATCTCTCCCGCTGGGAGCTCAGGTTCAACGGACGTCCCCTGATCGCCCTGGCCGGTGACGTGGTCGCCCATGACGAGGCCGTCGTCTTCCTGGAGGAGCCCACCGGCACCGTGTACCGCAACCCGACGGTGTCCGTCGTGCGCCGCCGCTGGGTCGGGGACGGGGTGACCGAGCGGCTCGAGGTCACCAGCCACGACGTGGCCCCGCTCTCGGTGCAGCTGGACCTGTTGTTCGACGCGGACTTCGCGGACGTGTTCGAGGTCAAGGACCGGCTGGCCAAGTCCGGCCGGATGTACCGGCAGGTCGGGGCCGACCACGTACTGCTGGGCTACCGCCGGGACGGCTTCGTCCGCGAGACCCGGATCAGCGCCGGGGAGGCCTACTACACGCAGGAGTCCGCGAGTTTCCGGCTGCGGCTGGAACCCGGTGAGTGCTGGCGGCGCGACATCCGGATCACGGTGGGCACCGGGCCCGGGGACGCGCAGGCGCCGGACCTGCCCGACCGGAACAGCGGCCGGCTCGACCCCATCACGGGCGAAATACCGGGCGAAATGCTGGGCGGACAGGCCCCACGCCCCGTCGCCCAGCCCCCGGCCCCGCGGCGTCCCGGGAACCACCCGGCCCCGGCCGGCGGCGGACAGGACGTCCAGGCGGACCCGTTCGAACCGGTGGCCGCCTGGCTGCAGGGGACTCCCCGGCTCGACACCGACTCCGACGACCTGATGCGGCTGTACCGGCACAGCCTGATCGACCTCGCGGCGCTGCGGTTCCACCCGGACGGGGCGGACACGGCGGCTCTCCCCGCGGCGGGCCTGCCCTGGTTCATGGCCCTGTTCGGCCGGGACAGCCTGATCGTCAGCTACCAGGCCCTGCCGTTCGTGCCCGAACTGGCCCGGACCACGCTGCACACCCTGGCCGCCCTGCAGGCGCACACCCGGGACGACTTCCGCGACGCCGAGCCGGGGAAGATCCTGCACGAACTGCGCCACGGCGAGCTGACCTACTTCGGGCAGCGCCCCCAGTCGCCCTACTACGGCTCGGCGGACGCCACCCCGCTGTTCCTGGTCGTCCTCGACGAGTACGAGCGGTGGTCCGGTGACACGGCGACCGTCCGCAACCTCGAGACCGTGGCCCGCAAGGCGATGCGCTGGGTCGAGGTCTACGGCGACACGGACCGGGACGGCTTCGTGGAGTACGCCACCCGCAACCCGGTGACCGGCCTGGTCAACCAGTGCTGGAAGGACTCCTGGAACTCGATCGTGCACCCCGACGGCACCCTGGCCGCACTCCCCCGGGCCACCTGCGAGCTGCAGGGGTACGCCTACGACGCCCGGCGCCGGGTCGCGCGACTGGCCCGCGAGGTCTGGCACGACCCGACGTACGCCCAACGGCTCGACCGGGACGCCGACCGGCTGCGGGACCGGTTCCAGGAGGCGTTCTGGTTACCGGACCGCGGGTTCTACGCCCTCGCCCTCGACGGCCGGAAGCGCCCGGTGCCGACGTTGACGTCCAACCTCGGCCACCTGCTCTGGAGCGGGATCGTCCCCGACGAACGGGTCGACGACGTGGTGAGCCATCTGATGGGTGAGCCGCTGTTCTCCGGCTGGGGGGTGCGCACGCTGGCCGCCGGACAGCCGGCGTACAACCCCATCGAGTACCACAACGGCTCGGTGTGGCCGCATGACAACAGCCTGATCGCCGCGGGACTGGCCCGGTACGGGCGCCGGGCCGAAGCCGCGCGGATCGCCCGGGCCGTGCTCGACAGCGCCCCGCACGTCGGCTACCGGCTGCCGGAGGCCCTGGTCGGCATCCCGCGCGCGTCCTCCGACCTGCCCGTCCCCTATCCCTCGGCCTGTTCCCCGCAGGCATGGGCCTCCGGTGCCACCCTGCTGTTCATCCGGACGGTGCTGGGGCTGGAGCCGACGGCCGACGGGGTTCGCCTGGATCCGCGACTGCCGGACGGGCTGTCCCGGCTCGGACTGTCCGGCATTCCGGTCCGGGGCACCCGCTGCGACGCCGCTGCCTGATCCCTCCCCGTCCCCGCTCCCCCGAACCCGGGCCCCGAACCCGGGCCGCCGAACCCGTGCCGCCGGATGGCGCCCCGGCGCAGCGGGTAGGGACCGGGACTCTGCCGGGCCGCCGGCCGGCTCCGATCGAGGAGGCACATCATGACCAACAGGACCGGGCCCGGGCGGGGGCGGGCGGACGCCGTACCGGCCCCGGGTGCACTCACCCCGCTCGGCACGCCCGCCGCCCCGGGCGACCCGCTGCTCACCCGGGCGCAGGCGCAGGCCGCCCTCGGGGTGACGGCGGCCGGCACCAACGTTCCGTTGCCGGTCTCCCGCGGCCAGGAGTTCGTCGTGGTGGTCTCCCTGGTGGCGACCGGCTGGCTGATGCTCTCGTCGGTCATCCTGCCGATCGAACTGACCCCCGAGGGACGTGACGGCCGACTGTGGACCACCCTGCTCGGACTGGTCCTGGCGGCCACCGCGGCGGGGCGGCTGAGGGCCCCGAACCGCAGGCGTCGCAGCCTGGTGGTCCTGCTGCTCGGCGGCCTGTTCCTGCTCGCCCTGCCGTGGGCACTCGGCTACCGCCCGGGCGGTCCGGTGGCGGTGCTGTGGTGGAACTGGACCCTCACCGGGGCCCTGCTCGCCGCGCTCTCCGCAGCCGGGCTGGTGGTGATGGCGAGGTTCCGGACCCGGCTGATCCGTGCGGTGGCCGCCACCGACCCGGCCGGGCCGCCCCTGCGCTGATCCGGTTGACCCCGGCCCGCCTGCTCAGCGCCCCGGCTCATGCGCCCGCGGCTCGGGGCAGCAGTCGTGCCGGCTCAGGGCAGCGGTCGTGCCGGGAGCGGCTGCATCGCGGTCTCCATCACGTTCTTCCAGATCGGCGCCGCGATGCTGGCCCCGAAGATGATCGGGTAGTACTGCCCGTTCACGGCGACGTCGACGAGCCGCTGGCGGCGGTGCGTCCCGCGCACCACCTGGCCGGGGTCGCCCACCCAGACCGCCGTGCTGCGCTGCGCGGTGTACCCGACGAACCAGCTGTCGTACGGACCGTCCGTGGTGCCGGTCTTGCCGGCCGACGGCCAGGGGTCCAGGGGGCCGACGGCGGCCGCCGTCCCGTCGGTGAGCACGTGGCTGAGCGCCTGGTTCACCCCGGACGCCACCTGCGGTTCCAGGGCCGGGCGGCACGACTTCGGGTAGGTGGCGACCGGCGCGGCGGGAGCCTCGTCACTGGGCAGCCGGCTGATCGCCGTGACCGGGAGCGGCTCGCAGAACACCCCGCCGGTGGCGAATCCGGCGTAGGCGGCGGCCATCGTCAGCGGAGCGATGCTCGCGACACCGAGGGTCAGCGACGGCAGGCAGGTCGGCAGCGTGCTGCTCGGTGGGGCGTGCCGGGAGCAGACCTGGACGGGGATGGCCGTGTGCACGCCCAGGCGCGTGGCGGTCCGGACGATGCCGCACAGGTCCAGCTGCGACTCCATGTCGACATAGGCGACGTTCACCGACATCGACGTCGCCGTCAGCACCGACATCGGACCCGACTCCGTGCCCTCGGAGTTGCCGGGCACATAGGGTGGGGCGTTGCCCAGCGAGTGGCCGCAGGCGGTGAACCCGGGGAACGGGAAGGCCCGCCTGGTGGCGTCGACGGTCTCGTCCAGGGTGTGCCCGGCCCCCAGCCAGGTGGCCAGAGTGAAGGGCTTGAAGGACGACCCGGTCTGGAACCCCGCGGCTCCGCCGTGGGACTCGTCGGTTGCGTAGTTCACCGAGGTGCGGCCCCGGCCGGGGGCCACGGCGTACGCCCGGTCCTCGGCCATCGCGACGACGGCTCCGGTGCCGGGCTCCACCGTGACGGACGTGGTGGCCAGCCCGCTGCTGTCGTCGGCGGGGATCCCCCGGTTCACGGCGGCGACGGTCCCCGCCTGGGTCGCCGGGTCCAGGGTGGTCCGGATCTGCAGCCCCTCGGTCTCCAGGGCATGCTGGCGGGCCGCCCGGGTCGCTCCGAGCACGGAGTACCGGGGATCGGTGAGCAGCGAGCGCACCACGTAGGAGCAGAAGAAGGCGTTCGCCCCGGCGGCCGCACATCCCTCGGGTGCGGGGTGGCCGGTGATCCGCAACGGGGACGCGACGGCCGCGGCATACCGGTCCGGCGGGATCAGGCCCTGGTTGCGCATGTCCGCCAGCACCACGTCCCGGCGGGCCCGGGCCGCGGCGGGGTGCCGCAGGGGGTTGTCGGCCCCCGGGTCCTGGACCATCCCCGCCAGGGTGGCCGCCTGCGGCAGGGTGAGGTCGGCGGCGGAAACACCGAAGTACCGCAGCGCCGCCGCCTGCACCCCGTAGGTACGCTCCCCGAAGTACACGATGTTCAGGTACCGCTGCAGGATCTCCTGCTTGGACAGCCGTTTCTCCACGGCGATCGCGTAGCGCAGCTCCTGCACCTTGCGGTTGATCGTCGGCGCGACCGCGGCCCGCTGGGCGGCGACGTCGCCTGCCGCCACCGCCTTCTCCAGCAGAACGTTCTTGACGTACTGCTGGGTGAGCGTGGACGCCCCCTGGGTGCCGCCCCCGGACAGGTTGTTCATGGCGGCCCGGGCCAGCCCCCGGGCGTCGAGCGGACCATGCTGGAAGAACCTCGAGTCCTCCACCGCCACCACCGCCTGCTGCACCAGCGGCGACATCTGGGCCAGCGGGATCGGGATCCGGTTCTCCGCGTAGAAGTCGGCGATCACCGAACCGTCCGCCGCCTGGAGCACCGAGGTCCGCGGCACGCCGACGGTGACCAGGTCGGAGGGCAGATTCAGGAAGAAGTCACCCGCACCGGTGACCGCGGCACCCGTCCCGCCCGCCACGGGCAGGATCAGCCCCGCCACCAGGACACCGGCCAGGACACCGCCGGCCACCAGTCCTGCCAGCGGTCGCAGCACCCGACCGCGCGGCCCCCGCTGACGCTGTTCGGCCACGGTCTCCCCCACCCACGTCGGCCTGCTCTGGACCACGGCCCGCCGGGCGACCGGCAGGCCATCGCCGACCGCGGTCCGCTGCACCCACCCGAACCGGACCCGGTCGCCGCCTCCGATCTGTGTGCCCCTCACGGCCCGCCGGAAACCTGCCCGCGCCCCGGCCGCCCGCTGTGGACGACAGATGATCACGGGCGGCCGCCCGCGCTAGCCTGGCGCGGCTACCGGTGGGCGACGGGGTCGGGGGTTCGTGGTGGCTGGCTGGGGTGTGCTGGGTCTTGGTGCCGATCCGGTGCCGGGGGACGCGGCGGGGGTCCGCGGACTGGTGGCTCGGCTGGGGGACTTCGCGGACGTCGCGGGGACCGGTGGCAGCCGGCTGCGCGAGGTGGCCGGTGGGTCGCTGGGACTGCGGGGGGATTTCGCGCAGGGGTATGTCGCGGCGCTGGAGGCGCTGCCGGAGGAACTGGGGAAGCTCGAGCGTGCCTGGCGGGGGTGCGCCGGCGCGCTGGCCCGGTATGCGGGTGGTCTGGAGTTGGCCCAGGAGCGGGCAGGGGTGGCCCTGCGGCGTGGCGTCGAGGCCGATGCCCGCTGGGAGGCGGCCCGGCGGGAGGCGGCGGGGCTGCTCCCGGCGGGTGTGGCACTGCCGTGGGGGGCGGACGGCGCGTTGTCCGTGACGGCGGCGGACGCGGCCACGCTGGGGTTGGACGAGGGGGTGCGGGCCCAGGTCCGCGCGGCCGTGATGCGGGCGGGCCAGGCGGCAGCCGATCGCGCCGCGGCACGCCGGCTCGTCGAGGAGGCCGCACAGTTGCGTGGGCAGGCCGAGACGCGCGCGGTGACCGAGATTGATCAGGCGCTCGCGGGTAGCGGGATCGCGAACAAGGCCTGGTACGAGAAGGCCTGGGACACCGTCAGCGCCCCGTTCCGGTCCTGGGATGCGTTCGTCGGGTTCTGCGAGAAGGTCGCCCTGGTGGCCGGGGTGGTGGCGCTGTTCGTGTCCGGGCCGTTGGGCTGGGCGCTGATGGCTGCTGCGGTGGTCGCCGGCGGCGTGATCCTGGCCGACAAGCTGAACAGGTACGCCCGGGGGCAGGCGTCACTGCTGGACGTCGGGATCGCGGTCCTGGGGGTGATCCCCGGCGGGCGCGGGGTGTTCAGCGTGTCCAAGCTCGCCGGTGCCGCCCGCGGCCTGGTCCCGGCCCTGGTGGCCGGCGGGGGCAAGGCCCTCGGCCAGGGCGCCTACGGGCTGCGCACAGCGATCCCGCACGGTCTGGCCATCGTCGGCGGTCTGCGCGGCGCCGCGACCGACCCGGTGCTGTTCGGGCGGGCACTGCTCTGCCGGGCGTTCAAGGCCGACCCGATCGACGTGGCCACCGGGCAGATGTTCCAGCAGATCACCGACGTCCACCTGCCCGCGAGCCTGCCGCTGACCATCACGCGGGTCCACCAGTCCGGCACCCGGTACGGACACCGGCTGGGCGCGTCCTGGGTCAGTTCCCTGGACCAGCGGATCGAGGTCGACGACGCCGGCATCACGGCCACCGGTGCGGACGGGATGATCCACACCTTCCCGCACCCCGCCGACGGCCAGACCGTCCTCCCTCACGAGGGGCCCCGTCTCGAGCTACGCCCCGTTCCCACCCCCACCGGCCCCGGCTACACCCTCACCGATCCGCTCACCCGGATCACCCACCGCTACGCGCCCCTCACCGGACTCCCCGGGGTCACCGCACTTCCCCTGGTCGCGATCACGCACCCCGCCGGTCACACCATCACCTACGAGCACGACGCCGACGGTCACCTCACGGCCATCACCCACCACGGCGGCTACCGACTCCTGCTCGAACACACCGACGGCCTGGTCACCGCCGTCCACCTCGCCACTTCTCGCGCAACCACCCCAGGCGGGCCTGCGGCCGACGAGGCGGGTGCCGACGAGGCGGGTGCCGACGGGACGCAGCCCGACGGCGCGGGCAACGAGCGGGGCGGCGGACGGGTCGCCCTGGTCCGGTACCGCTACGACCCGGCGGGCCGGTTGACCGAGGTGGTCAACTCGTCAGGACTGGCCCTGACCTACAGCTACGACCTGGCCGGGCGGGTCACCGGTTGGACCGACCGCAACGGCACCTTCTACCGGTACGTCTACGACGCCCAGGGCCGCTGCGTGGCCGCGGAAGGCACCGACGGGACCCTGCGCGCCCGCCTCGACTACGACACCGTGGCCGCGCCGGGCGGGACCAGGGTGGGGCGGACGCGCTTCACGGACTCGCTCGGCTGCACCACCCACTACGAGATCAACGACCGGCACCAGGTGGTGTCACGGACCGATCCGACCGGGGCGGTGTGGACCACCGACTGGGACCGCCACCACCGGCAGATCGCCGCCCGGGACCCGTTGGGCCGCAGCACCGCCCACGACTACGACGCCGCGGGCCGACTGCTGCGCACGGTGCTGCCTGACGCCACCAGCCGCGCCATCGGCTACGACTGCGACGGACTGCCGGTCAGCGTGACCGGCCCGGACGGCGCGACGTGGACCGTGGCCTACGACTCCCGCGGCCTACCGGCCAGCGTGACCGACCCCACCGGCGCCACCACTCACTACACCCATGACGCCCACGGCAACCCCGTCACGGTCACGGACGCCCTCGGCGGGGTCACCCACATCACCTGCAATCCCGCCGGCCTGCCGGTCAGCGTCACCGACCCCGGCGGAGCCGCCACCCGGATCCACCGGGACCCGTTCGGCCGCCCGGTCGCCGTCACCGACCCCGTCGGCGGGACGACGCGCTACAGCTGGACGCCTGAGGGCCTGCTCACCCGCCGGATCGACCCTGACGGGGCGGTCTGGACCTGGTCCTACGACCCGGAGCACAACCTCATCGCCCACACCGATCCCGCGGGTCACACCACTCGTTACACCCCCACGGCCTTCGACCAGACCGCCGCCGTCACCACGCCCGACGGCGCCACCACCCGCTACACCTACGACACCGAGCGACGTCTCACCGCCGTCACCAACCCCCAGGGCCTCACCTGGCACTACCAGCACGACCCCAACGGGCTCCTCATCGGCCAGGTCGACTTCGACGACCGCCGCACCACCTACGAACGCGACCCCGCCGGTCAGGTCACCCGCACGGTCAACGCCCTCGGCCAGGCCACCACCTACGCCTACGACGTCCGCGGCAACCTCACCACCGAAAGCACCGCGGACGGCCGGACCACCCGCTACCACCACGACCCCGCCGGCCGCCTCATCCACGCCACCACCAGCGGCGGACCGGATGACCCGGTGACCACGACGCTCACCCTCACCCGCGACCCACTCGGACGCATCACCGCCGAGACCCTCGACGGCCGGACTCTCGCCAACGCCTACGACGCGCTCGGCCGCCGCACCCGGCGCACCACCCCCACCGGCGCGACCAGCACCTGGACCTATGACGCCGCGGGACACCCCCTCCAGCTGGCCGCCGACGGCCACGCCCTCACGTTCGGCCACGACCCCGCGGGCCACGAGATCAGCCGCACCATGGGTGTCACCACCCTCAGCCAAGCCTGGAGCCCGGCCCACCGGCTCCTGAGCCAGATCCTCAGCGGCGCCACTACTGCCACCGGGGGCACGGGGGACGGGCTTCTCCGCCGCGGCTACGAGTACGACCCCACCGGCCACCTCACGCAGCTCACGGACGGCCAGGCCCGCCGCCGCTACACGCTCGACAGCCGACACCGGGTCGCCATCGTGGCGGGTGCCACGCCGAGCGGCGACGAGTGGAGCGAGCGGTACGACTACGACTCTGCGGGGAACATCACCCACGCCCTCTGGCCCGTCCCGGATCACGCGCCGGCTGCCGGCGACCCCGGAGCGCGCGGCCCGCGGGAATACTCCGGCACCCGGATCGCCCGCGCGGGTACCGTCAGCTACTCCCATGACGCCCTCGGCCGGCTCACCACCCGCCGCCGGCACCGGCTGTCGGCCAAGGACCAGGTCTGGTCGTACACCTGGAACGCCCGCAACCAGCTCACCACCGTCCGCACTCCCGACGGCGACACCTGGACGTACTCGTACGACCCTCTCGGCCGCCGCACCGCCAAGCATCGGCTCGCCGCGGACGGCACCATCACCGAGACCACCACTTTCACCTGGGACGGCGCCCAACTGGCGGAGACCTGTCACTCCACCGCGGGCGCCCCGGACGCCGTCACCACGTTCGACCACCACCCCCACGCCTTCACGCCGCTCACCCAGCGCACTCGCCGGCGCAGGCCCACCCGCCCACGGGACACCCCGGAACCGACCGGCCAGCCGCCCCTTCCCCCGGCGCCCGGCCCTCAGGGCAGCGACCCGTCCCAGGACTGGTACGACGAGCAGTTCTACGGCATCGTCAGCGACCTGGTGGGAACCCCCACCGAACTCCTCACACCCGACGGTGAGATCGCCTGGCAGGCACGCCGCACCACCTGGGGTGCTCCCCTGCCCGAGGGGCCGTCGGACTCCCCCGGCGGGCCGTTCTGTCCCCTGCTCTTCCCCGGTCAGTACCACGACCCCGAGACCGGCCTCGCCTACAACGTCTTCCGCTACTACGACCCAACTACCGCCCGCTACACCAGCCCCGACCCCCTCGGCCTGGCCGGGGGCCCCAACCCCGCCGCCTACGTCTCCAACCCCTACCACTGGATCGACCCCCTGGGGCTGACGCCCTACGGGGCCGGCCCCGGGGAAACACTTCCTCTTTTCCACGGAACCACCCTGGGAAACGTCGCCGGCATCAGGGCGACCGGGATTGATCTCGCCCGGGCCAACCCGCGAACGGACTTCGGAGCTGGCTTCTACACGACCGCTGATCATGCACAGGCCCTGCTCCGAGCTGGCGGGAATCCGGCCGGCGTACTCGAATTCAGACTCGACCGCTCCGCCTTCGACGGCCTCTCAGGTCGCACCTTCACGTCCGGCGACGACGACTATGCCGAATTCCTCCGCGCGGTGCGGCAAGAGGGGGGCCACCCATACGATTACGTCTCGGGGCCTGTCCTCGCCCAGCCCAGGAACTTCTACCTCGGGAGCACGCCTGTCACCTTCGGCAACCAGACTTCCTTCCACACCAGTGTCGCCATCAGCATCCTCTTCC
>DASTGO010000229.1:0-2585 GCA_035719045.1 Kineosporiaceae bacterium | reverse complement strand
AGCGGCCCGTGAGCATCGAGGACCCCGTTCCTCAAAGTGTCCGTGGCCATGAAAAAGTCCCCACTGGTGGCCAGATGTAGGTCACCGCTGGTGGCCAGGTAGAAGTCCCCGCTCCTCGCGTGTCCTGTCCAGGGCTGTGGGCCCTGTGCGGTGACGGTGTCGGTGCCAACCAGATCACCGGTCACCGCACAGGGGCTTCCATTGAAGAACGCGAGGGAACGGATGGACGTACTGGCCGCCTACCGGGAGGTGGGCAGCTACCGGGGCGCCGCACAGTTGTGCGGCACCACGCACAAGACGGTCAAGCGGATCGTGGAGCGGCACAACGCCGGCGGGGGCGCGCCGCCGCGCAAGGACCGTGGACACAACTACGACCCGGTGGCCGACCTGGTCGCCGACCGGGTGGCGCGCAGCCAGGGACGGATCTCGGCAAAGCGGCTGCTGCCGGCGGCCCGCACGGCGGGCTATGCGGGGTCGCCGCGCAACTTCCGGCGGCTGGTCGCCGAGGCGAAGCAGGCGTGGCGGCGGGGTCATCACCGCGGCCGCCGGCCGGCGGTGTGGACGCCCGGGGACACGCTGGCCATCGATTGGGGCGTGCAGGACGGAGTGCACGTGTTCTGCGCGGTGCTGGCCTGGTCCCGGTTCCGGTTCGTGCGCTTCGCCGCGGACGAGAAGGCCGCCACCACGATGGCGCTGCTGGCCGAGTGCTTCGAGGTCCTCGGCGGCGTCCCGAAGATGGTGCTGGCCGACCGGATGGGCTGCCTGAAGGCCGGCGTGGTCGCGAACGTGGTGGTGCCGACCGCGGACTACGTCCGGTTCGCGACCCACTACGGGTTCCGGCCGGACTTCTGCCACGCCGCTGACCCGGAGTCCAAGGGCATCGTCGAGGCCCTGGTCGGCTATGCCAAGCGGGACCTGATGGTGCCCGTTGAGCCATCCGTTGCTGACCTGGCGGCGGCCAACGACGCGGCGGCAAGGTGGTGCATCGAGGTCAACGCGAAGGTGCATAGCGAGATCTACGCGGTGCCAGCCGAACGTCTCGCCGCGGAGCGAGAACTGCTCGGGGTGCTGCCGTCGCTGCGGCTCGAGTTCGGCCCGAAGCCGACCAGCCGCAAGGTCGACAAGCTGTCCTGTGTGCGGTTCGGCTCGGCCCGCTACTCGGTCCCGAACCGGCTGATCGGGGCGGTGGTGCTGATCGCCGTGGCCGAGGGGCGGGTGCAGGTCCTGGAGCCGTTCACCGGCGAGGTCGTGGCCGAGCATGCCCTGGTCGCACCCGGAGAGGTCAGCATCGTCGACGCCCACTACGGCTCGACCCGGCCGGACAAGCCGCGGCGGGCGCCGCGGGCGAAGACCGCGGCGGAGAAGCAGTTCCTCGCCCTGGGCGAGGTCGCCGAGGCGTTCCTGACCGGCGCGGCCGCGGCCGGAGTCTCCAACCTCGCTCGGGAGATCGACCAGATCCTCACCCTGCACGCCGCCCACGGTGACCAGGCGCTGCTTGAGGCGTTGCGGCGGGCGGTGCAGTTCAGGCGCTGGCGCGCCGACGATGTCCGCTCCATCCTGGCCGCCGCCGGTGCCGCGCCGCAGCCGAGGGCCGCCGGGCAGGCCCTGGTGCTGACGCTGCCGGCGGTGCCGACCAGGTCGCTGGACGACTACGCGATGTCGGGTCGGCAGCCGTGAGCACGGCACCGCCGCCGCTGGCGGCCGACCTGAACGACGGGCTGAAGCGGCTGAAGATGGCCGCGATGCGCCGCATCGCCCCGGAGCTGCTCGTGACCGCCCGGACCCAGCGGTGGAACCCGGAGGAGTTCCTGCGCACCCTGGTCGAGGCCGAGATCACCGCGCGGGATGAGTCCAACGCCCGGACCCGGATGCGGACCGCGGCGTTCCCCGTGGTCAAGACCCTGGAGGAGTTCGACGTCGCCGCGTCCTCCATCCCCGGTGCGACATTCGACTACCTCGCCAGCCTGGAATGGATCCGGGCCGCGGAGAACACCTGCCTGATCGGCCCGGCCGGCACCGGCAAGAGTCACGTCCTGGTCGCCCTCGGCGTCGCCGCCGTCGCCGCCGGGCACAAGGTCCGCTACTTCACCGCCGCCGACCTGGTCGAGACCCTCTACCGGGCCCTGGCCGACAACAGCGTCGGCCGGGTCATCGACGCGCTGCTGCGCAACGACCTGATCATCTGCGACGAGCTCGGCTTCGCCCCGCTGGACGACACCGGCGCCCAGCTCCTGTTCCGGTTCGTCGCCGCCGCCTACGAACGCCGCTCCCTGGGCATCGGCTCGCACTGGCCGTTCGAATCCTGGGGACGCTTCCTGCCCGAACACACCACCGCCGTCAGCCTGCTCGACCGACTCCTGCACCACTGCCACGTCGTCGTCACCGACGGCGACTCCTACCGGATGAAGCAAGCCAGAGCCCGAGGAGGTGCACGCCAACCCAACTGATCAACCGCGAGGAGCGGGGACTTTCAACTGGCCACCAGCGGGGACCTCAACCTGGCCGTTGACAGAGCCTGCTGCCCAGCTTCATCCATCCCGCTCTAGAGTTACGACAGCAAGATCGAGCTGGGGAGCAGAACCATC
>DASTGO010000228.1:0-6975 GCA_035719045.1 Kineosporiaceae bacterium | reverse complement strand
CCCCGAGGGGGGCGACGCCGGACAGGAGCAGCGATAGCGTCCTCGACATGGCCATACCTGCCAACCCGACGCCCTCGACTGCTCAGGAATTGCCAGTCAAGCCCCGGACTCCCACCTCCGAGCGGCTGCGCACCGCCTCCGGCCGGCTGGCCCGCGGGTTGAGCGTCGAGGAAGTGCTCATGGCGGAAGCCCTGCAGGGGTCGCAGGTGCTCGCCGGGGCGTCCGGGCTGGGCCGGTCCGTGGAACGCCTCAACGTCATGGAGGTCCCGGACATCCTGCCCTGGGTGAAGCCCCGGGAACTGCTGATCACCACCGGGTACCCGCTGCGCGACGACCCCGCCGCCCTGGCCGGACTGGTCGCCGATCTCGACGAGCGGGGGGTGAGCGCGCTCGGCGTGAAGCTCGGCCGCTACCTGCACGAACTGCCCGGCGCGATGCTGGCCGAGGCCGACCGGCGGGGGTTCCCGGTGATCCGGCTGCCCGATGGGGCGGCCTTCGACGACATCCTCGAGCAGGTGCTCACCGACCTGCTGAACCGGCAGGCGGCCGCGCTGGCCCGGTCCGAGGAGGTGCACCGGGCGCTGGTCCAGATCGTCCTGGACGGGGGCGGGCTGCCCGAGGTGGCGACCGAGCTGGTCCAGCTGCTCGGCGCAGCCGTGCTCATCACCACTCCGGACGGACGGGTGCTGGCCGACGGCGGCGAGGTCGACGCGCTGGCCGCCGTGTACGGGTCGGTGTGCTGTGACGCCTCGGGCCGGCTGCGGACGGAGTCGACCGGTCCCGGGCTGGGCGCCGTGCCGGGCCTGCCAGGCAACCGGATCGTGGTGCCGGTGGTGGCCGGCCGGGTCGACCACGGGCGGATCGCCGCCTTCTCCCCGGACGGGCGGCTGACAGCCGAGGACCTCCACGCCCTGGAGGCCGCCGCCACGGTCGCCGCGCTCGCGGTCACCAAGCAGCTGGCCGTCCGGGCGGTGGAGAGCAAGTACCAGGGCGACTTCCTGCGGGACCTGATCACCGGCGAGGTCGGCCCCGACCAGGCGGTCACCCACTCCGCCTCGCTGGGCTGGGACGTGGACCGGCCCGTCGTGGTCGTCGTCGCCGAACTGGACGCCCTGGCCGAGGAGCGGCGCGGCAGCACCACGACGGACGGCGCCGGGGCCGGGACCGGGACCGGGACCGGCGAACCCACGCAGGCGCTGGTCCCGCTCCCGGCCCTGGAACGGTTCGCCGCCGCCTGGCAGACCGTGGTCCGGCCCCGTGACCCCTCCGCACCGGTGGTCGGCTTCCACCGGGAGGTCGTCGCCGTCCTCGGAGTCCCGCCGAAGGGCAGCGTCGACCGCCTGGTCCGTGACCTGGTCCGCGAGGTGGCCGGGGACGGCGGCGGGGGGCGCCGGCCGTTCAGCACCGGCGTCAGCCGGGTGGCCGGCTCCCCGTCCCAGATCGCCGCCGCCTACGAGCAGGCCCGCATCGCGGTCCGGGTCGGCCGCCGGATGCAGGGTCCGGGAGCGGTCGCGTACTTCGACGCCCTCGGAGTGTTCCGGCTGCTGTCCCTGGTCGAGGACCAGGCCGAGCTGCGGGCCTTCGCCGACGAGGTGCTCGGCGACCTGGCCCGCACCGACGACGACGAGATCGCCGACCTGCGCCAGACCCTCCAGGTGCTGCTGGAGTGCAACCTCAACGTGGCCGAGACCGCCCGGGTCCTGCACTTCCACTACAACACGCTGCGCTACCGGATCGCGAAGCTGGAACGCCTGCTCGGACCCTTCACCCGGGACCCGGACCTGCGGCTGTCCCTGCAGTTGGCCCTGCAGGTCCTCCAGATGCGGGGCGCCTGACGGGCTCACGGCACCGGGGCTCCCCGGTGCCACCTCCTGGCACCAGGGAGCCCCAGCCACCCCCGCACCCCGGCACCCCACAGGCCCGGCCGGTGACGGAACCTGTCGCCGGACAGGTCGCTTCGGGCGGGGGCGAGCACCCGGCCTGCAGGACGCGCCGCTAGAGTGCGCCCCGTGACGGGCCAGGAGGGACGGCTGCTCAAGCCGCTGCGGACGGGGCGGGCGCTGGCGATCGCCGGGTTGGTTGCGGTCCTGGCGGCTCAGGTGTTCGACCCGGCGAGCAGCAGGCTGCCGCTGCTGCTCAACGTGGCGGGCGTGGCCGGCGCGACCTGGGGCGCGGTCCGGGTGTCCACCTGGGTGGCCCGGCTGCGGGGGCGCCGCTCGCTCACCGAGACGGCGCTCGGCCTGTTCCTGGTCGGCGGGTCGGACCTGCTCGCGGTGCTGGCGGCGCAGGGTCCGGAGAACCGTGAGAACCGCGTGATCTTCATGCTGGTCGGCGCCTTCGGGGCCGTGCTCGGCGGCGCCCTGCTGCTGTCGGCCGCCCTCGACTTCCGGACCGAGGCCCGCCGGATCGCCGAGCCCGACCCCGAGCCGGCGCCCGGTGCGATCACCCGCCCCCAGCCGGCCGGCACCGCCCTGCACGCCGTCGATGCCGGTTTCCTGCGGATCACCCTCGGGGTCTGCGCGACCACTCTCGTGGTCGCCCTGGTCCTCGTCCTCGTGCGCTGACCGGAGACCCTGGCGACGCCGGAGCCTGAGCCGGACAGTCCCGGCGCAACGGTCCCCACCGGTCCATCCGTCGCCCGAACGGGTCATCAAGTGCGAGCCCGGGCACGCCGATGCCGCGCTAGAGGCGGTTTCCCCGGGCTGCGTCCGGGGTGGCCGGCTCCTCGGTCGCGGCACCGCGCCGAGAGATCGACAGGAGGAAGGGAGGGCCACGATGAACGTCAGCGGTGTGGGGGCACCTGCGACACCCGCAGCGGCGAGCGTGCCCGCCCCGTCGCCCACGGATCGGGCCCCGACGGAGGCGGCGAAGGCTGCTCACCCGGACGGATCGAAGACACAGCACAAGTCGGTCGAGGAGGAGGCACCGAAACTGCCTCCGCTGAAGGGACTGACCCTCACCGAGGTGCGGGTCATGCTCGGCGTGATGCCGGCGTCTGCGGCGATCAAGCAGGCCCAGCAGCCGACGCATCCCGGCGCCTTCGACGTGTACGCATAAGCGGATCGGCCCCGGCCCGCAACGGTGCGGGTGACGGCCGGCCCCGCATGCGGTTCCCCGGACCGCCGCCCGGACCCCGGACGCCGGCCCGTCAGCCCGGTACGCCCTGCGACCACCACCCACCCCGCCGTCCCGCCGGAAACCGTCCGGCCGACGGCGGCGCGGACACCGGTCGCGAAGGGGTCCGGGCCCCGAGCGGGTGAACCGCGCGTCCACGTCCCCGCCCGCAGGGCATCCGCCCCGGGCGCCTTTCGCATGCCCGGATCCGGATACCCGCCGCCCGCTCCCCACCGGTCGGCCGGGCGCGTCGGTCACTCGATCCCCGCCCGGCGACTGCGCAACTGCTCGGAGAAGACGGCGCGGCGCAGCAGGTCACCGTGCTCGTCGGGTTCGGTGAACGCGATGCCCGTGTCGCACTGCGGCTCCCGGCCGGCGACCGGAGCGCGCCGGTCGGACCGGACCACCGTGCCGTCCAGGTGGAGCAGTTCGCCTTCGACCTCCAGGTTCACCCGCACCGGCTGCCCGGCCCGCAACTGCGGCGGGGGCAGCAGACAGCGCACACCTCCCTCGCTGAGGTCGAGGGTCGTCCCGTGGAGGGTCGCCGCGACAGTCGGCTCCTCCCCCTCAGGCCCGGACCCGTCACCCGGTCCCGCTTCCCCGGCCGGCGGGTCGACCGGGTCCGGTCCGGGTGTCCCGGCGCCGGGGTCGGGGCGGGTCCGGACCACGGGGACCACGTCCACCACGATCGGGGCCGCCCACGAGACCCGCACGAAGCGGCGGCGCTGGGCCCGCACGGCCGTTCCCGTCACGGCCACCTGCCAGGCGTGGACCCCCGGGCCCACGACCGCCCGGTCCAGGTAGCCGACCGGCAGGTCGTAGACCCCGTCCGACCCCACCCAGGACACCGTGCAGGCCGTCCCCACCCGGGGCACGGCGACGTCCCCCGGGTAGTGCGGGACGGCGACGAACAGTTCCGTGACGCTGCCCTTCACCCGGGGGTCGGCCAGGGAGACGTCCTCGACCCGGGACGGGACGTTGGCGGCGATCGGAGGGTCGGCGGAGCCGATGGTCAGCCGGACCAGCGTGTTGAGTCCTGGCAGGTCCGGTTTCGGGGTGGGGCGGGCCGTCGTGCGCGACATCCGACCGGTGAACCCCCTCCCAGACCTGACGCGGGACGGGCGGTCTCAGGCAGAGCCCGTCACGGCGCGGGCCCCCCGGCACGGCGCGCTCTGAGGGTCCTGTCGGCAGCAGCCGGGCCGGACGTGAGGGGTCCGCAGCCGGGCGGCAGCGACGTGCGCGACGTGGCACCGGGACGGATCGGGCGGCATCCGGCAGAACGCCCCGCCCGGCGGGGCCTCACCCACCCCCCGGTCGTGGCCGGGCCGGTCGCCACCCATACTGGATAGCCCGCCGAAGCAGGGAGGAGTGACCCTGAGCACCACCGAACTGCAGCAGGAGATCGCCGCCGAGCAGGGGTACGTCGATCGGCTCTACGCCCGGCTGGACGCGCTGCGCGACCGCACCACCCGCTCCCTGGAGCAGGTGCGCCGTGCCCCGCTGGTGCCGACCCCGAGCGGACGGACCGAGCGGGAAGCCTTCGACGTCATGCACACCCTGCGGCTGAAGCAACTGTCGGCCGTGGAGGAGCGGCTGGTGTTCGGCCGACTGGACCTGTCCGAGGACGAGCGGCGCTATGTGGGCCGGATCGGGCTGTCCGACGAGGAGCAGCACACCCTGCTGCTGGACTGGCGGGCGCCGGCCGCGTCGGCGTTCTACCAGGCCACGGCCGCCGAACCGCTGGGTGTGTTCCGCCGGCGGCACATCGGGCTGCGCGGCCGCACGGTGACCACCCTCGACGACGAACTGCTCGACACCGAGGCGCTCTCCGACGGCGCGACCGTCACCGGGGACGGCGCCCTGATGGCGGCGCTGACCGCCCACCGGACCGGCCGGATGCGCGACATCGTGGCCACCCTGCAGGCCGAGCAGGACCGGATCGTGCGCGCTCCGCTGCCGGGGGTCCTCGTGGTCCAGGGCGGTCCCGGGACGGGCAAGACGGCGGTGGCCCTGCACCGGGCGGCGTACCTGCTCTACACCCACCGGGACCGGATCGCCGGCAGCGGCGTGCTCGTCGTGGGGCCGAGCCCGGTGTTCCTGCGGTACATCGAGCAGGTGCTGCCGAGCCTCGGCGAGACCGGGGTCGTGCTGCTCACCCCGGGACAGCTCTACCCGGGGGTGGAGGCCGTCGATGCCGATCCGCCCGAGGTGGCCGTGCTCAAGGGCGACCTGCGGATGGCCCAGGTGGTCCGGGCCGCGGTGCACGGCCGCCAGCGCCGGCTCGCCCACCCGCTGACCATCGACGTCGGCGGCGACCCGCTGGTGCTGCACCCGCGGGTGGTCGCCGAGGCGCGGGGACGGGCCCGGCAGGGCGGCCGCCCGCACAACGACGCCCGGGTCACCTTCGTCCGGCATCTGCTGGACGACCTGGCCGGGCAGCTCGCCCGCGCCCGCGGGGTGGCCGACGACCTGGGGGAACGCGCCGACCTGATCGCCGAGCTGCGCGACAGCGTCGACGTCCGCCGGGAGCTCAACCTGCTGTGGATGCCGCTGTCGGCGACCGCCCTGGTCACGGAGCTGTTCGCCCGGCCGGACCGGCTGGCCCATGCCGCCGAGGGGATCCTGTCGCAGCGGGATCAGAAGCTGCTGTTCAGGGAACGCGGCACGCCCTGGACGGTGGCCGACGTCCCGCTGCTGGACGAGGCCGCGGAACTGATCGGCGCCGACGTGGCCGAGTCGGCCGCCGCCCGCCGGGCCGCCGCGGCCGCCGCCACCGAACGCGCGGAGGCCCTGGAGTACGCCCGCCGGGTCCTGCAGACCGTCGGGGTGAACGGGCCGATGATGACCTCCGAGGTGACGCCGGAGATGCTCGTCGACCGGCTGTCCGACGGCGGTCCGCTGGGCTCGGTGGCCGACCGGGCGCTGCTGGACCGCAGCTGGGCGTTCGGGCACGCCGTCGTCGACGAGGCGCAGGAACTGTCCCCGATGCAGTGGCGGATGATCGTCCGCCGGGTCCCGTCCCGCTCGATGACTGTGGTCGGGGACGTCGCGCAGACCGGCTCCCCTGCCGGGACGACCTCCTGGTCGGCGGTGCTGGAGGGCCCGGCGGCCGGCCGGTGGCGGGTCGAGCAGCTGACCGTCAACTACCGGACCCCGGCCGCGGTGATGGAGGTCGCCACCGGCGTGCTGCACGCGCACGGGGTCGAGGTGGCCGCGCCGCGGTCGGCCCGGCAGGGGGACTGGGCTCCGGAGGCGGTCCGGCTCCCGGGGCGGTCCGCGGCCGAGGTCGCCGCCGCAGTGCTGGGCGCGGTCCGGGCCGACGAGGACGCGCTGAGCGGTGGCCGGTTCGCGGTCCTGCTGCCGCGTTCGGTGTCTCCGGCGCTGGTCGGCGCGGTGCGGGCGGGCCTGGCCGGGACGGAACTGGCCGACCGGGTGGACGTGCTCACCGTCCAGCAGGCCAAGGGGCTGGAGTTCGACGGGGTGACCGTGGTCGACCCGGCCTCGGTGCTCACCGACTCCCCCCGGGGACTGGCCGACCTGTACGTGGCCCTGACCCGGCCGACCCAGCGGCTCACCGTGCTCCACCACGGCGACCTGCCCCCCGGCCTGGACCGGCTGCCCGCCCGCTGAGCATCCGCTGACACCGCCCTGCCCGCCGAACGGCCGATCGGCGGGCAGAGGTGATCCGGACGACAACCAGTCGGGTTAGGATCCCAACCAGTGCCGCGTACCTGCACCACTGGCACCAAAGCGTTTCAGCAGGGACGAAAGGGGCACCTCGTGGGCTCAGCGGACCAGGACCGGCCGACGTCGACGACCCTGCCCGAGAAGCACGAGCACCTGCCCTTCGACACCTCGACC
>DASTGO010000227.1:0-2590 GCA_035719045.1 Kineosporiaceae bacterium | reverse complement strand
GTCGAACCTGAACCTGGTCGCGGGGCAGACCGCGGCGGTGCTGGCGGTGGCCACGGTCGGCGCGAACGGCAAGGTGTCGATCTACAACTCGGCGGGGTCCACCCAGATCGTCGCGGATGTGCAGGGCTGGTTCACCGCCGGCGGGGACTTCGTGCCGTTGACCCCGACCCGGTTGCTGGACACCCGCACGGGTGGTGGGCCCGCCGTGTGTGGGGGATGTCCGGTCTGGGTGCCCAACGGGGCGATCCCGGCGAACGCCACGGCGGTGTACCTGTCGGTGACGGCGGTGTGGCCCTCGACGTCGACGTACCTGACGGCCACCAACATCGGTCTCCCGGCGTTGGGTACGTCCAACGTGAACGCCGATCCCGGTCAGGTGGTCCCGAACCTGGTCATCGCGGATCCGCGTACTGCCCTGTACATCTACAACTCCGCGGGTAACACGCACATCCTGGTCGACCTGCTCGGCTACTCGTCCGCACCGACCGGGCCGGGCACGGCCACCGGCACCGGAACGGCCGGGACCCCGTTCAGTCTGCAGTTGCAGACCAGTGGTGGAGTTGGAGCGCTGGCCTGGTCGGTGCTGCCCGGCACTGGCTCCCTCCCACCAGGACTGACGTTGAACGCGACCTCGGGCCTGATCAGCGGAACCCCGACCCAGGGCGGCACCTTCACCTTCACCGCCGAGGCCGCCGACACCGTCGGTCAGACGGTCGACATTCCCGTGACCGTGACGGTCGCCCTCGCCCTCGCCTCGATCCGGGCGACCGGTGAGGTTGGAGTGGTGTACTCCTCCGGTGCAGGGACCGTCACCGGTGGGACCGCCCCGTACACGTGGTCCCAGACGGCCGGGACGCTCCCCGCTGGGCTGGCCCTCGATCCCTCCACCGGGACGATCGCCGGTACGCCGACGGCCCCGGGGGGCGGGAGCATCACGCTGCAGGTCAAGGACGGCAACGGGGCCGTGGGCAGCTGGACCGGGCCGTTGACGGTGTTCCCGCACCTGGCGCACGGCGTCTTCAGCTGGGCCAACGGGTCCCAGTGGATGGGAAGCTCCGCTCCTCCGCAGCTGGCGCCGGTGCAGGTCGACGGGCTCACCGATGTCGTCTCGGTGGCGTCGACAGGCGTCGGCGGGTACGCCCTGAAGTCCGACGGGACGGTCTGGGCCTGGGGTTCGAATTCCGTCGGCCAGCTGGGCAACGGCACGCCGGGGGACTCGCTGACGCCCGTGCAGGTGAGCATCAGCGGCGTCGTCGCGATCACTGGCAACGCGGGCAACGGGTTCGCGGTGAAGGCCGACGGCACGGTGTGGGCCTGGGGCTACGGGGGCGCCCTCCTCGGCCAGACCACCCCGGTGAACAGCAGAGTCCCCCTGCAACTGGCCGGCCTCAGCGGCATCACCGCGATCGGGGGCATCCCCTCGCTGGCCGCCGCTAGTTCTTCGCTGTACGCGGTCAAGTCCGACGGGACCGTGTGGGGCTGGGGCAACGGGGCAGGTGGTCGGCTCGGCAGCGGGAACACGGCCGCCAGCCAGCCCACCCCCGTCCAGGTGGCCGGCCTGCCCAAGGTGACGGCGGTCAGCGGCGCGAGCAGTGGTACCGCTTATGCCCTGGGCGCCGACGGCACGGTGTGGGCCTGGGGGGCGGGCGCGAGCGGCCAGCTCGGCAACGGCACGACGCCCGCGGTGCCCGCAACGCCGGTCCAGGTCAGCGGGCTCACCGGGGTCACGCAGATCGCGGCAGCGGCGGCGACCGGCTATGCCCTGAAGTCCGACGGAACGGTCTGGTCCTGGGGCGCCGGCACCGCGGGCCAACTCGGCAACGGTGCGCTCGGGAACTCCGCGGTCCCCGTCCAGGCCAAGGTCTCGGGGATCACCTCGATCGCGGGGGCCCGGCTCTCCGGGTACGCGTTGGCTTCGGACGGCCGGTTGTGGGCGTGGGGCGGAAGCAACAACGTGTACCTCGGCAACAGCCAGCCCGCCTCGACGGCGCAGTCGACTCCGGCCGTGGCCGACCTCCTCCCCCCGCTCACGGGCGTCTTCTCCAACCCGAGCTCCCTAGCCGTGTACGGCATCGGGATCGCCTGACCATCCATGGGTCGGGCGCCGAAGCCCGTCGACCGGTCGGGACGACCAGGGAACCGGTCGCAGAGGTGCCGGCGGCATTCCGGGGCCTACGTCGGCTCCAGCACTGACGCGTCCAACCTGGTTCCCGGCGGTTGGGTCGGCTGGCAGGGCGTGGTGACCAGGGCTGCCTGATCCACCCCGCCGCCCGGAACGGAACTGACCGGGCCGGGGCGACCACGAGGGCCGAGGGGCCCGCCCACCACGGGCTGGCCCTCGGCCCTCGCAGTTGCGTAGACGCGCAGTAGTTGACTTCTCTAGAGTCCTGGTTGCTTGCGTCCACGGGGGCCTCGTCGGGGGCCGGGGCGGGGCCTGGAGGGACGGGGTTCCGGGTGTCGGTACGGCGTGCAGGGTTGCGGCGGCTTGCGGGTGCGGTGGTGGCGGCCGTGATCGCCGCTGGCGGGCTGGTGGTGGGGTCTCCGGTGGCGGCTCCCGCTTCGGCGGCGACGCGGGTGGGGTTCACGAGTG
>DASTGO010000226.1:0-3830 GCA_035719045.1 Kineosporiaceae bacterium | reverse complement strand
TGGGTGCCGCGGTTGCGGGTCGGGTGGTGGGTGCCGCGGTTGCGGGTCGGGTGGTGGGTGCCGCGGTTGCGGGTCGGGTGGTGGGTGCCGCGGTCGCGGGTCGGGTGGTGGGGGTTGGGGTGGGCTCGGATGGTGGCGGGGAGTCGTCTGCGGAGGAGGCGTCGTCGGTCTCGTCGTCACCGATGGCGCCCCAGTTCTGGACGCTCTTCTCCTGCCAGTGGGGGGTGGGCCTTCTGGGGGGGAAGGCGGTCTGGGGACGGGTGAGCAGGAGGGGGTGGGTGGTCCGGGAGCGATGGTGGTTGAACCACGCTTGTCCTTGTTGTTCCTGGTCGTTCTGTTGTTCCTGGTCGTGTTCGCGGCGGGTCTGGCCTGGCTGCTGGGCGGGGGGCCGGCCGCCGGTGACGGTTCGGGTGCGTTGGTGTTCCTGTATGACCTGGGCTTGGAGGTCGGCGGCGTCGGTGAGTAGACGCGCGGCCTGGGGTGGGTCGGTGGCCAGCAGGGTCTTGGCGAGCGCGGTCAGCGCCCAGGCACGGGCGGTCGGGTCGCTGATCGTGCGCGCGATCCGTTCGGCTTCGGTGGGGTTGGCGGCTGCGGCTCGGGCCATCTGGGAGATCGGGTCCCGGCCGATGCCCTCGGTGGCCTGGGCTTCGGTGATCAAGCGCTCACTCAGGTCGGGGTCGGTGGCTGCGGCTGTGGCGGCGACCTCGACCAGTCTCCAGGCGCGGGTGGTCCGGTGGGGCACGGTGCGGGCCATGGCGGCGGCCGACTCCGGGTCGATGGCGGCGATGTCCCGGAGGTGGGTGCGGGCCACCTTGTCGGCCTGGGCGTACAGGTGGGTGGCCCGGTCGGGTTCTGTGGCGGCGATCGTGTCGGCGAGCAGTTGCAGCGCGTTCACCCGTGCCGGCTCGTCGGGGATCTTGCTGATGATGTCGACGGCGCGGTCCACGTCTGTGGCCGCCACCGTCAACGCGACCTGGGTCAACACCCAGGACTGTCCGGTCAGGTCCTCGACGGACAAGGCGACGCTCGTGGCCTGGTCGGGATCGGTGGCCGCGACGGTCCGTGCTGCTGCCGCCACCATCTCCCAGGTCCGCATCCGCTCCTGTGCCCCTACCGTCCCAGCCGCGGCTGCACCTCCAGGTCGGTGGTCGCCTGGGTAACCACCCATCCGGCCGGAGCCACCTGAGCGAGCGGGCGCGCTGGTGGACGGGCCGGGTCTGCCCGACGGGACGGGGACGGAAGGCGCCGACGACCGTCCGGACGGTCCGGCGCCGGCTTGGGCGGGGTTCGACCTGGCCAGGGTGGTCTGCGTGCGGATGGCCTGGGTGAGCAGTCGCTGGGCGTGGGCAGGGTTGGTCGGGGCCACGGTTGCTGCGACCGCTGCCTGTAGGTCGGTACGGGTCAGGGGATCTCTGACGGTGGTGACGGCGTGTTCGGCCTCACTCAAGGACAGCGCCGCCCGTGTGGGGTCCACGGCCCGCAATGTGCGTGCGAGCTGGGTCATCGTCGAGGCCCTCACGACCGGGTCGACGACACCGGCTGCGATCTGCCAGGCCAGGGCGGACAACTGGGCGGCATCGACCGGATCATGACCGGCCACGGCCACGGCGACCTCGGCCAGGGTGGTGGCCTTGACGGGCGTATCCGGCAAGTTCTCGGCCAGTTCTGCGGCTTCGTCGGCCAGAGCTGCCGCCTGGTCGGGGTCAACGACCTGCATCACCCGCGCGACCGCGGCCAACGCCCGGGACCTGGCGGCCGGGTCAGCCACGCCCCTGGCGGCAGTCCGGGCCTGGTCCAGCACCGCGGCGGCATACTCCGGATGGGTCACCGCCAACGTGGCCGCGATCCCGGTCAGCGTCCATACCGTCGACGGTTGCTGCGGCAGACCTGCCGTGATCCGGTGCGCCTCGCCTGCCAGTGTTCCCGCATGCTGCGGGTCCACCCCGAGCAGGCCCGCTGCGACCACACTCAACGCCCGGGACCTGGCGGCCGGGTCAGCCACGCCCCTGGCCGCGGTCTCGGCCGCGTTCCACAGTCGGCTCCCGCGGCCGGCATCACCCACCGCCGCCACCGCCGCCACCTCGGCCAGCGTCCAGGTCCTCACCGACGGGTCACCGATCTCGCCGGCAGCTAGTTCGGCGGCATCCAACACCCCGGCCACGAACTCGGGATCGGTGTCCCCGACCTGCTCGGCAACTGCCGCCAACGCCCGTGCCCGCACCGAAGGCTGCGGAAGCGACGCCGCGACCGCACCTGCCCTGTCCGGGTCCACCCGAGCCGCGGCGCGAGTCAGTTCCAGCGACGCCTTGCCGATCTCACCCTCACCGACCACCCGCTTCCAGCCCCGCTGGATCTCCTCCCACCACGACGGCTGGGTGTCCTGCAGCACCGACATGTAGCTGCGGATCGTCTTGTCCCACCAAGGCCTCGGCTTCCGTCGCCCAGCCTTCTTCCGGTTCCCCCCGCCCTCGGCACGCCCGGCTGCCAACACCTGTCTGGTCCCGGCATCCCTGCCCAGCGAACCCTCGGGGTGGCCGGTCGGTGTCAATCGTCCGGCCGTGGACTGCCCGGCCGGGGCGGTCCGGGTGGAGATGGCCCGGCTGGGCGTGCGCTGGGTCTGGGCGGGCTCGGTCAAGGCCCTGGTCGCCGTGATCGCGGCCTGCAGGTCGGCCCGGACCAACCGGTCACTGACCGCGGTGAGGGTACGTTCGGCCTCGGCCAGTGAGTCCGCCGCCAGCACCGGGTCCATGCCCAGCACCGTCCGCGCCAGCCGGGTCATCGTCGATACCTTGACCACCGGGTCGGTGATGCCGGCCCCGACCTGCCAGGCCAGATCGGACAACTCAGCGGCATCGGCGGGATCACTGTTGGCCACCGCCACGGCCACCTCGGCGAGCGTCTGCGCCTTGGTCGGCCCGTCCGGCAGAGTCTCGGCCAGGTCCGCGGCCTGGTCGGTCAACACCGCCGCCCGGTCCGGGTCGCTGGACTGCATCACCTTCGAGACCGCCGCCAACGCCCGCGACCTCTCCGCGGGGTCGGTCACCCCCAGGGCGGCGGTCTCGGCCTGGTCCAGCAACTCCGCGGCATGGTCAGGGTCCGCCGCCGTCAAGGTCGCCGCGGCCGACGCCAGCGCACGGGCCCGGGCCGAGGAGTCACTGACTGGATTCGCGGTCGTCCTGCCCCGTCCCGGGAAGGTGGCCGGGACCGATGCGGCAGCCTTCGCCGAGGACTGCCCGGCCACGGTGTCCGCGCCGACAGCCCCCCAGTGCTGCGTGCTGCGGTTCCACCACGGAGCCGCGGCGGCCTCCCGTTGCAAGAAGTTGTCGGCAAGTCCCCACGTGTTGGTGGTCCGCGGGACCGCGCGGGGAGTCCTTCCCGGGAAGGTGGCCGTGAACCAGTTGGCCGCGTCCATCAGGGGTGGGCCGATCACGTTGTCCGCGCCGATGGCTCCCCAGTCCTGTCTGCTGCGGTTCTGCCACGCGACCTCCTTCCCGTGCTCGCGCTGGTCCGGCGGTGTCGTCTGGCTGGGGTGCTGGGAGGAGTTGGGGTGCTTCGAGGAGGATGCCCCTTGATCCTGCGGACGCGGCCCGTGATCGAGAGCACCGAGTTCGGCCAACCGTTCGGCGCGTCCGGAAACCGACACAGGCGGCCCGGTATGTCCCGGCGGGCGAAGGGCCGGGCGCTGGCTGGCGGTCGTGGATGTGCCGGCGGTCGCCCACCCGGTGTCGTCGTCCTTGCCGATCGCACCCCACTGCTGGACGCTGCGGTCTCGTGGTGCCACCCGCGGTGGCTGCGCCCCCTGCGAGGGACCTGCTGCGGCCACGCTTCCG
>DASTGO010000225.1:0-8574 GCA_035719045.1 Kineosporiaceae bacterium | reverse complement strand
TTGCCGGGCGGCCGTCCGGGGGCCGGGCGTCCCTCTGCGTCGCGGCATCGGGGCGCCCGGCCGACCGGGACCAGGTCGGGTGACCGGTACGTCAGGTGGTGGATACCGGGCCCGGGAGCTCCACGTCGGGGTAGGCCCGCTGCAGGCCGGTCCGGACAGCCTCGATCAGCTTCGGGCGCAGCTCGGCAGGGGAAATCACGGCGTCCACCGAGCCGACCTTGACCGCCCGGTCGATGGAGTGCACGCCGTCGAACTCCGCCGCGACCTCGCCGAGCTTCTCGGACCGGACCGCCGTCCGCAGCTCCGTCAGCTCCGCCCGTAGCCGGGCCCGCTCCAGGTCACCGGCCTCCGCCAGCCGCCGCTCCAGGGCTCGCACCCGCGGATCGCTCGACGTGCGGGCCTCCACCTCGCCGGAGAACACCACGGCCGCCGCGGGAGCGCCGCCGATCACCGAGGCGTACGAGCCCTCGACCGCCAGCACCTGCATGTTGTCGTGCAGCGTCTTGGAGAACACCACGAACGCGCCGCCGTGGTACCGGGACACCACGCAGAACACGATCGGACCGCGGAAGTTCACCACGGCCCGGCCGATCTCCGCGCCGTACTCCAGCTGCAGGGTCCGCATCGACTCCGGTGACCCGTCGAAGCCGGACAGGTTCGCCACCACCACGAGCGGGCGGCTGCCACTGGCCGCGTTGATCGCCCGCGCCGCCTTCTTCGACGAGCGGGGGAACAGCGTCCCCGCCGTCCAGGTGTCCGGGCCGTCGCTCGGCGGGAACCCGCGCCGCCCGATCGGCCGGGACTCGATGCCCAGCAGGCACACCGGCAGCCCGCCCAGCCTGGCGTCCACGACCACGGCCGTCTCGGCGTCGGCCATGCCCGCCCAGCGCTCCAGCATCGCGTGGTCCTGGTCGCTGACCGCGCGCAGCAGGGTCCGGATGTCGAAGGGCTTCTTCCGCTCCGGGTTCGTGGCCAGGGAGAAGATGTCCCCGACGGTGGTGAAGTCGCTGTCCGCGATGCGGTGCGGGAAGGTCCGGACGTCGCGGTCGAACGGGTCCGTCGTCGGTGCCGCCCGCGGGGTCTGCTCGCCGGGGGCCACATAGGCGTGGTCGTAGTGGGAGAACAGCACGTCGATCGCCCCGGGCAGGTCCGGCGCCCAGTACTGCGCCTGGCCGTTCGGGCCCATCACCCGGTCGTAGCCGCCGATGCCGAAGTTGTCCTCCGCCGACACCCCGCCGGAGTAGTCCAGGGACTGCTTGCCGGTGAGCACCATCGCACTGTCCGGGGTCATCACGAGGATGCCCTTGGTGTGCATGAGCATGGTCGCCTCGGCGTTCCAGTACGGCTGCGCGCCGACGTTGATGCCGGTGACGACGACGTTGATCTCCCCGCCGCCCTGGGTGAACGTGATGATCCGGCGCAGGGCGCGGGCCACCCAGTCCATGTTCTCCGTGCCGTTGTCCATCGAGATCCGGGCACCGGACGACAGGGCGAACCACTCGAGCGGGACGCCGAGGGCCTCCGCATGGTCGATCGCCGCCACGATCCGGGCGCACTCCGCCTCGGACACCGCACCCAGCGCCTTCGTCGGGTCCCCGAGCACGACCACCCGGGTGATCCCGTCCGGGTACCGCGGCGTCGGGGTCCGCACCACCCCGACCACCACTCCGGCCCGGTTGCCGCCGGGAGCCCGGTCCGCCGGGACCAGCCGGCCGTCGGGATCGAGGTCGTGCTCGACGAACTCCCCGGCCCGGGCCAGCATCGGCACGATCTCGTACGGGTACACGGTGCCGCGGCGACGGGAGCGCAACACCTTCTGCGCGTAGTCGTCCAGCGGCTGCAGGCGCTGCGTCGGCGGGCCGCTGACCGAGGTCACCACCCCGGCGCCGGGCCGGTAGGAGAACCGGGCGGACACCGCGATCGGCTCCTCGCCCGGCTCCTGCACCACTCGGCCCTGCGCGGTCACCTCCTGCAGCCCGACGCCGTGGGTGAGCGGGGCGACCGTCTTCTTCAGCGCGGTCAGCTCCTCCACCGGCGCCTCCAGCACCGGCCAGATGTGCAGCCAGATGTGGTTCATGTCCAGCCGCTGGCCGCCGGCCGCCGACCGGGCCCGGCGCAGCGCCTCCAGGCAGCTCGCGATCGCCCGCTCCGCCTGCGGCAGCGAGGCCACATGCCCCTGCCGGTCCCGGACGATGGTCAGCTCCCGCACCTGCGCCAGCGCGACCAGGCGGACGTCCGCCTCGTTCTCCGGGGCGACGCACTTGTACAGCAGCACCTCGTCCGGGGCGTCCACCCGGGTGATCCGGAAGTCCCGCAGCCGCCACAGGTCCAGCCGGCGGCCGACCATCGGGTGCAGGCCGCGGACCAGCACGTCCTCGGCCACCTCTCCCTGCCGGACGCCCGTGGTGTCCCGGGCCGGGCCGGGGGTGCCGGCCGTCGGCCGGAACGTCACCTGCTGGACGCAGTCGCCCTCCCCACAGCTGACCGCCACCGCCACCCGCCGGACCCGGTGCGTGAACGCCTGGCCGGACAGCACCTCATGCAGCGCCGCCGAGGTCGCCTCGATCGACGTGGGTGCCTGCGGCCAGGCCAGGTACAGGTCGACGACACCCTCGTGCCCGGCCGGTGCCTGGTCCAGCTCCGCCTCGATCAGCCGGGCCGCCGCGGGCAGGTCCGCCATCGACGCGATCGTGCTGACCAGGAAGGTCGGGCGGTCGTCCAGGGTGTAGGCGGCCGTCACCACGGGACGGCCGGACACCGACCGGGTCCGCAGATCCCCGAGGGTGTACCCGCGGTAGTGCCGCCGGGCCAGCACCTCCAGCAGCGGCTCCTGCTCCGGCAGGTCACCGGCGATCCGCTCGGCGAGGAACCGGACCACCGGCTCGGGGCTGGCCACCAGGCTCTCCACCCGGGCCTCGTGGTCGGGTGCCTCCGGATGTGCGGACAGGTAGCGCAACTGCTCGCGGACCGCGGCGTACGCGGCATTGCGGGACGCCTCCACCACCGGGGCCTCGAACCAGCGGTACCGGGCGCTGCGGGCCAGATCACCGACCGCCGGGAAACGCAGCTGCGCCGCCAGCACCAGCCGGTCGAGCACCTCGTAGGCCCGCTGCGCCAGCGCCGACCTCGGCGGGGTCACCGCCAGCCAGCGCTCCAGCAGCGCGGTGATCACCGGCAGCTGGCCGGCGACGCGCTGCTGGGACAGGAACACCCGGAACACCGCCTCCTCCAGCTCGGCGGTGCGGTCCAGGCCGGTCAACCCGTAGTGCGCGAGCACCCGGGCCAGTTTGTCCCGGAAGTCCTGCGGCAGCCGCTCCCGGTCGGCGTCCAGGGAGTGCAGGTAGGAGTGGAAGAACTCGCGGGGGCTGTGCACCCGCTCGGCGGCGGACTCGTCGGCCAGCGGCCGGTTGCGGGTCAGTTCGGCCAGGTCGGCGAACACCGTCAGCACGGCCAGCTCCGCCCTGAGCAGCTGCGGGTCGTGCTCGTCCAGTTCGGCGACCGCCGACCGGTAGCCGACCAGGGCGCGGCGGCCGTCCTCCGGCGCCAGGTCGAAGCCGAGCAGCAGGGCGCGCAGGTCCCCGATGCTGTGCCGGACCCGGTCCGCCGCCCCCGCGACCACCAGCTGCTCGGGCAGGTCCAGCGGTTCCGGGCGGTGGTCCGCGGTGGTCGCCCCGTTCCCGTTGCCCAGCGGCTCCAGCTTCAGCAGCGGCTGCCCGGTGCCCACCTGGTCGTTCGGACTGACCAGCAGTTCCCGCACCCGTCCGGCGAACGGCGCCGGCAGCACCGTCTCCATCTTCATGCTCTCCAGCACCGCGACCGGGGCGCCCACGGCGACCTCCTGGCCGGGGGACACCGGCAGCGCGACCACCAGCGCGGGGGCCGGGGCCCGGACCACGCCGCCCTCGTCCCGGGTGATCCGGTGGACCGAGCCGTCCACCTCGACCAGATGCCCGGCGGTGTGGGTCGCGGTGACCACCCGGAACTGCTGCCCGGCCACCGTCAGCCGGGCCCGGAACTGGCCGAGCGCCTCACGCTCGGCGTCCACCAGCTGCCCGTTGACCCCCACCCGGTACCGGGTCGGGCCCACCTGCGCCACGTCCAGCCGGTACACGTTGCCGCGCAGCTTCAGCTCGAAGCTGCGGCCCACCTCGTGCCGGGCCTGCGGCCGGCCGCCGTGCGCGGTGGCCAGGAAACGCAGCCGCTCGACCTGCTCGTCGGTGTCGTAGGCGTCGATCGCCGCCGCGACCAGGGCGATCCCGGCGTGCCGGTGGTCGCTCAGGCCGCCGGTGGTCCGGACCCGGTCGATCCAGCCGGTGTCGGCGGTGGCGTCGCGGACGTCCGGTTCGTCGAGCAGGGCCAGCAGGAACGCCTTGTTCGTCGTCCCTCCCTCGATCACCACGGTGGTGTCCGCCAGCGCTCGCCGCAGCCGTGCCAGCGCATCCTGCCGGTTCGTCCCCACGGCGATGATCTTCGCGATCATCGAGTCGAAGTCGGCGGGGATGACATCCCCCTCGGCGACCCCGGTGTCCACCCGGATCCCCGGACCGACCGGCAGCCGCAGCAGGGCGATCCGGCCCGGGGCGGGGGCGAAGTCCCGGTCCGGGTCCTCCGCGTTCAGCCGGGCCTCGACGGCATGCCCGATCTCCGCGGGCGGCTCTCCCTCCAGCCGGCCTCCTGCCGCTACGAGCAGCTGCAGCCGGACCAGGTCCACCCCGGTCGTGCACTCCGTGACGGGGTGCTCCACCTGCAGCCGGGTGTTCACCTCCAGGAAGGCGAAGGACTTCTCGTCCGGGGCGTACAGGAACTCCGCGGTCCCGGCCCCCCGGTAGCCCACGGCCAGTGCCAGCCGGCAGGCGGACTCCTTCAGTTCCTGGACCTGCTCGGCCGACAGCACCGGGGAAGCCGACTCCTCGATCAGCTTCTGGTTGCGCCGCTGCACCGAGCAGTCCCGCACACCCAGCGCCCACGCCGTCCCCTGGCCGTCGGCGATCAGCTGCACCTCGACATGGCGGGCGCCGGTGACCAGGCGTTCCAGGAACACCACGTCACTGCCGAACGCCCGCTGGGCCTCGTCCCGGGTCCGGTCGAACACCGCGGACAGCTCCGCCTCGGAGGTGATCACCCGGATCCCGCGCCCGCCGCCGCCCGCGGCCGCCTTGAGCATCACCGGGTAGCCGATCCGGGCGGCGTGGGCGTGGGCCTCCTCCAGCGTCCCCACCGGTCCGCCGCTCCACGCCGACACCGGGACGCCGGCCTCCTCGGCCAGCCGCTTGGCGCCGATCTTGTCCCCGAGCCGGCGCATCGCCTCCGCGGACGGGCCGACGAAGGTCACCCCGATCCGGTCGCACAGCTCCGCGAACGCCGGGTCCTCCGCCACGAACCCCCAGCCCACCCAGGCGGCGTCGGCCCGGGTCGCGACCAGGGCACGCTCCAGGACCGCCAGGTCCAGGTAGGGGCGGGCCGAGGCCGGTCCCAGGTTGTAGGCCTCGTCGGCCTCCCGGACGAACATCGCCTGCCGTTCGCCCTCGGTGTGCAGGGCGATGGTCGTGACGGCGTGCCCCTCGCGCCCGTTGAGCTCCCGGACGGCGTGGATCAGCCGCATCGCTGCCTCGCCCCGGTTCACGATCGCGATCCGCCGCTGGACCAGCACCGGCCACCTCCGCCTGTCGTCATCCGTGCCCCTGCCGGTCGAGCGGGTCGCCCCACCGGCAGGGGTCACCTTAAGAGCGACTCAGGAGTAGGGATAACGCACACGGGACCGGCGAGGCCCCGGCGCCCGGGTCGTGGCCGGAGTCACCCGATTGCCGGACGGCGGGTGCCGAGGGCTTGAAGTCCCGTTGAAGATCGCCTGAGGGACCGTTGAGCATGGGGTGGCGACACTGATCGCCGCAGCCTTCGGCAGGGATACGCCCCGGTCAGAGGGATACGACCGGCCGGCCCAGGGCCGCACCGGCGCGCAACGACCCGCCTCCCGGCGGCGTCTCCCGTCGGGGCGGACAGCTCACAGGCCGGGGGCGAGGGCAGGGAAGGAGCGGGGCGACGTGGATGGACTCGGACGGTCCGGGAACGACGGTCGGCAGGGTGCGGGGCGCCGGATGACGGCCGGCCGGAAGAGACGGCGGCTCCTGCTCGCCGCCGCGATCGCCGGCGGGGTGCTGGCCGTGGGGGCAGGGGCGACCTGGGCGAGCAGTGCCCACCGGTCCGCCCCGCACGCGTTCCCGGGGCCGAAGCCGGTGGTCCCCCGCGATGCCGGAATGCCCGGTCCGGCCGCGTCCCCGACCAGATCGCCGGCCGCCGCAGCCCCCCTGGCGGAGGCCGCTGCGGACACCGCCGCGGAAGGGCCGGCCGCGGAAGGGTCGGCCACGGTGCCGGGCGGACCGGTCCCGCCGCCCACCGCCGCCCCGAAGCGCACGCCGGCACCGGCCCGGACGCCGTCGACTCCCTCGGCCACCACCACCCCCGCCGGGAAGCCGCCGGCCGGCCCCCGCACGGTCGAGGTGTCCGGCCCGGGCAAACTGCCCGCCGGACCGGTGCAGGCGCGGGTCGGCGACCGGGTGGTGGTCCACCTGACCGAGCAGGCCGGGTCCACCGGGTACTCCTGGTCGGCCACCACGGTGCCTGCGGGCCTGACCCCGGCCGGCGACACGGTCGTGCCGGGTCCCGCCGTCCCGGGTGCCCCCGGCGAGCACACCTTCACCTTCCAGGTCACCCAGGCCGGGACCGGCACGCTGAAGTTCACCCTGGCCCGCCCCTGGGCGCCGACGCCCCCGGCCGACGAGATCGTCGTGACCCTGCAGATCGGGGCCTGAGCGGACCGGTCTGGGCGGATCGGCCTGAGCGGACCGGTCTGGGCGGACCGGGGGCCTGAGCAGGGGCGATCCCGCCGGGGTCAGGGCTTCGGCGGGCCGGCGCCACCGCCGGTGCCGGGGTCGGGACGGCCTCCCGGCGGGGTCGCCTGCGGGCCGGCGTCCTGGATCGGCAGGCCCTCGTGGACCACGCCCTCCAGCGCCTCCACCATCTGCTGGATCCGTCGCTCCCGGTCCTGCTGGATCCGGTAGTCGACGACCAGCCGGTTGATCAGGGTCGCCCCGAACCCGCACCCGACGGCGACCACCACCGCCCGCAGCAGCGCGGTGAGCAGGTCGACGTCCCCGGACCGGTACAGCGTCCACAGCGGCGGCCCGGCGACCAGCCCGGCCAGCACCAGCCCGGTCATCAGCGGGTCGAGCAGCGGGCCCACCGGCGGGTGGCGGCCCTGCGACGGCTGGGCGTCGGAGGCCGCGGACTTCTTCTTCTTCGCCTTCTTCGCCACGGCTCAGCGCCTCCGGGGGTGCGGGCGGGCCCGGTCCATGGGCGGGGTCGGCTCAGTGGGCGGGGTGGGTTCCGTGGGGCGGGGTCGGCTCAGTGGGCGGGGTCGGCGGCCTCGAGCTGGGCGCACAGCAGCGCGGTCCAGGTGACCCGGTCCACGGGGATCCCGTCGAGCCGGACCACCGGCAGCCCGAGCTGCAGCACCCCGGCGGGGTCGCCGACGGCGGTGGTGTTGTCGACACAGACGGCATCGACCTGGCCGAGCCCGTCCAGCCAGCGCTGGGACTCCTCGACCGGCCGGTCGGCGTCCACCACGGCGATCACCGCGCCGGCAGCGAGGGTCTGCAGGCTCTCCACGACGGCCGCGTCGCAGGTGTAGCCCTCGGTCTCGATCGCCACGACCACCGTCCCGAGCTTGTGTGCCTTGGCGATCGCCGAGCCCCGGTTGCGGCCGTCCGCAGGGACCACCACGACGGGCCGGGGCCGGTCTTCCAGGGGGAGGTCCAGGGCGGTCCGGTGGGCCTCCAGCTGGACCACGCTCCTGGGTCCGACCAGGGCGACCACCTCGACGTCGGGGTCGATGTCCACGTCCGGCATCCGCTCCAGCATCCGCAGCACGGCGGAGAACCGGTCCCCGGGCCGCAGCCGCCGGGTCCACGCCGCGGGGACGCCGAGCTGGCGGAGGGTCCGCCGGTCCCCGGTCAGCCGCTCCTCGGCGGCCCGGCGCTCGGTGGCCACCTGCTCGGCGGACGGTCCCCGGTCCGAGGACTCCCCGGTCACGGGCCGCATCCGGTCCGTGAACGCCGTCCGGTAGGCCTCCGGGCCGTGCGGGTCGGGTCGGGCCGGGCCGGTCGCCGGGGCGGGGTAACCCTGGGCGGGGTACGCCGGTGCCGGGTAGCCCTGGGCCGGGTAGCCGGGGGCGGGGTAGGCCTGCGGAGGGTAGGCCGGTGCCGGGTAGCCGGGGCCGGCGTACGCCTGGGCCGGGTAGGCCTGCCCGGACTGATCCCGTTCGGGTGCAGCGGGGGCCGGGGGGACCGGCGCCGGGTAGCCGGCCGGGTGGGCCGCGGGGGCATCGGCGTACCCCTCGGGGGCGTACGCCCGCTGGGCGCGGGCCGACAGGGTGTGCTCGTCCGGGGCGCTCGCGGGCTGGCCGAGCAGGAGGTCACCGGCGGTCCGGGGCCGCGGCGGGAGGGTTCCTGCCCGCAGCTGGTCCAGCAGCGCGGTGAACTCCGGCCGGGCCGTCGACGGACGGACCGGCGAGGCCGG
>DASTGO010000224.1:0-22010 GCA_035719045.1 Kineosporiaceae bacterium | reverse complement strand
GAGGAGATCGATTCGGTGCTGGGCCGGGTGCTGCGGGTACGGTGCCCTGGCTCGATCGGGGGCGTTCCGCTGTCCTGGGCGGGGCCGCCCTCGCCGCTGGGTGCCCATCCCGCGGCCTGGTCCTGCCCGGCCTGACGGTGCCGAAAAGGGGGAGGGGAGTGACCGGGACGGTCCTGCGCCGTCTGAATGACGGACCGGTCGCAGGCTCCGGCGGTGGCCGGCGGCACGTCGACCGGTCCGGGCGGACCGTTGCGGCGGACCCGGCCGGGGCACCCGACCGGACCCGCTGCCGGATGCGTCCCGAATGCTGATGCCGGGAGTCCACATGACGGACGCTCGTGAAGGCGTTCACAAGCGTCCGTAGACTCGCCTGTGGCGACATGTCCAACCCATCCGAAGGGATCGCTGTGACCAAGCCTGTCGTACTCATCGCCGAGGAGCTCTCGCCCGCGACCGTCGAGGCCCTCGGGCCCGACTTCGAGATCCGCTCCTGCGACGGGTCCGACCGCTCCCAGCTCCTGACCGCCATCGCCGACGTCGACGCCATCCTGGTCCGCAGTGCGACCAAGGTGGACGCCGAAGCCCTGGCCGCCGCCAAGCAGCTCAAGGTGGTCGCCCGCGCCGGGGTGGGCCTGGACAACGTGGACGTCAAGGCGGCCACCCAGGCCGGCGTCATGGTGGTCAACGCACCGACGTCGAACATCGTCTCGGCGGCCGAGCTGGCCATCGGTCTGCTGCTGGCCTCGGCCCGGAACATCCCGCAGGCCAACCAGTCCCTGCACGGCGGTGCCTGGAAGCGCTCGAAGTACTCCGGCGTCGAGCTGTACGAGAAGACCGTCGGCGTCGTCGGCCTCGGCCGGATCGGTCAGCTGGTGGCCCAGCGGTTGGCCGCCTTCGGCACCAGGATCATCGCCTTCGACCCCTACGTCTCCAGCGCGCGGGCCGGGCAGCTCGGCATCAAGCTGGTCGGGCTGGACGAGCTGCTCGCCGAGAGCGACTTCATCACCGTGCACCTGCCGAAGACCCCCGAGACGGTCGGTCTGATCGGCGAGGAGGCGCTGCGCAAGGTCAAGCCGAGCGTGCGGATCGTCAACGCCGCCCGGGGCGGGATCGTCGACGAGGCGGCGCTGTTCTCCGCGCTCAAGGAGGGCCGGGTGGCCGGCGCCGGGCTCGACGTGTTCGCCAAGGAGCCCTGCACCGACTCCCCGCTGTTCGAGCTGGAGAACGTCGTGGTCACCCCGCACCTCGGGGCGTCCACCGACGAGGCCCAGGAGAAGGCCGGCATCGCGGTCGCGAAGTCGGTGCGGCTGGCCCTGGCCGGTGAGCTCGTCCCGGACGCGGTCAACGTCTCCGGCGGTGTGATCGCCGAGGACGTCCGGCCCGGTATCCCGCTCGCCGAGAAGCTCGGCCGGGTGTTCACCGCGGTCGCGGGCGGCATCCCGGGTCAGCTCGACGTCGAGGTCCGCGGCGAGATCACGTCGTACGACGTGTCCGTGCTGCGGCTGGCCGCGCTCAAGGGCCTGTTCACCGATGTCGTCGAGGCGCAGGTCACCTACGTCAACGCGCCCGGACTGGCGGAGGAGCGGGGGATCGAGGTCCGCCTGCTGACCGACCCGGTGAGCCCGGAGTTCCGCAATGTCGTTGCCCTGCGCGGGACCCTGCCGGACGGCCGTCAGGTCTCCGTCGCGGGCACCCTGACCGGTCCGAAGCAGGTCGAGAAGCTGGTCGGCATCGACGGGCTGGACCTGGAGATCCCGATCTCCACGCACATGCTCGTGCTGCGCTACACCGACCGTCCCGGCGTGATCGGCACCCTCGGGCGGGTGCTCGGCGAGGCCGGGGTCAACATCGCCGCGATGCAGGTCGGCCGTGAGGTCGCCGGTGGCCCGGCGGTCTCGGTGCTGACCCTCGACTCGGTGCCGCCGGCCGCGGCGGTCGAGGACGTGGCGCGCGAGATCGGCGCCCGTTCCGCCCACCTGGTCGACCTGTCCGACTGATCACCGGCTCCGGGGCCTACCAGGCCCCGGCACGTCCTTCCGGCGACCCCGGGAGACGGAGTACGGCGCCGCCCGGCGAACCACCGGGCGGCGCCGTCGTTTGCCGGGGCCTATCCGTCCCTGCCACTGCCCGCCCGTCACGTGCCGTCCGGATGGTGAGACACGACGCTCGCGATCTGGACGGACGAGATAGCCTCACCCTATGGCCGAGTCGCTCCGTCTGGCCGTCGTCGCTGGCGACGGCATCGGTCCCGAGGTCGTGGCCGAGGGCCTGAAGGTCCTGCGCGCCGCGGTGGACGGGAACGTCACCGTTGACACTACCGAGTACGACCTCGGGGCACGCCGCTGGCACGCCACGGGCGAGACCCTGCCCGACGCGGTGCTGGCGGAGATCCGCGGGCACGACGCGATCCTGCTCGGCGCGATCGGCGACCCCACGGTGCCCAGCGGTGTCCTGGAGCGTGGCCTGCTCCTGCGCCTGCGGTTCGAACTCGACCACTACGTGAACCTGCGCCCGGTCCGGATCTACCCCGGGGTGGTGTCGCCGCTGGCGAACCCCGGCGAGGTGGACTTCGTCGTGGTCCGCGAGGGCACCGAGGGGCCGTACGTCGGCAACGGCGGAGCGCTGCGGGTCGGCACGCCGCACGAGATCGCCACCGAGGTCAGCGTCAACACCGCGTTCGGGGTCGAGCGGGTGGTCCGGGACGCCTTCCGGCGTGCGGTCCAGCGGCCGCGCCGCCACCTCACCCTGGTGCACAAGCACAACGTGCTCACCCACGCCGGGCACCTGTGGCGCCGCACGGTCGAGCGGGTCGGGGCGGAGTTCCCCGAGGTGACGACCGACTACCTGCACGTGGACGCTGCCACGATCTTCATGGTGACCAACCCGTCGCGGTTCGACGTCGTGGTCACCGACAACCTGTTCGGCGACATCGTGACCGACCTGGCCGCGGCGATCGCCGGCGGGATCGGCCTGGCCGCCTCCGGGAACATCAACCCCGGGCGGACCACGCCGAGCATGTTCGAGCCGGTGCACGGCTCCGCGCCGGACATCGCCGGCCAGGGCAAGGCCGACCCGACCGCCACCGTGCTGTCCGTCGCGATGCTCCTGGAGCACCTCGGGCAGGACAAGGCGGCGGCCCGGGTCGAGCAGGCCGTCGCGGCCGACCTCGCCGAACGGCAGTCGGCCGGGGCCGGCCGAGTATCCCGCTCCACAGCGGAGATCGGCGACGCCATCGCGGCCCGCGTCGCGGGCTGAGCACCGCCGAAACCCCTCCCACACCGCAGCGCCGGCCGTCCACGCGGCGGCGTCGAACGGCGTCCGCACGGCGGGCGCCGGCGGAAGGGCCTTCGTCGAAGACCTTCCCCGGCCGCGGTCACATCGGGAGCCTCCGCTGGTACGGTCCCTCACAGACCCCGGTGCCGTGGCTGCCCGCTGATCGCTGGCGGTTGCACGGCACCTCGGCGGAGCCGTCGTGCGCCGCCGTCGATGCGTCAAGGGAGTCGTCACCATGACCGGCCTGCAGTTCGCCGAGCACCTCGCCGTTACCCGCACCGACCCCGCCCGCCGGGCCGAGATCCTGCAGAACCCCGGGTTCGGCAAGTACTTCACCGACCACATGGCCTCCGCCACGTGGACCCCCGAGGCCGGCTGGCACGACGGGCGGATCGTGCCCTACGGGCCGATCCAGCTCGACCCGGCCGCTGCCGTCCTGCACTACGCGCAGGAGATCTTCGAGGGCCTGAAGGCCTACCGCCATGCCGACGGGTCGGTCTGGACCTTCCGGCCGGAGGCCAACGGCGAGCGGTTCAACCGCTCCGCCCGCCGGCTGGCCCTGCCGGAACTGCCCGTGGAGGACTTCCTCGCCTCCCTCGACGCCGTCGTGCGCGTCGACCAGGACTGGGTGCCCGACGGCGGGGAGAAGTGCCTGTACCTGCGGCCGTTCATGTTCGCCTCCGAGTCGTTCCTCGGGGTGCGGCCGGCCCGGGAGATCCGCTACCTGGTGATCGCCAGCCCGGTCGGCTCCTACTTCTCCGGCGGGATCAAGCCGGTCTCGATCTGGCTGTCCTCCGACTACACCCGTGCCGCCCGCGGTGGTACCGGGGCGGCCAAGTGCGGCGGCAACTACGCCTCCAGCCTCGCGCCGATGATCCAGGCGGCCGAGCGCGGCTGCGACCAGGTCTGCTTCCTGGATGCGGCGCAGGGCCGGTACGTCGAGGAACTCGGCGGGATGAACCTCTACTTCGTCTTCGCCGACGGACGTCTGGTCACCCCGGAACTCGGCACGATCCTGGAGGGCGTCACCCGCTCCTCCGTCCTCGCCCTGGCCAAGGAGGAGGGGCTGGACGTCGAGGAGCGCCGGATCAGCATCGACGAGTGGAAGGACGGGGTGGCCTCCGGGGCGATCAGCGAGGTGTTCGCCTGCGGGACCGCCGCCGTGATCACGCCCGTCGGCAAGCTGGTCTGGGAGGGCGGCGAACTGGTCACCCCGCAGGCCACCGGCGAGGTGTCCATGCGGCTGCGCAACAAGCTCGTGGACATCCAGTACGGCCGCGCCGAGGACACCCACGGCTGGCTGCGCCGACTGCTCTGACCACCGCCTGCTCTGACCGCCGACCGGTCCGGCCGGCCGGCTGGTCCGTCCCCCGGGCCGCAGGGCGTTCCGTCCTCGATTCCACCGATTCGAGGGGCGGAACGCCCTGCCCGGGGCAGACACCCGCCCGGAGATTGTGGACCGGGGCCCGCGACGTGGCAGACTTGCCGACATCATGCACGCGGCCGTGATCATTATCGGCTGGCGCGTCGGCACCGCCTGAGGACCACCCGTCCCGGCACCGTCGACGCGCAGACCTCTCGCGACCGCGAGGGGTCTTTTTCGTGTCGGGGGTACCGGACCCATCCGCTGACCCATACGCACCGGAGACCCAGATGAGCCAGTTCCACGTGTACGACACCACCCTGCGCGACGGCGCGCAGCAGGAGGGACTCACCCTCTCCGTGCAGGACAAGCTCACCATCGCCCGCCACCTGGACGAGCTGGGGGTCGGTTACATCGAGGGCGGCTGGCCGGGGGCGATCCCGAAGGACACCGAGTTCTTCCGCCGGGCCGTCACCGAACTGGACCTGGGCAACGCGACCCTGGCCGCCTTCGGCTCCACCCGCAAGGCGGGGGTCGTCGCCGCGGACGACCCGCAGGTGCGGGCCCTGCTGGACTCCCGGGCGCCGGTGGTCACCCTGGTCGCCAAGAGCGACATCCGGCACGTGGAGAAGGCACTGCGCACCACGCCGGAGGAGAACCTGGCGATGGTCCGGGACACCGTGGGCTTCCTGTGCGGGGAGGGCCGGCGGGTGTTCCTGGACGCCGAGCACTTCTTCGACGGGTACCGGCACGACCCGGCCTATGCGGTCGAGGTGGTGCGAGCCGCGGCGGAGGCCGGGGCCGAGATCGTCGCCCTGTGCGACACCAACGGCGGGATGCTCCCGGTCGAGATCGCGGACGTGGTGCACGCCGTGCGTGAGGCCTCCCGGGCGCAGCTCGGCATCCACTGCCACAACGACACCGGCTGCGCGGTGGCCAACTCCCTGGCTGCGGTCGACGCCGGAGCCGTGCACGTCCAGGGCACCCTCAACGGGTACGGCGAGCGGACCGGCAACGCGAACCTGCTCACGGTGGTGGCGAACCTGGAACTGAAGCTCGGCCGCACGGTGCTGCCGGTGGGCCGGCTGGCCGAGGCGACCCGGATCGCCCACGCCGTCAGCGGGATCACCAACGTCCCGCCGTACTCCCGGCAGCCCTACGTCGGGGCGAGTGCCTTCGCGCACAAGGCCGGTCTGCACGCCAGCGCGATCAAGGTGGACCCCGACCTCTACCAGCACACCGACCCCACCACGGTGGGTAACGACATGCGGATGCTGGTCTCCGACATGGCCGGGCGGGCGTCGATCGAATTGAAGGGCCGCGAGCTCGGCTTCGACCTGACCGGAGACCGGGAACTGCTCACCCGGGTCACCGAGCGGGTCAAGACGATGGAGGCCGCCGGGTACACCTTCGAGGCCGCCGACGCCTCCTTCGAACTGCTGCTGCGCGAGGAGGTCGACGGCGTCCGGCCGGCCTACTTCGACGTGGAGAGCTGGCGGGTGATCACCGAGTCCAAGCCCGGTGGGGACGCCGTCAGCGAGGCCACGGTGAAGCTGTCCGCGGGCGGGCAGCGGCAGGTCGCGACCGGCGAGGGCAACGGCCCGGTCAACGCCCTGGACTGCGCGCTGCGCAAGGCTTTGCTGCCGGTCTACCCCGAGCTGGAGAAGATGGAGCTGGTCGACTTCAAGGTGCGCATCCTGGACAGCGCACACGGCACGGACGCGATCACCCGGGTACTCATCGAGACCAGCGACGCGGCGACCACCTGGGAGACCGTCGGGATCGGCGCGAACATCGTCGAGGCGTCCTGGCAGGCCCTCGGGGACGGGCTGGTCTACGGGCTGATGCGCCACGGCGTGCAGCGCCGCTGAGCGCGGGCCGGCTGCGCGAGATCGCCCGCGGCGCAACGGGTCGACGGGTGGCTGCCGCTGCGGGCGGCCACCCGTCGCCGCTGCCGGGGGCGGATGCCGCGGTGGACGGTCAGTCGGTGCCGAAGGCGAACACCGTGGTGCTGCGGTAGGTCCGCTGTGGGCCCAGGGCGATCGACGGGAAGCCGGGCTGGTTCGGGGCGTCCGGGAAGTCCTGGGTCTCCGCGGTGAAGCCCTCGCCCTGCCGGTAGAGCCGCCCGGACGTTCCGGCGATCGTCCCGTGCAGGAAGTTGGAGGTGTACAGCTGCACGCCCGGCCGGTCGGACCACACGTCCAGCTGCCGTCCGCTGCCGGGGTCCAGGGCACGCATCGCCAGTCGCAGCACCGGAACCGCCGCGGCCTGCGGGGCGGCCGGATCGGCGGGGTCCGGGGCGGTTGTTGCGGGCCAGTCGATCTCGGCCACGGGTGCGTCGTCGTCGATCACCCAGTTGTGGTCCAGGCCCTGGGCCCGCAGGACCTGCTCATGCCGGGTCCGCATCCGCGGGCCGAGGGGGGCCGGGGCGCGCAGGTCGAACGGGGTGCCGGCGACGTCGGCGTGCTGTCCGGTCGGGATGAGGTCCTCGCGGACCGGGGTGTAGCGGGAGGCGGGGATCTGGATCAGTTGTCCCTCAACGCTTCCGCTGCCCTCACCGGCCAGGTTGAAGTACGCGTGGTGGGTGAGGTTGACCGGGGTGGAGCGCCCCCCGCCGGGCTCGCCGTTGCGGGCGGCGTAGCGGATCCACAGCCGGGGCCGCCCCGGCATCCGCTCCTCCAGCAGGTAGTCCACCACGACGTCGAGCCGGGCGGGGAAGCCCTGGTCGCCGTCCGGGCTGGTCAGGTCGAGCCGGAGGTGCGGCCAGGGCCCGTCGACCGGTGCGGCCGCCCACAGCCGCCGGTCGAAGCCGTCCGGGCCGCCGTGCAGGTTGTTCGTGGACTGGTTGCAGGCCAGCTGGTACTCGGCCCCGTCGAGGGTGAACCGGCCGCCGGTGATCCGGTTGGCGACCCGCCCGACGACCGCGCCGAAGTAGGCGTCCTGCGCGGCGTAGCCGGCCGGGTCGGCCATCCCGAGGATGACGTTGCCGGGGATTCCCTCCCGGTCCGGGACGGTCAGGGTGTGCAGGACCGCGCCGTAGTCCAGGACTCCCGCGACGGCGGAGGCGGTCCGCAGTTCGAAGCGGGTGACCGGGCGGCCGTCGGGCAGCTCACCGAACAGGGCACTGCGGACTGTTGCGGGAACCGCCGTCATCGGGACACCTCCGGACTGTCAGGGATTGCCGTCTGCCGGGAGTCCTGGCGTCGGGCGTCGGTCCGCGCCCAGCCTGGCATGCCGTTCACCCCACGGGAAAGCGTGCTCAGCGGGCCGTTCGGAGGGCTCAAGCCGCCCTTCGACGCCGCCGGAACACATCCGGTTAGAGTCAGGGCGTGCGCATCGCGAGGTTCACCACCGGTCAGGATCCCCGGTTCGGCGTCGTGGAGCAGGCCGACGGCGGCGAGGTACTGGCCGTCGTCACCGGGGATCCGCTCTACGCGCCGCTGCAGTTCACCGGCGAGCGGATACCCCTCGACGACGGGGTTCGCCTGCTGGCCCCGGTGATCCCGCGCAGCAAGGTGGTCGGGATCGGGCGGAACTACGCCGAACATGCGGCCGAGATGGGCAACGAGGTCCCGGCGGAACCCCTGGTGTTCCTCAAGCCGAACACCTCCGTGATCGGTCCCGGCGACCCGATCCCGCTGCCCGCGCAGTCGCAGGAGGTGCACTACGAGGGGGAGCTGGCCGTGGTGATCGGCCGGGTCTGCCGGGACGTCCCGCTCGCCCGGGTGCCGGAGGTGGTCCTCGGGTACACCTGCGCCAACGACGTCACCGCCCGGGATCTGCAGCGCACCGACGGCCAGTGGTGGCGGGCCAAGGGTTTTGACGGGTTCTGCCCGCTCGGCCCCTATCTGGTGACCGGCCTCGACCCGGCCGACCTGAGGCTGACCACCCGGCTGGACGGGGCCACCGTGCAGGACGGGCGGACCTCGCAGCTGGTGGTCGACGTGGCCCGGCTGGTGGCCTACGTGTCCGCGGCGATGACCCTGCTGCCGGGGGACGTGATCCTCACCGGCACCCCGGCCGGGGTGGGCCCGATGCGACCGGGCCAGCGGGTGGAGGTCGAGATCGAGGGCATCGGGGTGCTGTCCAACCCCGTGGTGAGCCGGGACTGACGGGGCCGGGCATGACGGGCTCGGCGGCGGTCGGCGGGCGGGTGGTCCGGGCCGTCCTGCTGGACGTCGACGACACGCTCGTGGACACCCGGGCCTCGTTCCGGGCGGCGGTCCGGCATGTGCAGGCCACCTGGCTGCCGCAACTGGACCCGTCCCGGTCGCAGGAACTGCTGGCCCACTGGGTGGGCGATCCGGGCGGGCACTTCCGGGCGTACACCCGGGGCGAATGCGACTTCCCGACCCAGCGCCGGCGGCGGGCCGAGGACCTGCACGCCACCTTCGGCGGCCCGGTGCTGGACGACGCGGCCTATCAGGCGTGGGTGCAGGGGTACGACGCGGCCTTCCGTGCGGCGTACGCGGCCTGTCCGGACGCGACCGGCCTCCTGGACCGGGTGGAGGCCGCCGGGCTCTTCCTGGGCGCCGTGACGAACGCCGGGGCGGACTTCCAGCGGGAGAAACTCACCGTCGTCGGGCTGCTGCACCGGTTGCCGGTCCTGGTGACGATCGACGACCTCGGCCGGGGCAAACCGGACCCGGAGGTGTTCGCCCTGGCCTGCCGCCGGCTGGGGGTGCCGCCGGGGGAGTGCGCCTACATCGGGGACGAACTGGACGTGGATGCCCGTGGTGCCCGGGATGCCGGGCTGGTGGGTATCTGGCTGGACCGGCACCGCACCGGTCACACCCCGCAGGACGTGCCTGTCGTCCGCGGCCTGGCCGAGGTCCCGGCCCTGCTCGGCCTGCCCGGCTGACCGGCCCGCGCGCTCGTCCGCCGCGAAACCTCGAACCCGCCGACCCACCCCAGGGCCCGCCGGGAGCCCCGGCAACGGCGAAGGCCCCCGATCAGTGATCGGGGGCCTTCTCGCGTAGCCCCGACGGGATTCGAACCCGCGCTACCGCCTTGAGAGGGCGGCGTGCTAGGCCACTACACAACGGGGCCGTACTGGTGCGGAAGAACCGCGCTGGGGTACCAGGACTCGAACCTAGACTGACGGAACCAGAATCCGGCGTGCTGCCAATTACACCATACCCCACTGGGGTATCGCGCCCCGTCTGCACGGTTCGCGACCCGACGCAGGACTCTACCGGGATGCGGCCCGGAGCCCAAATCCGTTCCCGATCACGGGCCGGCGACCCCGGCTGCCGGTGTCGCCTGCGGTGTCACCGACCGGGTCACTGGCTGCGCCGGAGCACCTCGGTGAGCCGGGTGGCGGCGGACACCACGGCCCCGGCGTGCACGCGGCCGGGCTGGCGGGTGAACCGCTCGACCGGTCCGGAGATCGACACCGCGGCGACCACCCGGCCGGAGGGCCCCCGGACGGGTGCGGACACCGAGGCCACCCCCGGCTCCCGCTCGCCGATGCTCTGCGCCCAGCCCCGGCGGCGGACCCCGGACAGCGTGGTCGCGGTGAACCGGGCGCCCTGCAGGCCGCGGTGCAACCGGTCCGGCTCCTCCCAGGCCAGCAGCACCTGGGCGGCGGATCCGGCGAGCATGGTCAGCGAGGAGCCGACCGGGATCGAGTCCCGCAGCCCGACCGGGCGCTCCGCCGCGGCGACACAGACCCGCTGGTCGCCCTGCCGCCGGTACAGCTGGGCGGATTCCCCGGTGTGGTCGCGCAGGGCCGTCAGAACCGGTCCCGCGGCCGCCAGTAGGCGGTCCTCGCCCGCCGCGGAGGCCAGTTCGGCCAGTCGGGGTCCGAGGACGAACCGGCCCTGCATGTCCCGGCTCACCAGCCGATGATGTTCGAGGGCGACCGCCAGCCGGTGGGCGGTGGGTCGGGCGAGGCCGGTGGCCGTGACCAGCTGTGCCAGTGTGGCCGGGCCCGCCTCGAGCGCGCCGAGCACGACGGCCGCCTTGTCGAGGACGCCGACTCCGCTACTCTTGTCCATACACCGATACTGACGTCTCAAGTCGTGAGACGCAACCTCTCGGTGAAACCCCACCCAGCCGAGGAGGACCCCGTCGTGGGACGCACGCTGGCAGAGAAGGTCTGGGACGCCCATGTCGTCCGCCGCGGTGACGGCGGCGAGCCCGACCTGCTGTACATCGACCTGCACCTCGTCCACGAGGTGACCAGCCCGCAGGCGTTCGACGGCCTGCGGCTCGCCGGCCGCCCCGTCCGCCGCCCGGACCTCACGATCGCCACCGAGGACCACAACACCCCGACCCAGAACATCGACCAGCCGATCGCCGACCCGGTCAGCCGCACCCAGATCGAGACGCTGCGGCGCAACGCGGCCGAGTTCGGCGTCCGGCTGCACTCCCTCGGGGACGCCGAGCAGGGCATCGTCCATGTCGTCGGCCCGCAGCTCGGACTGACCCAGCCCGGGATGACCGTCGTCTGCGGGGACTCACACACCTCCACCCACGGCGCGTTCGGGGCGCTGGCGTTCGGGATCGGCACCAGCGAGGTCGAGCATGTGCTGGCCACCCAGACCCTGCCGCTGAAGCCGTTCAAGACCATGGCGATCACGGTCGAGGGCACGCTGCCCGCCGGGTCCACCGCCAAGGACGTCATCCTCGCGGTGATCGCCCGGATCGGTACCGGCGGCGGTCAGGGCTACGTCCTGGAGTACCGCGGCGAGGCGATCCGCAACCTGTCGATGGAAGGCCGGATGACGGTCTGCAACATGTCCATCGAGGCCGGTGCCCGGGCCGGCATGGTGGCCCCGGACGAGACCACCTTCGCCTACCTCAAGGGCCGCCCGCACGCCCCGCAGGGCGCGGACTGGGACGCGGCGGTGGAGTACTGGCGCACCCTGCACACCGATGACGACGCCGTCTTCGACGCCGAGATCGTCCTGCAGGCAGCGGACATCGAGCCCTTCGTCACCTGGGGGACCAACCCCGGCCAGGGGCTGCCGCTCTCGGGCGCCGTGCCGGATCCCGGCTCCCTCACCGACGAGACGCAGCGCTCGGCGGCTGCGCGGGCCCTGGAGTACATGGGACTGCAGGCCGGCACCCCGCTGCGCCAGATCGCCGTCGACACGGTCTTCATCGGCTCCTGCACCAACGGGCGGATCGAGGACCTGCGCGCCGCGGCCGAGGTGGTCCAGGGCCGGCGCAGGGCCGACGGCGTCCGGGTGCTCGTGGTGCCCGGTTCCGCCCGGGTCCGCGCCCAGGCCGAGGCAGAGGGGCTGGACAAGGTGTTCACCGACTTCGGGGCCGAGTGGCGCAATGCCGGCTGCTCGATGTGCCTGGGGATGAACCCCGACCAGCTGGCGCCGGGGGAGCGCAGCGCCTCGACCTCCAACCGGAACTTCGAGGGCCGGCAGGGCAAGGGCGGGCGCACCCACCTGGTCTCGCCGCTGGTGGCCGCCGCGACCGCGGTGCGCGGAACCCTGTCCAGCCCGGCGGATCTGCCGCCCGTCAACGAGTCCGCGACCGCCTGAGCGCCGAGGAGCAGACAGCCATGGAGAAGTTCACCGTGCACACCGGCGTCGGCGTCCCGCTGCGTCGGTCCAACGTCGACACCGACCAGATCATCCCGGCGGTGTACCTCAAACGGGTCACCCGGACCGGTTTCGAGGACGGGCTGTTCGCCGCCTGGCGCAACGATCCCGCCTTCGTGCTCAACGCCGAGCCGTACCGCAACGGCTCCGTTCTCGTGGCGGGCCCGGACTTCGGCACCGGCTCCTCCCGGGAGCACGCGGTGTGGGCCCTGAAGGACTACGGCTTCCGGGTGGTGCTCTCGCCGCGGTTCGCCGACATCTTCCGCGGCAACTCCGGCAAGCAGGGACTGCTCACCGGGGTGGTGTCCGAGGCCGACGTCGAGAAGCTGTGGGCCGCGCTGGAGGCGTCCCCGGGGGCCGAGGTGACCGTGGACCTGGCGGCGCGGACCGCCTCCTGCGGTGACCTCACGGTGCCGTTCGAGGTCGACGAGTACACCCGCTGGCGGCTGATGGAGGGCTTGGACGACATCGGCCTGACCCTGCAGCACGTCGAGGCGATCGGCGCGTTCGAGGCCGCCCGGCCGTCCTGGCTGCCGACCACGCTGCCCGCGAGCTGATCCCCGCGGACGCCGCGACGACGGCCCGGATCCGTTCCCTGGTGGGCGGGTCCGGGCCGTCGCCGTTCCCGGCCGTGCGCCCCTTCCGGCGGTCGTGACCCTGGGGGAAACCCTCACGAACCTGGGAGAAGGCTGCGACGGGCGCTCCGGCAACGGTTCCCCGGCGGCCTCGGCGGTCTCTGCGGTCACTCCTGCCGGCGTCCGCGCACCCGGTCCGCCGCCCCGGTCGGGCGGTCATGAGAAGCGAAGTGCCGTCCCACAGGCCAAGTGAGGTGTGATCCACATCAGACCCCGGCGAGCCCATCCCGGATCCGGCCTGCCGACCGGGGTAGGATGACCGACGCAGCGGCGCAATCCCGTTGTGCCACAAGGGTTTTCTCCGCTAGGGTGAGCCCGCGAGTGGCCCCGGGAGGTGCTCGGATACGGCGTCCGGTAGTCGCTGGAAGCCGGGGGGAACCCTTGCGACACAAGGGCATCAGGGTTGCCAGTATTGGACTAGGCGGCCATCTGCGCCTACCTTCGTGTGCTGATGTCGAGTATCGGCTCGACCCGTGCACCGGAGGACACCAGTGAACAAGGCAGAGCTCGTCGCGGCGCTCGAAGCGCGACTGGGGAGCAAGAAGGCTGCCGCCGAGGCGCTCGAAGCGATCGTGGACACGATCCAGCGCACCGTCGCCCGTGGCGAGAAGGTCGCGATTTCGGGCTTCGGCTCGTTCGAGAAGGCGGCTCGTGGCCCGCGGGTGGGGCGCAACCCGCGTACCGGCGCCACGGTGAAGATCAAGAAGACGTCGGTCCCGCGGTTCAAGCCCGGCACCGCCTTCAAGGGCTACGTGGCTGACCCGAAGTCGCTGCCCAAGGTGGCTGCCGCCGCCAAGACCGCCGTTCGCGCCGTTGCCGGCACCGCCCGTACCGCTGTGAAGGCCGCGCCGACGCCGGCCCGCGTCGCCAAGGCGGCTGCGGGTGCCGCCACCGCCGCCACGAAGGCCGCTGCCACCAAGGCGACCGCGACGAAGGCTCCGGCGACCCGCGCGACCAAGGCCGCCGCCACCAAGGCCGCTGCCACCAAGGCTGCTCCCGCGACGAAGGCTCCGGCGACCCGCGCGACGAAGGCTCCGGCGACCCGCGCGACCAAGGCCGTCGCCACCAAGGCCGCTCCCGCGACGAAGGCTCCGGCGACCCGCGCGACCAAGGCCGCCGCCACCAAGGCCGCCCCCGTCGCCAAGGCCCCCGCGGCCAAGGCTCCGGCGACCCGCACCACCCGCGCCGCCGCGACCAAGGCTGCTCCCGCGACCAAGGCTCCGGCCCGTCGCACGGCGGCGAAGAAGGCCTGATCCGCCGGCGCATCCGGCGCACAACGACGGCGGGTCGCCCCCTGGAGTTCGGGGCGGCCCGCCGCGTACGTCACGATGGTGTCATGAGCGACGACGTCCTGACCGTTCACGGCGGCACCCCGCTGCACGGCACCATCACCGTCCGCGGCGCGAAGAACTTCGTCTCCAAGGCGATGGTGGCCGCCCTGCTGGGTGAGGAACCGAGCCGGCTGCGCAACGTGCCGCAGATCCGGGACGTCGCGGTGGTCACCGGCCTGCTGGAACTGCACGGGGTGATGGTCGACAACGACCCGCGGGGCGAGGGTGAGTTGTTCCTCGACCCCAGCAACGTCGACCACGCCCATGTCGCGGACATCGACGCCCATGCCGGGTCGAGCCGGATCCCGATCCTGTTCTGCGGCCCGCTCCTGCACCGCCTCGGCGAGGCCTTCATCCCCGACCTCGGGGGCTGCCGGATCGGCGACCGGCCGATCAACTACCACCTGGACGTCCTGCGCCAGTTCGGGGCCGTGGTGGAGAAGGAGCCGCAGGGGATCGCGCTGCGCGCCCCGCAACGGCTGCAGGGCACGAAGCTGGAACTGCCGTACCCCAGCGTCGGCACCACCGAACAGGTACTGCTGACGGCCGTCCGCGCCGAGGGCGTCACCGAACTGCGCAACGCCGCGATCGAGCCCGAGATCATGGACCTGATCGCGGTGCTGCAGAAGATGGGCGCGATCATCAGCGTCGACACCGACCGGGTGATCCGGGTCGAGGGGGTCGACCGGCTCGGCGGGTTCTCCCACCGGGCGCTGCCGGACCGGATCGAGGCGGCCTCCTGGGCGTGCGCGGCGCTGGCCACCAGGGGCGACATCTTCGTGCACGGGGCCCGGCAGTTGGAGATGATGACCTTCCTCAACGTGTTCCGGAAGGTCGGCGGGGTGCTCGACGTGGCCGACGACGGGATCCGCTTCTCCCACCCCGGCGGTGAGCTCAACTCACTGGTGCTGGAGACCGCCGTGCACCCGGGCTTCATGACCGACTGGCAGCAGCCGCTGGTCGTCGCCCTCACCCAGGCCAGCGGGCTGTCGATCGTCCACGAGACGGTCTACGAGAACCGGTTCGGCTTCACCCGGGCGCTGCGGGAGATGGGGGCCCAGATCCAGCTCTACCGGGAATGCCTGGGCGGACTGCCGTGCCGGTTCGGGCAGCGTAACTTCAAGCACTCCGCGGTGATCTCGGGTCCGGCGAAGCTGCACGGGGCGGACATCATGGTCCCGGACCTGCGCGGCGGGTTCAGCCACCTCATCGCCGCACTGGCCGCCGAGGGCACCTCCCGGGTACGGGGGATCGACCTCATCGACCGCGGCTACGAGCACTTCCAGGAGAAACTGGACGCCCTCGGCGCCACCTACGAACGGGGTCTCGTCCCGGCCTGACGGGTTGCGCGGGGTCGCGGATCCGGCCCTGGGCGGCTGTCGTCGCAGCGGGTGGCTGCCGGTCGGAGATGCGGGCCGGCGGCCGGCCGGTCGGGGACCGGTCAGGGCCGGTACGGCTTCTCCGGCGCCAGCCCCACGCTCTCCAGCCAGAGCATGGTGACCACCGCGCCGGGCTCATCCCCGGACAGGGTGACCCCGAGCCGCTGGCCGGGACGCAGCAGCCGCAGGCCGCCGGTGCCGAAAGCGTCGGCGTCGAACGGGATGACGAGCCCGGCGTCGGTGAGCACGCTGCCGGACCCCGTCGCGGGGTCGAACCGGTACACGGTGGCCTGCACGCGGTCAGCCTAGTGCGTCGCCCGCCACGCTCCCGGGGCTTCCGGCCCGGGACAGCCGGTGACCGGTCGGGCAGTGCGGGACTCGGGCGGTGCGGGACTCAGGCACTGCCCAGCAGGGTGGCCGCCGCCCGCGTCGTCCGCCGGCCGGCCCCCAACTCCAGGGCGGCCCGCAGATCCGCGGCGGTGTCCACGTCACGGCGCAGCCGGGGCAGGTCGAGGTCCAGCCGGACGGCGCCGCGCCGGGCATGTTCGGCGGCCGAACCCGGTCCGAACGCGGGGTCGAGGGCGTCCGCTGACCGGGCGGCCAGCAGCACGGTGCCCGTCCCCTCGGTGTCCGGCAGCACGGCCATCGGCACCGCGGTCCGGGCCGACAGAGCGGCGTCGGCGGCCTGCAGGGCGGTGGCCACGTCCTCGGGCCGGGCGGCCGGCACATCGGCCAGCAGGACCGCGACCGGGCCCGGCCGGTCGGCCACCGCGCGGATCCCGTCCCGCACCGCCTCCACCAGCCCCATGCCCGGCCGTCGCTCGGGGACCACCTCCGCGGACGCCTCCCGGGCCCGGGCCACCGCAGCCGGGTCCGAGGTGACCACGACGACGCGCACCACGTCGGGGCAGGCGGTCACCGCGTCGAGGGTGTCCCGGACGAGGGCCTCGGCCAGTTCTGGCGGCGCACCGAGCCGGGACTTCGCCGCCGGGCCGCCCTTGACCGGCAGGACGAGGGTCCAGCCGCCGCGGGAGGGGCCGGGCGGGGGAGGGGAGGCTGACACGGGCATCGGGCCGATCCTGTCAGCGGACCGGTCCGCCCGCACCGCCGGGGTGGACGGCCTGCGGCGGACTGCGGTGCCGGCGACGGCGGCCTCACCCGTCCGGCGGTACCGCAGGCCGCGCCAGGGCTGCGGCTCGACACCGTGCGGACCCGGGGAGAGGATGAACATCGCCCGCCCCGCCGCCCGGAAGGACAGACGTTGACAGCCCGCCAGCTCGGCGCCTCGTACCACTTCGCCGTCGCGGTGCTCCGGCCGCCCCTGATGGCGTTGACGAAGCGGGACTGGCGGGGCGCCGAACACCTGCCGCGCGAGGGCGGGTTCGTGGCCGTCACCAACCACATCTCCCACGTCGACCCGCTGACTTTCGGGCACTTCCTCTACGACAACGGGGCCCCGCCGCGCTATCTGGCCAAGGAGAGCATGTTCCGCATCCCGCTGGCCGGGCGGATCGTCGCCGGGGCCGGGCAGATCCCCGTCTACCGGGAGACCATGGACGCCGCACGGGCGCTCGCCGCGGCCGTCCGCGCGGTCGAGGAGGGCGAGTGCGTGGGCATCTACCCGGAGTCGACGCTGACCCGGGATCCGGGCCTGTGGCCGATGGCGGGCAAGACCGGTGCGGCCCGGGTGGCACTGACCACCGGCTGCCCGGTGATCCCCGTCGCCCAGTGGGGTGCCCAGGAGATCCTCGCGCCGTACGGCAAGCGGCCGCATCTGCTGCCGCGCAAGACGATCCACGTGCACGCCGGACCGCCGGTCGACCTGTCCGCCTATGCCGGACGACCCCTGGACGCGCCCACCCTGCGGGCCGCGACGGAGGACATCATGGCGGCGATCACCGTTCTGCTCGAAGGCATCCGGGGCGGGAAGGCGCCGTCCGTCCGGTGGGATCCGCGTCAGCACGACCTGCCGCGCACCGGGAACCCGAATCGGCGCAACGGTGGGAAGGAGCGGGCATGACGCGCGTGGCGGTGATGGGAACCGGGTCCTGGGGAACGACTTTCGCGGTCGTGCTCGCCGACGCCGGTGCACAGGTGACGATGTGGGGCCGGCGGGCGGAGGTCTGCGCGGAGATCACCGGGGCGCACCGCAACAGCACCTACCTCGGTGACCTGCCGCTGCCGGAGTCGGTCACCGCGACCGTCGACCCGGCCCAGGCCCTGCACCGGGCCGAACTGGTGGTGCTCGGCGTCCCGTCGCAGACGCTGCGCGCGAACCTGCTCGCCTGGGGCGGGCACATCCCGGCCACGGCGGCCCTGGTGAGTCTGGCGAAGGGCGTCGAGCTGGGCACCCTGCTGCGGATGACCGAGGTGGTCCGGGAGGTCCTCGGGGTGCCCGACGAGCGGATCGCCGTGGTGTCCGGGCCGAACCTGGCCAAGGAGATCGCCGTCCGGCAGCCCACCGCGACGGTGGTGGCCTCGGCCGACCTCGACGTCGCCGACCGGGTCGCGCAGGCCTGCTCCGCCCCGTACTTCCGCCCGTACACCCAGACCGACGTGATCGGCGTGGAACTCGGCGGCGCGGTGAAGAACGTCATCGCGCTGGCGGTCGGGATCGCCGAGGGGATGGGCTTCGGCGACAACACGAAGGCGTCGATCATCACCCGCGGGCTGGCCGAGACCACCCGGCTCGGTCTCGCCCTGGGGGCCGAACCGGCAACCATGGCCGGGCTGGCCGGGCTCGGCGACCTGGTCGCCACCTGTGCGTCCCCGTTGTCGCGCAACCGGACCTTCGGCGCCCACCTCGGCAGTGGGCTGAGCGTCGAGCAGACCGTGGCGATCACCCGGCAGACCGCTGAGGCGGTGAAGTCCTGCGGGCCGATCCTGGAGCTGGCCCGCAGGCACGGCATCGAGATGCCGATCACCGAGCAGGTGGTGGCCGTGGTGCACGAGGGCCTGCCGGTGACCGAGATGGCGCCCCGGCTGCTCGGCCGGCCCCGCAAGTCCGAGCTGGCGTAAGCGGTCGTGGACACGGGCGGAGAGGATCGCGCTGAGCAGGCCGGTACACGCCGGTAGGCCGGTACGCGCTGGGTAGGCCGGTACGCGCTGGGTAGGCCGGTAGCGGTCATGGGGTAGCGGTGGTTGGGCAGGGCGCGCGGTCAGCCCGTGCAGGCGCCCGTCACCGAGGTCCGGCTGCCGGTGGGGTCAGATCTGGAACTGTCCGACCACCTTCCCGAGTTGTCCGCCCATCTCGGCCACCTGGGCGGCCAGTGCCCGGGTGGAGTCGACGGCGGACGCGTCGTCCCGGGCCGCGGTGCCGACGTTCGCGATGGCCTCGGCGATCTCCCGGGTGACCTGAACGGCCTCGCCGATGTTCGCCGAGATCGCGTCCGTGGTGACGCTCTGCTCCTCGACCGCGGCGGCGATGGTGCCCTGGAACGAGTTGATCTGCTGAATGATCTCGCCGATCTCGGCGATCGCGTGGACCGCGCCCTCGGTGTCCGCCTGGATGGCCTGCACCCGGCTGATCACGCTCTCCGTGGCCTCGGCGGTCTCCCGGGCGAGGTCCTTGACCTCACCGGCGACGACGGCGAAGCCACGTCCGGCGTCCCCGGCGCGGGCCGCCTCAATGGTCGCGTTCAGGGCCAGCAGGCTGGTCTGGGCGGCGATGCTCTGGATCACCTGGATGACGTTGCCGATCTCCTGCGAGCTGTTGCCCAGCTGGGAGATCGTCGCGTTGGTGGACTCCACCACGCCGACGGCCTGGCCGGCCACCCGGGCGGCCTGCTGGGCGTTGTCGGAGATCTCCCGGATCGAGGCGCCCAGCTCCGTCGTGCTGGCGGCGGCGCGGTCCACGGTGATCGCCACGGTGCCGGCGTTGTCGGCGATGCCCTGCACCGCGCCGGCCGCGGCCTGCACGGCTCCGGCGCTCGCCTCGGAGGTGTCGGTGAGGTCGCGCGCCGCCTGGGCCAGCGTGCTCACCGACCCGGTGACCTCGGTGAAGGCCGTCCGGACGGCGGCCAGACCGGTGTTCAGGGCGGAGCCCATCTGCGCGATCTCGTCCTGGCCGGAGACCTCCACGGTTGCTGAGAGGTCACCGTGGGCCATCCGGGTCAGGGCCGCGATCACGATCGCCGTCCGCCGCCGCACCGACCGGGTCAGTCGCACGGCCAGCGCGAGGCCGATCAGCACGCCGAGGACGAGCAGGGCGATCGTCCGCTGCTGGGAGGACCGGTAGCTGTCGGCCACGGCCTGCTTCTGCTTCTGCGCGTCGGCCATGATCGCGGTCGCCAGGTCGCCGAACTTCTGCTCGGTGCCCAGGTACAGCGCGGTCGCCTTGTCGGCCCGTGCCTTCGCGCCCTCCCCGCTGGGGCTGGCCCGATAGGCGTTGTCGGCGGCCGTCATCTGCTGGTAGGAGTCGATCAGGGACGCCACCCTGCCCTGCATGTCGGCCGGCGCGGACTGGCGCAGGCCGGTGAACTCGGCCTCGAGCTGAGTGCGGTAGCCGGGGATCAGCTTGAGCAGCCCGTCCCGGATGGCCGGGTCGCTGCTCGACCCGGCCGCGAAGTTGCTGATGACGATGGTGTGGTCCATGTTCTGCGCGCCGCGCAGATGCGACAGTGGCACCAGGTCCCGGCTGTTCGTCGCGCTCACCCGGGCGTACAGGTCCGACTGGCTGGTCAGGTTGAGCACCCCGACGGTCACCAGGACGACGTCCACCAGCAGCAACGCCATCAGGAACTTCCCGCCGAGACTGCCACGAAGTCTGGCCATCGCTGTCCTTGCCCTTCGACGGCGGAGCAGAACCTGCGGGCGCCTGGTCCAGGCCCCACCAGCACCATCGGTTCGCCCGGCCGGCAACTTCACTCCGGAGCGCGGCACAGGCTCGAACTCCCCGGCTCGTTCACCCGATGACCAGGTGGGCCGGCGTGCCCGGAAGGCCCGGCGGCTCAGGGCGGCTCAGGGCTCGGATGGCTCAGGGCTCGAGGGTGGTCCGCAGGGCCTGGTCGAGGTCGGCCCACAGGTCCTCCACGTCCTCCACGCCGACCGACAGCCGGAGCAGGTTCTCCGGGACCGTGGGCGCCTCGGCGGCGTGGCGGCGGCGGCGTTCCAGGCTGGACTCCACCCCTCCGAGGCTGGTGGCGTGCAGCCAGAGCCGGGTCGCCGAGGCCACCCGCTCCGCCCCCGTCGCTCCGCCGGCCACCTCCACGGACACGATCGCCCCGAACCCGCCCAACTGCCGCGCGGCCCGCTCGTGCCCGGGGTCGGTGGGCAGCGAGGGGTGACGCACCTGCAGTACGGCGGGATGGCCGCTCAACCGCCGGGCCAGCTCGGCGGCGTTCGCTCCGGCCCGCTCCACCCGCAGGTGCAGCGTCCGCAGCCCGCGCAGGGCCAGCCAGACCTCCATCGGCCCGGGGATCGCCCCATGCATGGTCCGCCGCCGCAGCAGGCGCCCGAACAGCTGCCGGGCGGGTTCACCGGCGTCCGGTCCCGCGGTGACGCAGGCGCCGAGGACCACGTCGCTGTGCCCGGCCAGGTACTTGGTGACCGAGTGCACGACGAGGTCCGCGCCGTGCTCCAGCGGGCGCAGCAGCAGCGGGGTGGCGAAGGTGTTGTCCACGGCCACCCGGGCCCCGGCGGCGTGCGCGGCGGCGATCACCGCGGGCAGGTCGGCCACCTCCAGCATCGGGTTGGTCGGGGACTCCACCCAGACCAGGTCCGCATCCTGTGCCGCGGCCGTCACCTCGGCGGTGTCGGCGATGTCCACGTGGCGGGCGGTCAGCAGGCCCGCCGCCACCCGGTCGGTGACCAGGCCGAGGGTGCCCGAATAGGCGTGCCGCGGGACCACCACCACCCCGCCGGGCGGAACCTCGTCCAGGGCCGCCGCGATCGCCGCCATCCCCGAGGCGAACACCAGCGCGGCACCGCCCTCCAGTGCACCGAGGGCGGACTCGAACGCCTCCCAGGTCTCGTTGTCCCAGCGCCCGTACACACGGTCTCCCGGGCCGCTCGCCCCGTCCGCCGCCCGGTAGGTGGAGCTGAACAGCACCGGCGGGTTGGCCGGGCGGCCGGTGACGTGGCCGGGACGGCCGGCGTGGACCGCGACGGTGGCGGGCCGGCACACCGGGGTGGCGGGGAGGGGGACGGGGTCGGAAGGCGGGGTGGCGGTCACGCGGGCAGCCTAGGCGGGTCGGAGGTGGCGGTCCGGTGAGGGCGCGGACGGTGTTCGCGGACGCCGCAGGTCAGCGCGGGGAACGGTCGCCGGGGCGCGGTCGGGGGGACGGGCGTGCCAGACTTGCCGGGCCCGTGATCGTCGGCCGGACCTGTGAGCAGGTGGTCCGTCGACCCGACAGCGACGCCGGGCAGCAGCGCCCGGCAGCACTCGACCAGCACCGTCGGCAGGGCCGTCGAGCAGGACGACGGTCCGGACGGGCGACAGGAGGCATCGATGTCCACGTGGTTCCCCG
>DASTGO010000223.1:0-11223 GCA_035719045.1 Kineosporiaceae bacterium | reverse complement strand
GAGCGGGGACCCGTTCAAGGCCTTCCACCCACGCTGGAGCGAACTGACCGCCAAGGACGACCTGCTCGCGGGAGCCTTCACCGCCGCGGACGGGCGACGCTGGCGCGGGATGGCCCAAGACCACCTCATGCGCCAACGCATCGACCTGGTCGTCGAGACCGCCGGACGTAACCGCCCCGACCTCGATGACCTCGCCGCCCGGGCCGTCACCAACGGGTACCGGGTGGAACTGGTCGTCCTCGCCGCGCCCGCCGCCCTCAGCCGCGCCAGCGTCCTGGACCGGTTCGAGCAGATGCGCAGGCTCTACGGGACAGGGCGGATGGTCACACCAGCGATGCACGACTCCTCGTTCCTGGGGATCCGAGACGGACTGCAACGCCTCGACACCGGCGACTTCCACACCGACGCCGTACACCTCATCCGACGCGGCGGACTCATCGCGTACTCCCACAACGAACCCGGCGCGGCCACACCCGGGCGCGGCCGCGCCGCCGCAGCCCTGGAGACCGAACGCGGTTGCTGGACCGAGAGCGAGGCCCAGGACTTCGAGGCGGCGATGGCCCGACTGGCCGAAAGCCAGCAGCAGGCGGTCACCGAGCAACTGCCGGAACTGAGGGCGCTGGCGCAGAACCTCCGCCTCAAGCCCAAGCGCAAGGTCCAGACGGCCCGCATCGCCGGCACGACCTTCACCGGGCTACCTGCCAGCCGGCACCAGCCAGCACCACCACCCAGCACGCCGCGCCCTGGACCGGGACGAGGGCGATAACCCGGACGAGGCCAGGTTGGTCGGACTCGGTGGAACCGCAGCGACGGCTCGGGACTGTGGTGTTGCCCGTGGTCTTTGCCGGACATGCCGTCCGCAGGCAGACAGGACCCTCGGCTTCTGGGCGGTTCCCACTGAAGGGACGCTTGCCGGTATCCGGGATTTGGCGGGTCTGGGGGATGTTGGGGTGTGCGGTGAGGCCGGTGATTCAAGATGGAAAGTCCCGTTTTGGACGTGAGTGATCGCTGATCGTGGTACGAGTTGATCACTCGTCCGGACGGGAGGTCCCGGTGGATCTGGTGCCGCTTGACGTTTGCCCCGCGTACAAGGTCGTGGAAGACGTGTTGCGCGAGCTGGCCCCCGACGAGGTGTCTTACCTGCCGCAGGTTTGGGGGGCGTTCCTGGAGGACCCGGAGGCGTCTTCGGGTGGGGAGGAGTTGCTCGGGTACGGGGAGTTGGCGGCCGAGCTGACGTTGTGGGCGTCCCTCCTGGGCCCGGTCATCCGTGACCTGCTCGTCTCGCTGGCTGCTGACGGCATCATCAAGATCGGTCCGGTCGTCCGCAGGAGTTGGCGTGAGCGGCGTCGGCGCCGCAAGCAGGCCAGGGAGTTGCTCACCTCGACTGCGCCGCTGCCTGCCCTGGACGATGCCCAGGTCGAGCAGGCGTCGAAGCAGATCTATGCCGCCGCGGTGGGAAGTGGGCGTTCTCCTGAGCAGTCTGAGGAACTGGCCAGGGTCGTGATCCTCATCTATCGCCGTCATGCAGGTGGGTCGCCGGGTGCGGCGGGGCCCGTGGTGCCGGACGGTTCACCTGAATCCTCGTGATCTCCCGGCGTATATCGCGTCCGGTGGGCCGGATCGCACCGGCCACCACCGCCACCTTCGTGCTGATCGGTCTCGTCCTGGCTGCTGCGGGACTGTTTGCGGCCCAGTGGCTGCTGGTGTTCCGGTGGGACGGGTGGGTGCGCCAGGGCCAGTCCTGTTCGGCAGCCGTGGCGGGCGGTGCCCCGGTGTCCACCATCAAGGCGTTCTTGTCCTGCACCGACAGGGTCAACCGCCTGCAGGTCCTGGCCGCCGCCTGCGGGCCGCTGGTCCTGCTGGTGGCCGGGTTGGCCGGTGCTGTCCTGGCCCCGACGCTTATCACCCGGACCCGCCAGGTCAGCGCACCCCGGAACCACGCCCTCCCTGACGCCTGGGCCGCGGTGATGGACGCCGCCGGGCTACCTCAGCGGGGCCGACCCCGTGTGGTGGTAGACGGCGCCGGAGGGCGAGATAGATCCCCCCAGGCATACGGGCTGCCCGGCCGGTACGGGGTGGCCGTCGGTCTACGCATCGCCCTGAACGCTGAGGCGGCCGCGAAACAGGCCCAGCCGCTACCAGTCGCGAACCTGCGGGTGCTGGCCCACGAATTGGGTCACATAGCGATGCGCGACGTAATGCGCACCTATCTCACCAGGGCCGCGGGCTTGGCGTTCGCCGTCCTTGTTCCCGTCCCGGTCATCTTCGACGCCTACGGCCATGGCCTGACCTTCCCCGTGGGCTGGCGCCTCGGCGTCGTCACCGTCCTCGTCGCCTGGGCATTCGTGCGGGTGATGCGTATCCGCGAGCACGACGCGGACCTGTTCGCCGCCCGCTTGCTCGCGACCATGCCGTCAGCAGCCGACTCAGCGCGGATCCTGGAACCGGGAGGCAACCGTGATCAGCGCGTCCGGCGCAAGTGGCACCCTTCCTGTGAACGCCGTCAGCAGGTCCTGGACGATCCCGATTCCCTGAGCCGCTGGTGGTGGGTCGATGCGCTTGTCGCTGCGACCGCCGCCGGCCTGGCCCTCACCGAGATCCCCCTGCAGGTCGACGTCCTCCTACCTGCCCACACGGTGACTTACGCCGCTGTCGCGGCCGTGGTCCTGCTGCCAACGCTGGCCGTGCCATGGCTCAGCGCGCCCCGGCCGACGGACGGTCCATCCGCCACCTTGCGCCCAGGCCTGGTACTCGCAGGGGTCTTGACCGCAGGCCTGGCGTTCGGATCCGTGCTGACCCCTCATGGTGCGACCGCCTGGTGGACGGCCTTCCACCAGGCCCCCAACTACGGGGCCGATATCCGCTGGTGGAACGCCCAGCCTGCCGTCCGCTGGGGACTGTTGGCCGCTCTCGTCGTGACCGGGGGACTGCTCGGTCTCGGCACGATGGCGCTACGACGGCGCGCCGACGGGAACCTGCTCGTGCTTGGCGGATTGAGCGTCTGCGGAGGCCTCGCGGTAGGAGAGTGGTTCCTACTGACCCGGCTGGCGCCTCAAACCCAGCCGGCGGACTTCATGGCCGAGGTCAGCGGATCCGGTGCCGGCGCCTTCGCCTTGGCAGGCATGCTCGTGGGCCTGGTCCTGGTCTGGGCGGGCAACGACCGGCGTCGCCTGGGCATCGCTGCCGCGCTGAGCGGCCTGCTCCTGCTCACCGGCGTGACCGCCGGACCACGGGCGACCCACCCGCACAGCACGGTCCTGGGCGGCAGCGAGGTCCACCTGCCGTCCAGTACGAGCCTGTACCGCGCCTGTCCGTGGATCGAGGCCACGGCCGGCACCTTCAAGGGCGGGTGGGGCGCGTCTCCGGACGCCGGAGCCATCGCCACCTACCTGGCCGCTAACCAGGACCCCCTGCTGCGCGCAGCCGGCAGCGTTCTCGCCCAGGCGGTGGCCTCCCACGACCTGACGCTGCAGGCCACAGCCCAGCGCGCCGCAACCCGACGATGCGTCATCGCCTATGCCTCATGACTACCAGGAAGAGAGGGCCCATGTCCCTACACCGACGCCGGACCGGACGCCTGAGCGCGCTCACCCTTGCCGGGCTGATCAGCCTGACCGGCTGCGGTAACGCCGACTCGGCGCCGGTCCCGACCACCCAGATGCACACCCGCAACGACACCGGTCCCGTGGTCACCCCGCTGCGCGCCGCGCTGGTCACCGCGGCCGACCTCCCCAGCGCCTACAAGGCGTTCACCCCCAAGGTCGTCGACGAGACGCCCTCAGCGGACCGGCAGAGCTGCTACGACATGCTGCAGCAGCTAGAGGTCAAGGACACCACGGTCCCGGGAGCCCAGCAGGTGGTGGCGGACTTCGAGGCAGACCCGCAGGGGGCTGTCGAGTTGCAACACCTGATCCGCTCCTACCCCGGCCAAGGCGCCGCGCAACAGTACGCCCGCGCGGTGTCGACCCTGGGCTCCTGCCCCACCTTGAAGATCACCTACGCCAACGGCTCAGTAATCCAGGAGACCCTGACCCCAGGGGCGCTACCCGGCATCCAGGCACCCTCCGGCGTCCAAACCTGGACCACCGCGGTAGAGGTCAACTTCGGCGGAGGCATGGTGCTGCACCAAGTCACCGTCCTGATGCAGACCCGGGACCGACTGGCCGTCCTCACCTTCGTCAATCCCGACCCGATCAGCACCTCATGGGCGACGCAACTGTCCGACACCCTGGCCTCGCGTCTGGCCGGCTGAGTCCCGGGACTGCACCCGCAGGGGCGGGCGCGGGGTATCGGAATCGAACGTCCGTGAGACACCCCAGCCGCTAGGGCATCGCCCCAGGTCACGGGTGTAACGGAACCCGTGTCCGCGGCAATGTCACGCTGTCGATGGTTGGCTGGTCATGCCCGAGTGTGGGCGGTGGTCGGTCCCCTGGGTTACGCCTTCTCGCAGGCGATGCCGTCGTGGTCGGCGTCCAGGCGGGTGTTGGCGTTGTAGAGGGCGGTGTTGACGTAGAACGTGGTGACGGGCTTGGTCTTGCCGCGCACCTTGTCCTTGGCGCCCTTGCGGCCGACACCGTGGCGGTAGACCTTGTGCATCGCGGTGCAGTTCTTGAAGTGCATGACCGGGACGGTCTTGGCCGAGGCCGCATCGGCAACCAGGCTGGATCCGGCGGCGACACAGACCGCGATCAGCGTGGCCGCGACGATCCTGCGACGTGGAGTCATGCACACATAGGTACCAGACATGATCATCAAGTCACTTGTGACCGGCCGCTGATCGTCAGAACGTATGGGGCTTCGCCTTTCGCTGGCCGGCCCGTGACTGACGATCTTGTGAAAAGTAACGGTGAGGGCCCCACGCAGTCAGGCCGCTCGGTCGTCGCCATGCATCCGGGCCTGATTGATCACCTAGGCTGCCGCCGTGTACCGGGGGATCCTTCTGGACTTGTACGGCACGCTCGTGCACGACGATGAGGAGTTGTTGCCGCCGATCTGCACGCGCGTGGCCGAACGCGCCGCGGTGGACCCCGCGGCCGTCGCACGTGAGTGGTTCCTTCGCCTCCATCAGGAGGCCGACCTGGCCCACGGCGAAGCCTTCCGCACCCTGGCGGACCTGAATCTCGGCAGCCTAGAAGGGGCAGCTGCGCACTTCGGGGAGCGGGTGGATGCGCGGGACCTGTGCCGGGAGCAGATGGCCTTCTGGCGGCATCCACCCCTGTTCGGCGACAGCCTGCCGTTCCTGCGCGAGGTCGGTATCCCGGTATGCCTGGTCTCCGATGCCGATCGCGACGACGTGTCCGCGGTGGTGGCGTTGCGGGGCATCACCGTCGAGGCGATCGTGACCAGCCAGGATGCCCGGGCCTACAAACCACGGGCCGAACCGTTCCGGCTCGCGCTGACCCGGCTCGGCCTGGATGCCCGCGAGGTGCTGCACGTCGGCGACTCCCCAGCCTCGGACGTCGCAGGGGCGCAGGCATTGGGTATCGACACCGCCCTCGTCGACCGCGGTGGCCACCGGCAACTGGCCGGGACGAGACCCACCTACGTCGTCGAATCGCTGACGGCCCTACTACCACGACTGTCCGGCCCGTGATGATCTTGTGAAGGGTGGCGCCAAGCAGGATGGGTCTGCGAGGCGTCCTCTTGGGTTGGGGCCGACTCGGGTGTCAGATAGCGGCGGCCCAGGTGGTCAGGTGGTGCGAGGAGGTGCGTCTGACGAGTGGTGGGACCCCGGTTCGAGGTACTGGGCACGTCTCGGCTGCTGCTGCGCCGCTGGCGCGAGGCCGACCGCGGACCGTTCGCCGCAATGAACGCCGCCCCCGAGGTGATGCGGCACTTCCCGTCCTGCCTGGACAGAGACGGCAGCGACGCCCTGGTCGACCTGATCGAGGCCCGTTTCGAGGAACAGGGGTTCGGGCTCTGGGCCCTGGAGGTCATCGACACTGGTGAGTTCATCGGGTTCACCGGGCTCAACCCGATGCCGGAAGGCATCCCTGGCGGCGGCGGCATGGAAGTCGGATGGCGACTTGCCCGTCGCGCCTGGCACCACGGCTACGCGACCGAAGCCGCCAGGGCTGCCATGGAGGTGGCGTTCGGGCCGGTTGGCCTGTCGGAGTTGTGGTCCATGACGGCCGTCACGAACGAGCCGTCCCAGGCCGTCATGCGTCGTCTCGGGATGACGCGCCATGCGTTCTTCGACCACCCGAGGCTGCCGGCAGATCACCCGGTCCGGCCCCAGGTCGTGTACCACCTCGACCGACCGTCGCAGGCAGGCCCACGAGCCCAGGAGTAGGTACAGGTGGGCTGAGCCACGTGCCGCCTCAGATCGCCGGGGAACGGGCAGCGTCAGCTGTCGAGGGCTGCGCTGTCGGTGAGGTAGCGGTGCAGGGAGGTCTTGGGGATGCCGGTCTTGGCTGCGATCTTGCCCAGTGACTCGCCCTTGGCCTTGAGGAGCCGGGCGTAGTCGATCTTGTCGGCGGGGTGGGCGACTGGGCGGCCGACTTGGCGGCCGGCGGCTTCGGCGACGGCGCGGGCGTGAGCGGCGCGTTCGGCGGTGAAGGTGCGTTCCATCTCGGCGAACAGGGCCAGCAGCAGGAACGCGATCCGCCCCATGCCCTCATCGGTGGTGTTGATCGGTAGGGGATCGGCCAGGGACCGGACGCCGATGCCGCGTTCGGACAGGTCGTGGACGAGGTTGAGGACTTCGCGCAGGTTGCGGCCGAGACGGTCCAGGGTGTGGACCACGATCGTGTCTCCGGCCCGGGCGTAGGCCAGCAGGGCGGTCAGGCCTTCGCGGTCGACGCTGATGCCGGTCTTCTTGTCGGTCCACGTCCGATCGGCCGGGATCCCGGCCGCGGTCAGGGCGTCGAGTTGGAGTTCCAGGCTCTGCTTGGTGGTGGAGACCCGGGCGTACCCGAGCTCGAGCCCGGCCCGAGGGCGGGCTGCGTCGTCGATCACACCGCGACCGTACCGGAAGTCATTTCAGTCTTTGATCGCCCTGTCGGGCGGCCCGTCCGGAGCGAAAATGGGGGTCCGTTCACCCGTTGACGTCGGAGTTCCTTGGAGCGTTGGAGGCCGTGTTTCAGTCGGGCGCGGGGAGCCGCGCAGTTGGGCCCGTCCATGTTGGCTTCGAGCACGTGATCTAGATTCGCATGTCCCTTGCGGTTCCCACGGGTGAGCGTCTGGTTGGACACCGTCGTGGGTGAGGAGACGGACGTGGCGCTGGAACCGACGCAGGACGACGAGCAGGTCATCGAACGGATCGCGGCGTTGGACATCGGTAAGGCCGAGCTGGTCTGTTGCGTGCGGGTTCCTGACCCGCACGCGGGCGGCAAGCGACTGCAGGAGGTCGCCACCTACACCGCGATGACCCGTGCGCTGCTGGGGATGTGTGATCGGCTGCGGCAGGTGGGTGTGAGTCGGGTGGTGATGGAGGCGACCGGCGACTACTGGAAGGCGCCGTTCTACCTGTTGGAGGCGGCTGGGCTGGACCCGTGGCTGGTCAACGCCAGGGATGTCAAGCATCTACCCGGACGCCCGAAGACAGACAAGATCGACGCGGTGTGGTTGGCGAAGGTCGCCGAACGGGGGATGGTCCGGGCCAGTTTCGTGCCGCCCCCGCCGATCCGGGTACTGCGGGACTACACCCGCTACCGTGCCGACCTGATCGGGGTGCGCACGGCGGAGAAGCAGCGCGTGGAGAAGCTGCTGGAGGACGCCCAGGTCAAGCTCTCGGTCGTGGCCACCGACATCTTCGGGGTGTCCGGCCGGGAGATGATGCAGGCGCTGATCAACGGCGAGCGGGACCCGAAGCTGCTGGCACAGATGGCCAGGGCCCGGATGCGCACCAAGATCGCAGACTTGGAGGAGGCGTTCTACGGCTGCCGGTTCAGCGACCATCACGCCTTCCTGCTCGGCAAGATGCTGGCCCGCATCGACGCGATCGACACCGACCTCGCCGAGGTCGAAACCCAGATCGAGAACGCCATCGTCCCTTTCGTTGACGCGGTCGAGCGCCTGGACACCATCCCCGGTGTCGGCCGCGCCACCGCCGAAGTGATCATCGCCGAGATCGGTGTCGACATGACCCGGTTCCCCACCGCGGCACACCTGGCCTCCTGGGCGAAGTTCTCCCCGACCATCAGCGAGTCCGCCGGCAAGAAGAAGGGCAAGAACGCCACCGGCAAGGGCAACCGCTACCTGGCCCGCGTCCTGGGCGAAGCCGCCGTCTCGGCCGGCAAGACCGACACCTTCCTCGGCGAACGCTACCGGCGGATCGCACGACGACGCGGCAAACAGAAGGCCATCGTCGCCGTCGGCCGCTCCATCCTCATCTGCGTCTGGCACCTGCTGTCCGACCCTGCGGTCGACTACGTCGACCTCGGCCCCGACTTCTACGACCGCCGCGGCGGCACCCAACGCGCCATCCGCAACCACGTCCGCCAACTCGAAGGCCTCGGCTACGACGTCACCCTCCACCCCGTCGCCTGACCCCCGAAACCCGATCCCGGCTCCGCTGCGCTCCGCCGGGAGGCTGTCGCGCGCCTGGTCACCATCATTTTCGAACTAGTACGAGAATTCTGGACCATGATCGACGGAACGACTTCTGGAACGAGCCTGGGGGTCGGTGACCTGCGGAAACGCCGGGCCGGTGAGGGTGCGGGAGGGGTGTTCCGGTTCCTAGGAATCGGAACACCCCTGCAGTGAAGATCGCCACGCCCTGGCCAGCGCAGCCGGGGCCCGTTGAGCGGGTCGTGTCCGGGGGCGCCTTGCGGTTGACCTTCATGATGCTCGAAGGCTCAGGATGGCGGCGTGAGCGATCCGCAGGGCCGGTTGACGATCGGCGAGTTCGCCCGGGCCACGGGGATCAGCGCCAGCGCCTTGCGCTTCTACCACGACTGCGGACTGGTGGTTCCTGGCGAGATCGACCCGGTGACCGGTTACCGCTACTACCACCGCCGGCAGGTGCCCCAGGCGCTGGTCCTGCGTCATCTGCGTGGCGCCGGGCTGCGGATCGCCCAGGTCCGCCCCTTGCTCGCCGCCCCGCCGCCGGACGTGCGTGAGGCGCTGGCCGAACACCTGGCAGGGATGGAACGGGCGCTGCGCCAGGCGCAGTCCAGCGCGGCCGCCGCGCTCAGCGTGCTGGCCGGGGGCCGGCGGGGCGTGGCCGTTGTCGCTGGAGGTGAGTTGGCGGACGCGGCCCGGCGAGCCTGCCGGTCGGTCGACCGCAGCCTGGAGCGGACGGACGACCTCACCGTGGTGTCGGGCGTCTTGATCGAGGTGCGGGACAGGGAGTTGACCCTGGTCGCCACCGATCGGTACCGGATGGTCGTGCAGTCCCTGCCGCTGGACGAGGCCGAGGAGTGCGAGGGGGCCTGCGCCGTGGTCACGGCAACGGCGCTGCAGCGACTGGGGCCGTGGCTACGACAGCAGGACCGGGTGCGGTTGGAGTTCGACCAGGCGCCCGGGCCCAGCGCGGCGCAGGCGGGGGACGTGACGACGCAGGTGCGACTGGGGTCGGCGCGCGAGGAACGCGTGCTGGCCGCAATACCCGAACAGTTCCCGGACTACCGGATGCTGCTGGACCACATGCCCGCCCCGGCCACGAGGATCCTGGCCAGCCGCCGGGAACTGCTCACCGCCACCCGGGACGCCGGAGCAGGACCGGTGTGCTGGGACGCCGACCCCCGGCGGGGTCTGCGCGTGATCCGCCCCGGCCCGGACCGGCGCGCGGTCAGCGTGGACGCCGAGATCCGTGGCGACGGCGTCGTCCTCGGCTTCGATCCGGCCCGGCTGCGGGCGGTGCTCACCGACGGCGCCGGCCCCGACCTGGGATTCCAGATCGCACGACCCGATCAGCCCGTCGTCATCCGCAGCGCTCACCGGACCGGCATCACCAGCGTGCTCATGCCCATGCCCGCCTTCCCCCGCCCCGACACCCCCGCCCACGACTCGACAGGAGCAGCGTGAACACCATCGACCCGATCCTGACCGCCGTCACCGCCGCGATCACCCTGGGACAGGAAGGACACCGGGTGCAGGCCCGGGCGCAGATGGAGGACCTATGGCGTCAGGTCGGCGACCACGGCGACCCCGCCCACCGCTGCATCCTCGCCCACTCCCTGGCCGACCTGCAGGACTCCCCGGAGGCAGAACTTGCCTGGGATCAGCGGGCGATGGCCGCGACCGAAGACCTCACCGACGAGCGACTCCAACGTGTCCACCCCACTCTGACCGTGCGCGGCTTCCTGCCGACGCTGCACCTCAACCTCGCCGACGACCACCGCATGCTCGGCCAGTTCGACCAGGCACGCACCCACCTCGCCGCAGCAACCCAAGGGACCCAGGAACTGGCCGATGACGCCTACGGCAAGCACATGCGCGATGCCGTCCAGCACGTCACCGAAGCCCTTCAGGCCTGCTCAACCCAGCGGCTGCCCACCCACCCCTGACCTACCTGCCCCGGCCAGCCGGTCACGGGACCGTGGGCCGTTGCCACAGGACGACGTCGAACAGGCCGTCGGGCAGGTTCTGGGTTCTGACCGGGGTGAAGCCGCGGGAGCGGTAGTAGTCGCAGAGTGCGGTGTTGCCGGCGGCGCAGTCGAGGCGAAGCCAGGACCTGCCCGCGGCCCGTGCCTGCTCGCCGGCCCAAGCCAGGAGCCGCTCACCGATCTGGTGGCCGGCGTGGCGGCGATCGACCATCAGACCGTGGACGTAGACCGCGTCGCCGTCGTCGCCGTCACCCCAGAACTGCGGGTCCGACCACAGCAGCCGTAGCGCTGCGACGAGGATCCCGTCGTGCCGGTGGACGTGCCATTCACCGGTGGTGATCTGCTCCGAGATGGTCTGCTCGGCGACCTCGCCGGGCCGCCATTGGTCGATACCTCGGGCGCAGATCCAGTCCTCCAGTTGACGTCGCAGCAGCCACAGGTCGTGGGCATCGGCTTGCCCGGCCGGCTGTGGGTCCGCAGTGGAGGTGGCCGGGGCGTCCCGGCGGAAGCGGGTCACCCACAGGCCGGGGACCACCTCGGCGTCCCCGACCGGTCTGAAACCCAACCCCAGGTACAGGGCACGAGCTGGGGCGTTGTCCCTGCCCGTGGACACCACCGTGACCGGGCTCGGCGGCAGGGCGGCCAGCAGGGCGCGGGCATGCCCGCGGCGGAAGTGGTCCGGGTGCACGACCAGGCGTTCGATGTCCAGCAGGCCAGGATCGGGGCGACTGTA
>DASTGO010000222.1:0-2903 GCA_035719045.1 Kineosporiaceae bacterium | reverse complement strand
GGGGGTGGCCGCCGGCGGGACCGGGACGTGCACGCCCCCGGTGCGCACCGCAACCTCCGCCAGCGGGGAGCCCGGGGTGCCGACGGTCAGCAGCCGGCAGCCGCGACGGGCGGCCTCGGCGGCCAGCCCCAGCGGACCGGGCGCCCGGCCGGACATCGACACCGCGACCACCAGGTCGAGCGGACCCACCCAGCCGGGCAGGGGCAGGCCGCGGCGGACCGACACCGGGACCGGCGAGCCGCTGCCGGCCAGCATGGTCAGCACATCCCCGACCACGGCCGAACCGCCCAGGCTGGCCACGACGACGGCACGCGGGCGACCGTCCTCGTTGAGCCGGGCGACGTCGGCCTCCTCGGCCTCGCGCAGCCCGGCGCGGATCTGGGCACCCGCGCTGGCCAGGGCGCGCAGGCTGCCGGACGGGTCGGCGGCGCTGAGGCCGTCGGGATCGTCGAGGAGTTGCTCGTCGAGTGCCATCAGGGGCTCACTGTCCCGCCGGGCCGGCGCCGTGGACACCGTCGGCGTCCCGGTCGCGGGCCTCCTCGACGAGCAGCACCGGGATGCCGTCGTCGATCCGGTAGGCCAGCGAGCAGCCGGTGCATGCCAGTTCAGGGGCACCACCGGGGCCGGTGGCGTCACGCAGGGTGCTCCGGCAGGAAGGACAGCGCAGGATCTCGCGCAGCCAGGAGTCGATCGCGCTCATGGGCCCATCCTCGCGCATCGAGCGCCCCGCCGGGCGGATCGGGGGGTGACGCCTCGCGGACACGCCGATCCGCCGGACCTGTCCGGCGCCTCCCACCCGGCGGCCCGCTGCACGGCGGGCCCCCTCAGGTCCCCGCCGTCGCGTGCCCCGGGATCCCCGGCAGGTGCGGTCCCGGCTCGTGGGGCTGGGCGCCGGGCCCGCACGTCAGCCCTTGCGCGTGCGGTCCAGGACGTTGCCGACCATCAGTACGTCACCGGCGTGCTCCCAGGTCCGGTGCTCACAGCGGTGGCAGGACGTGAACGCGACCGGGGTGCCGTCGGTGAGGTTCATGGTCAGCCGGGTGACATGTCCGCTGCCACAGCCCCGGCAGGTGGCGGAGTGCCGGTCCGCACGCTGGGTGAGCGATCCGAGGGGGGTGGAGATGACGGCCGTCCGTCCCCGGCTGCGGCGGACCCGGACAGGTTCGCCGGACGTGCGCTGGCTGGGGACTCGGGAGGCTGCGGACATGGCGGGCGTGCCCTTCACGGGAAGCGGTGCGGACCGACACTGCTTCGGCGTCACCCACGGTGAGGTTGAGCACAGGGAGGTTCGTGACGGAACGGACACGGATCAGCCGAACGGCCTCGTTGCTCCGAACCCGCAGAGGTGAGGACAGTGACGGGATTCAGCGGTTCGGGTCACGCAGGACGCGCAGATGCCCGCGGCGCCCGATCTCGACCGTGGAGGACTCCCGGACGGCGTTCGCGGCCGCCTCCTGGTCGGGCCGGGGGCGCGCCGCCTCACGGACCGCGTCGGCCAGGGCGAGCAGGTCGTCGTGGGTCGGACCGGCCGGCTCCAGGTCGGGAGCGAGCCGGACCACCTCCCAGCCGCGTGGGGCGGTCAGCCGCTCGGCGTGCTCGGCACACAGGTCGTAGCAGTGCGGTTCCGCATAGGTGGCCAGGGGGCCGAGGACGGCGGTGGAGTCCGAGTAGACGTAGGTCAGCGTGGCCACCGCGGCGCGACCGCAGGCGGTGCGCGAGCAACGACGGACACCTGCCACGGCCCGGACAGTACAGCCCCGGACGACCCTGGCGCATACGGCACGCCGGGAGCAGGCGGCACATCGCGCTGGATGAGGGGCCTGCGGGGCCGATCTCGAGGGGATTCCCGTGCCTGATGCCACCCTGCCATCCCCCACCGATCCCGCAGGCCGGACCGCCCGGCGGCTCCCCGACGGCGGCGCCCGGTCCCCCGTCACCATCACCCGGCCGGCGGTCAGGCGTTGCGGGCCCCGGCCGGGCCGCAGCGCCTACCCTGGCTGGATGCCCCGCAGGCCTCAGCCACCCGCCTCCGTCCCGCCGGCGTTCACCGGTCCGAGGACCTGGCCGGCGCCTTCCCGCCCGCGCCGGGACCGGCACGGCAGGGGCCTGCGCGGCCCGCTGATGCCGCGAGGCGTTCCCGCCTGGCGCACCCGGGCGGAACGGTTCGACGAGTTCGTGCTGGACGCCGTCGAGCGCCTGGAGGGCCGGTGGCGGCGGCAACTCGGGGGTGTCGAGTTCGCCGTCGAGGACGTCCCGCCCAGTGACCCGGCGCCCTGGGAGCACGGTGAGGTCCCGCTCGGGCGGTACTTCCCGCCGCAGGGTCAGCTCCCGCCCCGGATCGTCGTGTACCGCCGCCCCGTGGAGAGCCGGACGGCCGACGACGCCGATCTGGCGGCCCTGGTCCACGAGGTGGTCGTCGAGCAGCTGGCACATCTGTTGGGGCTGAGTCCCGAACAGGTCGACCCGCGCTACCGCGAGGACGGCTGAGCAACCCCGCGGCCGGCAGGGTCAGCGGACGGCGACGAGCCCGGCCCTCAGGTCCTCGGTGACGACCGGGGCGGAACCCGCGGCCCGGGAGCCGGGGCGGACCGGCTGCACCGACAGCAGCGGTCCCGCCGCATCGGCGGCGGAGACCACCAGCGACGCCACCACCGGGGCTGCGGTGTCGTCGGCCCGGATCAGCAACGCCGCCGTCCCGGCCGTCACCGGGATCCCCACGCTGCGCTTGGCCGGGACCGCCACCGTCCGGGCCGGTCCCACCGTGCCGTCGGCGGCCACCTCGGCGAGCACGAGCCGGCCGGCTCCGCCGGTGGTGGCCAGGGCCAGGGTCACGCCCACCACGGGTGCGGCGGGCGCCGGGCGGCCGGGTTCGGCCCGGACCAGTCCCGTCGCGGCGGGCAGCG
>DASTGO010000221.1:0-12878 GCA_035719045.1 Kineosporiaceae bacterium | reverse complement strand
TGGTGATGATCGACTCTGCCAGCTTCCGGGCCTCGGGATTGACGCCCTTGGCCAGTTCGGTCTTCGCCATGTCGATCGCGCCCTGGTGGTGTTCGGGCATCAGGGTCAGGAAGACCTTGTCCGCGCCAGTCCCCATGGCGGACTCCAGCTGCCGCATCTGGGCGTTGCTCATCATGCCGCCCTGACCCATCCCGGCCATCTGGTCGTCCATCACGGCGTACGGGTTGGGGACGGTGCTGCCCCAGCCCTTCAGCCAGCCGGCCAACGCGGTGATCTCCGGGGTCTGCTCCTGCTTGATCCGCTGGGCGAGGCCCTTCACCTCGGCGTTGCCGCTGCGGGCGAGCAGCAGGTCGCTCATCACCACGGCCTGCCCGTGATGGGGGATCATGCCGCTCGCAAAGGCGACGTCGGCCGCGTTGTGCGCGCCCGTCGCGGACGGGCCGGGTGTGACCGGCGGGTAGCTGGTCATGCTCGGCATCGACTGCCCGCTGGACATCCCGGGCATCGAGCCACTGCTCGACATGCCGGAGGACCCGGAGGACGTCCCGGACGTCGTCGCGCCACCCCCGCCGCCCGAGGCACCACCACAGGCACTGACCGCCAGGGCCAACCCGAGAACGGGAACAGCCAGCAGGGAACGGGAACGGCCCCCACGGGCAGCAGACATCACGACAGAAACCTCCGACACGGGTGCGTTGCGACGATGCGTGCGGCCCAGCCCGCGCCGGAGACTCTCTCTCCTGGAGACGTTTCCAGCCGTCATGAGGTGGGCGAGCTGCTCGCGCCGGGCGACGTGGTGCCCGGTGGTTCGAGGCTGCCAGGCGAGGTCGGTCCAGGCGCGGCGAAATGGGCCTCGCGGAGGAAGCTTCATCGAACCTTCATGGTCGGTGTCCGTCCTGGCCGTCACGGAAGAGCCACCAGGCCATCAACACTATCTCGACAAGACTGGTGCAGATGAGGTACACCTTGGTTCGTGAGCCCAGACCTTCACCCCGCCCGCCGACCCTGGGCCGACCTGGGCCGAGCCGGCACCGCGATGTGTTGAAGCAGAACTGATTCGGGTTCACCCAAACGTCCGTTCCGGGCAGTTGCCTCCTATCGGCTCGGGCTCGCTCGCCACCCTTCGGCCGCTACCCGTGACTCCTGCCATGTACGGCCACTTACATGCGCGGCCACACAGCCAGGTCCCCCGCTCACCGCGCCCGGCCCTGCCACGGGCACCGGTCGGCACTGCCTTCCCCCTTCTAGATCAAGGAGACTGCCATGTCCCTGACCGCGATCATCGACGCCACAGCCGCAGCCGTTGCCGACGACGCCTCCCGGGCCGGCGTGACCTTCAAGGCCACCGGCTCGTCCACCGTGATCAGCACCACCGTCCGCGCCCGACAGCACCGGTTCCTCGTGGACGAGCCCGCCACCCTGGGCGGCGAGGACTCCGCGGCCAACCCGGTGGAGTACGCCCTCGGGGCGCTGGCGTCCTGCCAGGCGATCACGTACCGCTTCTGGGCGGCGAAACTCGGCGTCACCGTCGACGAGATCAGCATCGAGGCGGAAGGTGACCTCGACGTCCGTGGGTTCTTCGGTCTCGACGACTCCGTGCGCCCCGGCTTCTCGGCCATCCGCGTCACCGTGTCCCTGTCCGGCCCCGAGTCCGCGCAGCGCTACCAGGAGCTGCAGGAGGCCGTCGAGCGGCACTGCCCCGTCCTGGACCTGTTCGCCAACCCCACCCCGGTCACCGCCCAGCTGCGGATCAACGCACCCGCCTGACCGCGCCCTCCGGGGTAGGACCGTTCACCCGGGCGCCTCATCGAGCCGGTGACCTCCGCTGTCGGCTCAACGAGGCGCCCGGGCGCGTCCCAGGACGTGCGGCGTGGGCGGAACCTGGCTGCTGACCTTGAACGGGAACTGGTCCAGCTCGGTGATCTCGAACCCGGCCGCCGTGATCGCGTCCGTGGTCCGGCGGTTCGGGTGGCAGCCACCACCGAGGCGTGACCACAAGGGCGTGACGAGGTCCTCGATCGCGCCGCGCCACCACTGCCGGGCGCGCACATGTTCGTAGAAGCGCAGTTCTCCGCCGGGCTTGAGCACACGACGCATCTCGGCCAGGGCGTGGGCCTGATCGGGGACCGAGCAGAGCACCAGCGACGCGACGACGGCATCTGCGCTGCCCGAGGCCACGGGCAGCGCCTCGGCATGCCCCGCCCGGACCGCGATCAGCACAGGCGCCCTCGACGCGGCCCGAGTCGCCCGGCCGCGCAGGGCCTGGTCCGGCTCGACGGCGAGGACAAGGCCGACCTCAGGCGGGTAGTGCGGGAAGTTCAGGCCATTCCCGGCACCGACCTCCACCACCTGCCCGGACAGCCCGGCCAATAGCCGCTTGCGGTGCCCGGTCGCGCCACGCGCGTCCGCCTCCGCCCCCAACTGCTCGTACAGGCGCGCGAACCGGGGATGCTGGAATCGCCGCAGATCGTCCATCACACACCACCTCACCCGAACGCTCCGAAACCCTGACGCGGCTGAGGTGCCCGGTCCTTCAGTCCCAGCGTGTCCGGTGCGTCGGTCCCTGGAGGCGCTGCTCGCCGTGGTCCGCTCGTCGGCGGGGTCGATCACGTGCTCGATCACCGGGCCCGCGAAGGCAGGCCGTTGGTGGAGCGTGTCAGGGCTGAGGGGTGCCCGTTCCTCCGGTGCACTCTCCGCCTGGCTCCGGTGCCTTCATCCCGTCGCCGTACGTGGTGATGAAGAGCTTGAGTCGGGGGTCGGTCGCTGACGAGAGCTTGAGTTGGGTGCCCCAGGCAGTGGCCACCACTGCGTCGGGCAGTCCGGGGTAGGGGCTGAGCAGTCCGTACGGCTGGCCTCGGACATCGTCCTGGAGGACCTTGACCTGGTCGGCAGGCAGGTCCGGCCGGTAGGTGATCCACGTCGCTCCGTGCTCAAGAGAATGGACGGCGGCCTCGTTCGCGATCGGCGAGGTGTAGACGCCGCAGTTCTGCCACACGGCGGAGTGTTTCCCACCGGCGGGCGGCGTCTGCGCGTAGGTGACCGTGCCTTCCACGTGATCGCGGGAGAGGTTGGCGTAGGTCACGAGCCCGGTCAGCGCCTGCGAAGGAGCGTTCCGGCCGGTGAGGATGACCCAGGCGACCGCGCCCGCAAGCAGCACGACGAGCGCCGCCGTTGCGCTCACCCAGATCGTCGTCCGCCGCCTGTCGGCTCGTTGCTGCTGTCGCCTGATGGCCTCCACACGTGCCTTGCGGTCGGCGTCACGTGCTGTCTGCTTGCCCATCGAGTTGTCCTCCGCGGTTGCGGTGATGAGATGCCCGAGTCCGGGATCCTTTGCGGGACAGGCTCCTTCGTGGTCAGGCTCGCGGGGAACAGCTGGTCGTCCCCGCCGTCGGGAGTGGCTCAGCTACCGTGATGTCGAGGTCTGCGACATCTGGCCCACGGGTGCGAGAAGAACCGTGAAGGTGGTGCCACGTCCGGGGCCGTCGCTGCTCACGCGGACTCTGCCGCCGTGGGCCTCGACGAGTGCCTTGACGATCGCCAGGCCGATGCCTGATCCGCCCCTGCCGCGATCTCGGGCGGCGTCGACCCGGTAGAACCGTTCGAAGACGTGGGGCAGGTGTTCAGCCGCAATGCCTTCGCCGTTGTCGCGGACCTGCAGCTGGACGGTTCCGGGGGCGACGAGGTCGGCCGACACCGTCACCTCGCCGCCGGGTGGGGTGTGCCGCAAGGCGTTGTCGAGCAGATTGCCCAGGACCTGTCCCATCCGGTCGGGGTCCACCTCGACCAGCGGCAGGTGCGGCGCTACCGCGGGACGCAGGTGCACCTCCCGTTCGGCGAACCGGTCGGCTGCGGCCGCACACGAGGCCGCGACGAGTTCCCCGGGCGGTAGGGGCACTGGCTTGAAGGGCAGCTGGTGTTCTTCGGCGCGGGAGACCGCCGAGACGTCTTCGGCCAGCCTGGTCAAGCGCCGGGTCTGCGTCCGCAGGACGTCGAGGGTGTCGCCGCTGAGCGTGGCGACGCCGTCTTCGAGGGCGTCGAGGTAGGCATCCAGGGTGGCGACCGGGGTACGCAGTTCATGTGCCAGGTCGGCGAGCAGGCGTCGGCGGGTGAGTTCGACGCGCTGCAGCTGGCCGGCCATCTGGTTGAAGGCGATGACCAGGTCATCGAACTCGCTGCCGAGCCCCGGCATCGGCACGTGGACGTCGTAGCGGCCGTCGCTGACCTCGACGGCGGCTTTCGACAACGGCTGCAGCGACCGGCCGAGCCTGCGGGTGAGGTAGACCGCTACGGCGACGGAGGCGATCAGCGAGGCCAGCAACGCGAACGCCAGGGACAGCCCGTTGGCGGAGCGGAACGCCTGCTCGGCATGGGCGGTGGCCTCGGGCGAGACATGGGGACCGGCCTGGCGCATGTGGGCGTGGAAGAGACCGGGCGACACGGCTGCGGCGACCAGCCAGGCGGTGATCGTGCCGGACAGGACGACGAGGATGAAGGCCGCCAGAAGCCTGGTCGCAAGCCCTGCCGACCGGCGGCGCCGTCCGAGGGCTGTCGTGGCCCTGCTCACCGCGATGGCCTCCAGGTCCGGCCGGGGTCGCCTCGGCGGTGGGCGTCCACGGTGTCCCGCACGATCGCCGCCCTGCTCATTCGCCCGTTCCCAGCCGATAGCCGACACCGCGGACGGTCCGGATGAAGCGGGCGTCTGCGGCATCGTCGCGCAGCTTGCGCCTCAGATGCCCGATATGGACGTCGACCAGGTGCTCGTCACCGATCCACTCCTGTCCCCAGACCGCGTGGATCAGTTGTCGGCGGGTGAACGCCATCCGGGGTCGGGCGGCCAGAGTGGCGAGCAGGTCGAACTCCGTGCGGGTCAGGGGCACGGGTTCGTCGTCCAGCAGGACGTCCCGCCCGGCGAGGTCGATCACCAGCGGGCCGAACCGCAGGGGCGGGCGCTCGGTGTCCGGGGTCTGGGTGCCCGGGGTCTGGGTGCCCGCCCGCGGACGGCGGAGCAGCACGTGGATCCGGGCCACCAGCTCGCGGGGGCTGAAGGGCTTGGTCATGTAGTCGTCGGCTCCGACGGACAGGCCGACCAGTTTGTCCACCTCGTCGCTGCGGGCGGTCAGCATGATCACGTAGCAGTCGGAAAAGGTCCGGATGCTGCGACACACCTCCAGCCCGTCGATCCCGGGCAGGCCGAGATCCAGGACCACGACATCCGGATCGACCGCCCGCGCCTGGTCGACCCCTGACGGTCCGTCGAACGCCAGTGCCACCTCGAACCCGCCACGGTCCAGGTAGGTGGCCACGAGCCGGGCGAGAGGCTCCTCGTCGTCAACGATCAGGACTCGGCTGCGGGTGGCCTGCGAGCCGTCTCGCAGGAGCTGGCCGCCTGGATCCGTCATGCGGCCATTCTGGAGCCACGCCCAGCCCTGTCCGGGCAGGTCCCGCCTCCGGCTTCACCAAATCTTCATGGCTTCACCAACGAATCCACTGGGTGAGCTCCCGAAGGTTAGGTGCGGGGCCGACGGGCGGCCTCGTGCGGAGGCTGAGATGACAGGGCCCAGGGACGCGGCGCCGGTCGAGATCACCATCGTCCAGGCACCCGGATGCCACTTCTGCGACGACGCCGACGAGGCGGTCCAGGGGCTGGCCGAGCAGTACGCGATCACACTCAGGCTGGTCGACGTCAGGTCCGCGCAAGGCCAGGCACTCGTGACGCGGCACCGGCCTGCGATGAACCCGCTGGTGCTGGTCGGCGGGGAGTTCTTCAGCGCGGGACGGCTGCCCCGTGGCAAGCTGCGCAAGCTGCTCGACCGCTCCGCGCCCCGGCTTACGGCGCAGGTGGGTTGAGCCATGGGCAGCCTGCTCACCACCGGCAGCGTGCTGGCCGCGTTCTTCGCCGGCGGGGTCGCCCTGTTCGCCCCCTGCTGCATCGTGTTCCTGGCCCCCAGCTACCTGGCGATCGCGATCAAGAACCGGCGCTGGCGGCTGCTGCCGCTGACGTTCCTGTTCGCCGCCGGGCTCGGGCTGGTCCTGATCCCGATCACGCTCGGGATGAGCCTGCTGTCGGCCACGATCGCCAGGTATCACGCTCCCCTGTACTACGCCGGGGGCACGCTGATGCTGGTCCTGGCGGCGTTCTCGCTGACCGGGCGGATGTGGAGCCTGCCGCGGTCGCTACGGGCACCCGACACCACCCGCGGTGACTCGGCCAGCTTCTTCGCGCTCGGCGTGTTCTCCGGGATCGCCTCCAGCTGCTGCGCCCCGGTGCTGGCCGGGGTGATGACCCTGTCGGCGCTGTCCGGATCCGCGGCCGGCGGGCTGCTGCTCGGACTCGCCTACATCTTCGGGATGGTCTTCCCGCTGTTCGCCATGGCCCTGCTGTGGGACCGGTTCCGGCTCGGGGAACGCCGTTTCCTGCGCGCCGCACCCGTGCGGATCCACCTGCCCGGCGACCGGACCCTGGTCACCAACACCGTCAACCTGCTGGTGGCGATCGCGTTCGCGGTGATGGGCGGGTTCATCCTCTACCTCGGCAACGCCGGGAAGATGACCAGCGGACCCGGCTTCCAGGTCGCCATCGGCCGGCAACTGGCCCGGATCTTCCACCGGATCGAGGACTGGACCGCCCCCGTCCCCGAACCGATCCTCGGCGCCGGGATGCTCGGGCTCGCCGCCGTGTTCGTGTACTACACCCTCGCCGACCGCAGGCGCCGGCCCACCCCTCACCTCGACGCAGACCCGGACACCGCCGAGGACGGCGCGGCCGCTGCGCAGACGTCCTCCTGCTGCTCCACCACCGGCGGCGACGAGCGGCCGCCCCTGCCACCGCAGGACGAGCCGCGCGACCCGGTCGAGCCCCACTCCTGCTGCCACCCCGCGCCCGTCGCCACGGTCTCCGCCGCCACCGCGGCAGGCCACGATGCCCGGAAGGATCCCCGATGAGCACCAGCCGCACCTCCGCCCGGCGCGAGGAAGCCGAACGCCGCGAACACGTCAACGCCGAACGCCGTGAACTGGAACACCAGGCGTTGCGGCGCAGGCAACTGGTGCTGGCCGCGTGGGCCGCCGCCGCGGTCGTCATCGTCGTGGTGGTGAGCGTGATGATGCTCAACTCCCGGCCGCAGTCCTCCACCACCGCCCGCACCGCACCCGACTTCACCCTCACCGACACCGCCGGGCAACAGGTGCACCTGTCCGACTACCGCGGCAAGAACGTCATCCTCTACTTCTCCGAGGGCGCCGGCTGCCAGGCCTGCATCACCCAGATGGGCGAGATCACCAAGAACCAGGCCGCATTCGACAAGGCCAACATCGTCGTCCTGCCGATCGTCATGAACACCAAGGACCAGATCCTCGCCGACATGGCCGCCAACGGGGTCACCACCCCGTTCCTGCTCGACGACGGCACCGTCTCCAAGGAGTACGGCACCCTCGGCAAGGGCATGCACGCCGGGCTGCCCGGCCACAGCTTCGTCCTGATCGACGCCACCGGCGTCCAACGCTGGTACGGCGAATACCCCTCCATGTGGCTGGCCCCGGCCGACCTGCTCAAGCAGGCCACCAGCCATCTCACCAGCTGACCCAGAACGCCGTCCGCCGGCCCCGACCCCCGTGCGGGACCGGCGGACGGTTGCGCACCCACGACCTCAGCCCGCCCATGCGCCCGTCGAGCCGATCCCATCGCCCAGGGCCGAGAGCACGGCCGGGCTGACCATCGCAGTGAGAGGAACCCACGACCCGTGACCCCCCTGACCCGCCGACAGCTGTTCACCGCCACTGCCGGCGTCTTCGGGATGGCCACCCTGGCCGCCTGCGCCCGCACCACCGCCAGTGGCGAACCCACTCCCACCGGCGGCCTGATCAGCCCCACCTCCGACGCCGTCCGCGCCGCGGAGGCAGCACGCCGCCGCGCCGGGCAGCAGACCGTGACGGCCACTCTCAACCCGCGTCCCGTCACCCTGGACCTCGGCGGACCGACGGTGAGCACGTGGGCTTACGGCGACACCGCCCCTGGGCCGCTGCTGCGTGCCAAGGCCGGGGACCTGCTCAAGGTCACGGTCGAGAACGACATCCCGATGGAAACCAGCATCCACTGGCACGGGGTCGCGTTGCGCAATGACATGGACGGCGTCCCCGGCCTGACCCAGAAGCCGATCCCGGCCGCCGGCACGTTCACCTACGAGTTCACCGCCCCCGATCCGGGCACGTACTTCTACCACCCCCACGACATCCAACTCGACCGCGGCCTCTACGGCGTCCTGGTCGTCGACGACCCGCACGAGCCCGGCAGGTACGACCACGAGTGGGTCCTGGTCCTCGACGACTGGACCGATGGCGCCGGACGCACCCCCGACCAGATCCTCGCCGGCCTCACTGCGGCAACCTCCTCCGGCAGTGGGTCGGGCACTCCCGGAGCAACCAGCGGCTCCGGCGACAGCATGCCCGGGATGGACCACGGCTCCATGCCCGGAATGACGCACGGTTCGATGTCCGGCGGCGACAGCATGCCCGGGATGGACATGGGCTCGATGGGTGAGGGCGCGCAGTCCCCGATCCTCGGTGGGGCCGGCGATGTCGTCTACCCGTACTACGTCGCCAACGGCCGCATCCCCGACGCCGCCCAGGTCTTCACCGCCAAGCCGAAGCAGAAGGTCCGGATCCGGATCGTCAACGCAGGCAGCGACACCGCCTTCCGCGTCGCCCTCACCGGGCACAAGCTCACCGTCACCCACACCGACGGCTACCCCGTCGTCCCCACCACCACCGACGCCCTGATCGTCGCGATGGGCGAACGCTACGACGTCGAAGTCACCCTCGCCGACGGCCTCTTCCCTCTCGTCGCCCTCGCCGAAGGCAAGGAAGGCGAAGCGCTCGCCCTGATCCGCACCGGAGCCGGCGCGTCACCCAAGCTGCCGTTCCGGCCGGAGGAGCTCGACCGCAGCGTCCTGGTCGGCAGCGCGCTCAAGGCCGCCGAAGCGGCCCGGCTGACGAAGAAGGCGCCGGACCGCACCCACGTCCTCAACCTCGGCGGGACGATGTCGCCGTACCGCTGGACGATCAACGGGAAGTCCTACCCCGACACCACACCGCTCGTCGTCAGGCAGGGCGAGCGGGTCCGGCTCCGCCTGGTGAACGACACGATGATGTTCCACCCCATGCACGTGCACGGGCACACCTTCGGCCTCATCGACAACGGCGCCCGCAAGGACACCGTGATCGTCAAACCGATGCAGACCCTCGACGTCGACTTCGACGCCACCAACCCCGGGCAGTGGATGGCCCACTGCCACAACATCTACCACGCAGAACGCGGCATGATCGTCCCGCTGTCCTACCGGAACTGAGGATCGCGGCGCACCCACCCACCTTCATACAGCGTGCCCGCCGACAGTCTTCACCGAATCCTCGCCGTTTCGCCCTGGAGATGTGCGCACGCCGGGGAGAGGCTGGATTCGAGGGACGGGAGAACTCCGGCCCCGCAGAACGGCCTCAAATCGACGAGACGCCCGGCGGTGCACGTTCAGCCGAAGCCCGGGCGGAAGGGAGCCGATCATGATGTTCGGCTGGGGCATGGGCTGGGGTGGCTGGCTCATGAGCCTGTTCTGGCTCGTGCCGCTGGCGTTGATCGTCTTCTTCGTGCTCCGGTTTCTGCCCACCGGCACAGGAGGTGTCGGGGGTCCGCAGCAGGACAGCCCCGAAAGGATCCTCGACGACCGATTCGCCCGGGGAGAGATCGACCTGGAGACCTACCAGACCCAGCGTGAAGCACTCGCCCAGGCCCGCGGCAAGCGGTGAGCTTTGACGTCACTCGGGCGCCGGAGCACTCGGGTCTCCGGCGCCCACGCTGCCGAACACCAGTGCGTACGTGTCACCCGCCGCCTGCGGGGCCCGGTTCAGCATCACCGTCCCGGTGTCGCCGACAGCCCGGCGCCGGATCATCACAGGAGCGAAGTTCCCTGGGGCCGAGACTGATCCTGCGGGTAGGAAGGATCGAGACGGTAGGCAGGAAAGGCTCGGGGCGCATCGGTGGCGTGAGCCACGGCCGGGGCGTCGCCCTCAGGTGCTGGTCGCCGCAGATGCCGAATCGCCCGGTCGGTGGCGTTGCGGGAGACCACGATTGCCGCGATGCCCGTGGTCAAGGGGATCGCGAGGACCAAGCCGATCGCGCCGACGAGGGTGCGGGCGATCTCCTCGGCGATGTCGCCACTGCTGAGCACGAGGTGCAGGGGCTGCCGGTAGAGGTCGATGAGCAGCAGGGTCGGCATCGCCACCCCCGCGTAGGCGAACGCGATCGTGTACACCGTGGACGCCAGATGGTCCCGGCCGATCCGCATGCCTGCCGCGAACAACCGCCCTGCTCCCAGGTGCGGCGCGCTGGCGTGTAACTCCCACACCGCGGACGCCTGGGTGACCGTGACATCGTTGAGCACCCCCAGCCCCGCCACCACGATGCCACACAGGATGATCCCGGACAGGCTGGTGCCGGTGAGCATGCTCAGGGTGTAGTTGTCCTCGCTGGTCAGCCCGTTGAGATGCACGGCCCCGGACGCCCACACGGCCAGGCCTGCGGTGACGGCGAGCCCGGCGACCGTGCCGAGCAGTGCCGTCGTGGTCTTCGCCGACACCCCGTGCGCGACGTAGAGCAGGACAATCATGATCGCTACCGAGCCGACGAACGCGACCGCGGCACCGTTCTCCCCGCGCTGGAGCGCGGGCAGCATGAACTTCAGCACCGTCAGGTATCCCAGCCCCAGGCCCACCAGTGCGGCCACGCCGCGCAGTCGCGCCACCGCCACCACGAGGACGGCGAAGATCACCCCGAGCACGCCCAACGGGAGGTCTCGGGAGAAGTCCACCCAGGAGTAGGCGTCCGGCTGCCCAGCCGCTTGGGGGTACCGGACGACGTTGATCCGATCGCCGGAGCGGATGCCGGCCTGGTAGATCTGCGGGGACACGGGAACGGACACGACGGCACCGGTTCGGTCACCGTCGGACAGTCGGGCCTGCACCGTCACACAGGTGACCGTGGTGGGGATGGTGCCGTCCGGCAGGCGATTGTCCGACGTTCCCGGGCAGGACGCGGTCGTCACCGACGTCACCTGCGCGGACTGGATGGTTCCCCCGGCGTAGGTCACAGCCTGCCGGGCGCTGGGCGGCAACGGCCCGCGTGGCCACAGCAGGCCGAGCCCGAACAGGACCCCGAACGTGATCAGCGCGACCGCGGCGAACAGCGCCGTACGGACACCGGCGCTGGCGCCGATCTCATGATCGGAATCCCTTGCCGCGCTGGGCGCGTGGGAATGGCTTCCACCCATGCGCGGGACTGTAACTGAGGTCTGCCTCACTTCAGGGGTACGCCGAGGGCTACACCGCTCCGGCCACAAGATCTTCAGAGTTTCTTCATAACCGGCGTCCGGACGCCTTGGTGTCGTCGGGGGGGGCGGTCCGGTGTTGGCTGCGCATTCCGGACGAGAACCTCTTCCAGGCTCTGCAGCGCCACCAGCGGGACCGGAGGGAACTTCAACGAACCTTCACACTGTCGCCGCGGGAATCTTCATGGCCGGGGCCGAGGCTGGTCATGTCAGGTGCGGTGGCCCCGCCACGGGTAGGGCTCCAAGGGGCTCAGTCCTCTTCCCCGAGACCGGCGGCGAGGGCGATACCTCGCGGGAGGTTGGAGATTCGCCATGGGCACGGACTACGGGTTGTGGCCCCTCGTGGTCATCAACACGGGCGTGCTGGTGGTCTTCGCCTTCAGCTTCTACCACCCGCGGAATGACCGCCGCGACTGGACCGTCATGGGCGGGTTCACTGCCTTCCTGGTCGCCCTGTTCACGGAGATGTACGGAGCACCGCTGACGGTGTACCTGTTGTCCGGCTGGCTCGGCGACCGATTCCCGCTGCTGCGCGTGACCCACGGCGGCGGCCACCTGTGGAACGACCTCATCGGTTGGTCGGGTGATCCGCACCTGTCCCCCTTCCACCTGGCGAGCTACGGGTTCATCGGCGGCGGCTTCTGGCTGGTCGCCGCGGGGTGGAAGGCTCTGCACCGGGCAGTCCGCGAGAGCCGCCTGGCCGTGGAGGGCCCCTACGCCTGGGTCCGTCATCCGCAGTACCTCGGCTTCCTGCTGGTGATGGCCGGGTTCCTCTTGCAGTGGCCGACCCTTCCGACTCTGGTGATGTTCCCCGTGCTGGCCGTCATCTACTCCCGGCTGGCTCTGCGGGAGGAACGGGAGGTGGCGGCGCGGTTCGGGAAGGCCTGGACTCACTACGCACGACGGGTCAACCGGTTCTTGCCGGCTCGCCCTGAGCTGCCCGCTCCCGTGAGGTCGGGATTCCATGCCCATCACCAGTAGAGCCGTGGATCGCCGATCTGGTGGTCTCCCCCACCTTCGACACCAGGAATCGTCATGACAACGCACAGCCACTCCGCGCCCGGCACGGGCCTGACAGCCACGGTTCACCTGACCGTCGGCGGGATGACCTGTGCCTCCTGCGCGGCGAGGATCGAGAAGAAGCTCAACCGCATGGCCGGTGTGGCCGCGAGCGTCAACTTCGCCACCGAGACGGCGGACGTCTCCTATGACCCCGCGCTCGCCAGTCCGGCAGAGCTGATCGCCACTGTGGAGGCGACGGGATACACCGCCAGGCTGCCCGAACCACCTCAGGCGGTGGAGGAGCCGGCAGCGCGCGGCGAAGAGGCCCCGGACGAGGCGGACGGGCTGCGGAAGCGGGTGCTGGTGTGCGCCGTGCTGACCGTGCCGGTGGTCGCCATGGCCATGATCCCGGTGCTGCAGTTCCGGTTCTGGCAGTGGTTGTCCCTCACCCTGGCGGCGCCCGTGGTGATCTGGGGTGCCTGGCCGTTCCACCGGGCGGCGGCG
>DASTGO010000220.1:0-12115 GCA_035719045.1 Kineosporiaceae bacterium | reverse complement strand
GCCCGCCCTGGCGTCCAGCAGCAGGCCCTGCCAGCTGGCCGCGCCATCGGCGTCGATGGTCGGCATATTGCCCGGGGACAGCACCACGGTTCCCGCTTCGGGGGCGGTCTCGTCACCGGCGACGAGCTCGCCCCCGGCCTGCTCCCACGCGGGTAGCCCGCCGTCGAGAATGCGCACATCGGCCACGCCGCCCCAGCGCAGCAGCCACCAGGCCCGGGCCGCGGCCGTGTTCCCGCTGTCGTCATAGGCGACCACGAGCCGGTCGCGGCGGACGCCCCAGCGCCGGGCCGCCTCCTGCAGGTGCGCGGCATCGGGCAGCGGGTGACGGCCGGCCGCCGCGGAGGGTGGGGCGGACAGTTCGGCGTCGAGGTCCACGAACACGGCCCCGGGCAGGTGCCCGTCGCGGAAGTGGTCACGGCCGTGCGGGTCGCCCAGCGCCCAGCGGACGTCGAGCAGCGTCACCGGCTCACCGCATGCGAGCAGGGCGGACAGGTCGGCGGCGGCGAGGGTGACCGGCATGGTCGCGACGCTACCGACAGCAGCGCCGGGGCCGCCACGACCCACCCGGATACCGGCTGCCGGCCCTCATCGTGGTCACTACGCTGCCCGAGGTGACGACTCCCGCACCCACCACCACCCAAGCTCTGGCCATCGACCCGATGACGGCTGCCCCGGTCGCGCCGGAGGCACTGGCCCGGGCACCCAAGGCCCTGCTGCACGATCACCTCGACGGCGGGCTGCGGCCGGCGACCATCCTCGAGATCGCCGACCAGGTGGGGCATCCGCTGCCGGCCGGTGACGCCGCCGCGCTGGGGGAGTGGTTCCGGGTCAACGCCGACTCCGGCTCGCTGGAGAACTACCTGGAGACCTTCGCGCACACCGTGGCGGTCATGCAGCGCCGGGAGGACCTGGTGCGGGTGGCCCGGGAGTGTGCGGAGGACCTGGCCGCCGACGGTGTGGTGTACGCCGAGATCCGTTACGCCCCCGAACAGCACCTGGAGGGCGGGCTGAGCCTGGACGAGGTGGTCACGGCCGTCCAGGAGGGCTTCGCCGAGGGAGCGGCCTCGGCCGCGGCGGCGGGCCGCCCGATCCGGGTCGGCACCCTGCTCACCGCGATGCGGCACGCCGCCCGTAGCAGGGAGATCGCCGAGCTGGCCGTCCGGCACCGCGACCGCGGCGTGGTGGGGTTCGACATCGCCGGGGCGGAGGCCGGGTTCCCGCCCTCGCGGCACCTGGACGCCTTCGAGTTCCTGCACCGGGCGAACTTCCACGTCACGATCCACGCCGGGGAGGCGTTCGGCCTGCCGAGCATCTGGGAGGCGGTCCAGGTGTGCGGTACCGACCGGCTCGGGCACGGCGTCCGGGTGGTCGACGACATCACCGTCGACGGCACCGGCGCCGGCGGGCGCCCGGACGCCCGGCTGGGCCCGCTGGCCGCCTGGGTCCGCGACCAGCGCATCCCGCTGGAGCTCTGCCCGAGCAGCAACGTGCAGACCCGGGCCGCCAAGAGCATCGCCGAGCACCCGATCACCCTGCTGAAGGACCTGAGGTTCCGGGTCACCCTCAACACGGACAACCGGCTCATGTCGGCCACCTCGATGACCCGGGAGATGTCCCTGCTGGTGGCGGAGGCCGGCTGGACCCTGGGGGACCTGCGCTGGGTCACGATCAACGCCCTGAAGAGCGCCTTCATCCACTTCGACGAGCGGTTGGCGCTGATCGAGGACGTGGTCAAGCCCGGCTACGACCGCCTGGGTGCCGCCTGATCAGCTCCTGCCCGGCTCCGCGGTCCGCACCCGCTGGCGGGAGGGTGAGCCACCGGCGCCACCGGCCCGGGTGACCTGCCCGGATCGGGCTCAAGTGTCCCTGCGGCCGTGCCGATGACACGAACACAGCAGGCCGCCCTGGGCCTGCCGGTGTGCGACGTCCCGGCAGGCAGGACCGCAGCGAGGAGGCGCCCGATGACCGGATCCACGATCCTGTGCGTGAGTGATGACGAGCGGCTCCTGGCCGACCTGCGCATGGTGCTCGCCGATCGCTCGGGAGCTTGGGATCTTCGCTTCGTCGGCAGTGCGGAGGCCGTCCGTGCGCTGACCGAGGAACACGTCGACGTGATCGTCACCAAGCTGGGCACGCCCGGCACGAGCGGCATGAGCCTGCTGGAGCACGCCCATGCCAGCTACCCCGGGGTAGCCCGCCTGGTGCTGACCGGGACCGCCGACGGCGCCGTCGTCATCGACGCGGTGGGCCCGGCCCGCCAGCTGTCCAAGCCGTGCACCCCGGACACCCTGCCGGCGGCCCTGGAGCTCGTTCTCGACCTGCGGCGCCTGGTGGAGTCCGAGCGGCTGCGCGAGCTGTTCGGCGGGCTGGACACCCTCGCCAAGCCGCCGCACATCTACACCCAGCTGGTCGCCCTCAGCCAGGACCCCGACTCCACGGCCGACGACGTGGTGAATCTCGTCCAGCAGGACGTCGGCCTGTCCGCCGAGGTGCTCCGCCTGGTCAACAGTGCCTTCTACGGCCAGTCCTCGACCGTGCACAGCATCCAGTGGGCGGTCGTGCTGCTCGGACTGGACACCCTGAAGGCGCTGGCCGTGGCGGGCGTGGTGTTCAAGCCCGGCCGGCCGCTGCCCCTCGGGCTGGACAGCGAGGAGCTGGCGGCCCGGTCGGTGCGTGCCAGCGTGATCGCCCAGCGGATCGCCCACCGCGAGCACTGGGACCCGGACACCGTCTCCGACGTCGCGCTGAGCGCCCTGCTGAGCGAGGTCGGGCTGCTCGTCCTGGCGTCCGCCCAGCCGGAGCAGTGGGGCAGGCTGCACGAGCTGTGCGAGCGCATGCCGGCCTCCCGGGCGCAGGAGGAGGCCTTCGGGGTCACCGTGGGCCGCGCCAGCGCCTACCTGCTCGGACTGTGGGGCTTCCCGCCGGGTGCGCTGGCCGCCACCGCCGCCCAGCCGATCGACGTCTCGGACCTGACCGCGGTCGCCGCGGCGTCCCCGGCGGCGCTGGCCGTCTCGTACGCCCACCAGAAGGCCTACGGCGAGGCCGACCTGTCGCTGTTCTGCCGGTCCGGGTACCTGGACGACCACCGGCTGGAGCGCTGGCAGGCCGCCTGACCCCGTCCGGACCCGGCTCCGGGACATGTTCCGCCGGGTCGCGGCCGTCAACGCGGCAAGGCCGGGGGACCTAGGGCCTCCGCGCGGCCGGGAATCTCGCGTAGGGTGCGCGCATGCACTGTGCCCTGCGGCAGGCGTCTGTCACCCGTCGCCCCGGCATCCCGTTCCGCTGGTCGCGGGTCCGCTGCGCCCGCAGGCGTGATCACGCAATGTACACGAACGGTTATCGGAGATGCACGCAGCGCGCCGTTCGGTGATCTTCCCGCGGCGCCGCCCGGAACCGCACCGCCCAGAGCCTGCCGAGTGGAGCTGTGCCGAGTGGAGCTGAGCGGATCCGCTCCGGGGCCCGCACCCGACGGTCGCGTTCTTTCCACCGCCTCGGGCCGCTCCACTGCCTCCGGCCGCCGCGGTGCCTGACCGGGCTGCCTGATCCCGGGGCTGCCTGATCCGCCCGGTCTGGCCACACGACTTGCCCTGGTGCTTCACAGCAGGCTCACAGCAGGTGCAGGCTGGCAACACAGCCCGACTACCCAGGATGGCTCACGTGACCAGCAGCAGCCGTCTCCCCGCCTCCGGCCGGACCGCCGGATCGACCGCCGCAGCCGCCCTCCTGCACCCTGACGGGTCGCCGGTCCGGGTGCTGGTGGTGGACGACGAGCGATCCCTCACCGATCTGCTGTCGATGGCCCTGCGCTACGAGGGCTGGGACGTCCGTACCGCGGGGGACGGGCGGACCGCGATCAAGCTGGCCCGCGACCACCGGCCCGACGTCGTCGTGCTCGACATGATGCTGCCGGACCTGGACGGCCTGGACATCCTGCACCGGATGCGCGCGGACACCCCGGGCCTTCCGATCCTCTTCCTCACCGCCAAGGACGCCGTCGAGGACCGGGTCGCCGGCCTCACCGCGGGCGGCGACGACTACGTGACCAAGCCGTTCAGCCTGGAAGAGGTGGTCGCCCGGTTGCGCGGGCTGGTCCGCCGCAGCCAGCTGGTGACAGCCGGCCCGGACGCCGTGCTCACCGTCGGGGACCTGACCATGGACGAGGACAGCCACGAGGTGCGGCGCGGCGGGGACGAGATCACCCTGACCGCCACCGAGTTCGAGCTGCTGCGCTACCTGATGCGCAACCCCCGCCGGGTGCTGAGCAAGGCACAGATCCTGGACCGGGTGTGGAACTACGACTTCGGCGGCCAGGCCAATGTCGTCGAGCTCTACATCTCCTACCTGCGCAAGAAGATCGACGCCGGTCGCCCCTCGATGATCCACACGCTGCGCGGCGTCGGGTACGTGCTCAAGCCTGCCGAGTGAACCGCCGCGTCCACCGGCCCTGGCCCGGCCACGGGAGGGCAGCACGATGAGGAAGCCGACGATGCCCGCCGCGCTCCACCCGTCCCGCTGGACGCTGCGGACCCGGCTCGTGGTGACCCAGCTGGCGCTGATGGCCGCGGTCAGCCTGGTGATCGGCCTGGCCAGTGTGCTCACCCTGAACCACTTCCTGCTCGGCCGGCTGGACGAGCAGCTGGCCTCGGCGACCAGGCTCACCAGCCGCGTCGACCGCGACTCGCCGCAGGGGGAGGCCGAGGGGCCGCCGAGCCCGTCCCAGACCGGGCAGTCCGGCCAGGGTGGGCCGGGCGGCGACCACGTACGACCGCCCCTGCCGCCCGCCGCCGGGATCGGGGCACTGTCCGCACGGATCCCCGCCGGCGGCAGCGGGGAGGGTTCCGTCAGTACGGTCGAGAACGAGTACGTGGTCGGGCAGGCTCTGCCGGCCACGGTGCTCCGGCACCTGGGGACCGTCCCGGTCGACGGGCGGTCGCACCTGGTCCACCTGGAATCGCTCGGGGACTACCTGGTGATGGCCGACAACCACACGGTCGACGGGGCGACGCTGGTCGTCGGCCTGCCGCTGGCACAGGTCGAGGAGACCACCGGGGCACTGTCCCTGATCGTCACCGGGGTGGCGCTGGCCGGGCTGGTCGCCGTCGCCCTCGCCGGGACCGTGACCGTCCGGATGACCCTGCGCCCGCTGCACCGGGTCGCCGCCACTGCCCGCCGGGTCGCCCAGCTGCCGCTGGACCGCGGTGAGGTGGCGCTGGCGGTGCGGGTCCCGGAGGCCGACACCGATGACCGGACCGAGGTCGGCCAGGTCGGTCACGCGCTGAACCGGATGCTGGAGCATGTGGCCGACGCGCTGCAGGTCCGCCAGGACAGCGAGATGCGGGTCCGCCGGTTCGTCTCCGACGCCAGCCATGAGCTGCGCACCCCGCTCGCCTCGATCCGCGGATACGCCGAGCTGACCCGCCGCAGCCGGTCCGAGGTCGCCCCCGACGTGGCCTACGCGCTGGAACGGGTGGAGTCCGAGGCGCAGCGGATGACCGACCTGGTCGAGGAGTTGCTCCTGCTGGCCCGGCTGGACGAAGGCCGCCCGCTGGAGCGCGAGCCGGTCGACCTGACCCAGCTCGTCGTGGACGCCACCTCCGACGCACATGTCGCGGGTGCCGGGCATCGGTGGCGGCTGGATCTGCCGGAGGAGCCGGTGTCCGTGCTCGGTGACCGGCATCGGCTGCACCAGGTGATCGCGAACCTGCTGACCAATGCCCGCACCCACACCCCGGCCGGCACGACGGTCACGCTGTCGCTGGCCGCAGGCGGCGGGGTGGCGCAGATCCGGGTGGCCGACGACGGGCCGGGCGTCCCGCCCGAGCTGCTCCCGGAGGTGTTCGACCGGTTCGCCCGCGCCGACACCTCCCGTTCCCGGGCAGCGGGCAGCACCGGGCTCGGGCTGGCCATCGTGCAGGCGGTGGCCCGGGCCCACGGCGGGCGGGTCACGGTCGCCAGCCGGCCCGGCGAGACGGTGTTCACGGTGCTGCTGCCGCTGGATCCGGCCGGGGACGGCACCGGTGACGGCCCGGGTGACCGCAGCTCGGCCGGGGAACCGGTGCCGGCGCCTACCGGGTGAGCCCGCCCGGGGCCGGAGGGGCTCACCCCGCAGCTCAGCCGGTGACGTCGGCCATGGCCTGGGCGAGGATCTCCAGGCCGAGGTCGATCTCGCTGTCGGCGACGGTCAGCGGCGGGGCGATCCGGAACACTCCGCCCATGCTCGGCAGCTGCACGATGTTCATCGACAGGCCGAGCTCGAAACAGCGCCGACTGACCGCGGCCCCCACCTCCGGGGCGGGCTTCCTGGAGGCGCGGTCGGCGACGATCTCGACCCCGAGCATCAGGCCCCGGCCACGGACGTCACCCATGCACTCGTACTGCCGCTGCAACTCCTCCAGGCCCGCCCGCAGCCGGGCGCCGGCGGCCAGCGCACGGTCGGCCAGCCGGTCCCGGACGACGACCTCGAGCACCTTGCGGCCCACCGCCGCGGGCAGCGGGTCGCTGACGTGCGTGGTGTAGAAGAGGTAGCCCAGTTCGTGGGCCCGCTCCTCGATCTCGTCGGTGGTGAGCACCGCGGCCAGCGGCAGGCCTGCGCCGAGCGTCTTGGACAGGGTGAGGATGTCCGGGGTGACGTCGTCGCGCTGGAAGGCGAACATCGGCCCGGTGCGGCCGACCCCGGTCTGCGCCTCGTCGACGACCAGCAGCATCCCGCGTTCGTGGCACTTCTCGGACAGTGCCGCCAGGTAGCCGTCCGGCAGGTCGATGATCCCGCCGCTGGACAGGATCGGTTCGGCGATGAACGCGGCCAGTCCGCCCGCCGTCTGCCGGTCGATCAGCTCGAAGCCGTCATCGAGTTCGCTGCGCCAGTCCAGCGTCCCGTCGGGGTGCCTGAACCGGGGGCGGTAGGTGTTCGGGGCGGGGATGGCCATCGAGCCGACGGCGGGCGGGCCGTAACCGCGGCGGCCGGCGCAGTACGTCGCCGAGGCCGCGTTGCCGGTCATGCCGTGCCAGCTCTGGGCGAATCCGACCACCTCCCAGCCGCCGGTGACCAGCCGCGCCATCCGCAGCGCCGCCTCGTTGGACTCCGCGCCGGTGGTCAGCAGCAGCACCTTGGTCAGCCCCGGGACGAGCGAGCCGAGAGCCTCGCCCAGCTCGATCACGGGGCGGGACAGCATGCTGGAGAACAAGTGGTCCAGGCTGCCGATGGACTCCTGCACCACCTCGACGATCTCCGGGTGGCAGTGCCCGAGGACGGCGCTCATCTGCCCGCTGGTGAAGTCCAGGACCGCCCGCCCCGCCGCGTCGTACACGTAGGAACCGCGGGCCCGGTCGGCCACGAACGGCAGGAAGCTGCCGCCGTAGCGGACGAGGTGACGCTGCGCGGTCCGCAGCAGGTCGGCGTCGGGGCTGCTGTCCGGGAGGTCGCTCATGGCGGTGACGCTACCGGGTGCCCCGCCGGCTGCGGAGGGGCCTGCGGCTCGGTCCCGGGGCCGGCCGACCAGGTGGCCCCGTGCAGCCCGACGGGTGTCGGCTCGGCTCGACCGAGAAGAAAATGAGCATGGAGGGATGACCACCGCAAGGGTGGTCATCCCTCCACGTCGTTCGCCCCGAGCCGGCTCAGGGTGAACCGGTCGAACTAGTACAGGTTCACCCACCAGTTCGACAGGCCGTCCCAGCCCGGTGCCTGCCACTGGCCGGTGGCCTTGATGTATCCCGCGGAGCAGTTGGTCGACGAGAAGGTGATCATCCTGATCGGGGCCCCGTCGTACACATCCATCTGGCCGTCCACCCATCGGCCGTCAGGGTGGCCGGAGATCGTGCGGCAGGTGACGTAGCTGGACTGAGTTGCGGTGGAGGTGATGTAGAGGACGCTGCGGGCGCTGCTGGGGGCCAGCACCATGATGTGGTGCCCGCCCCAGGCAGCCTGGGCACTGCTGGGAAGGGCAATGGCAGCGGTGCCGGCGGCGAGGGTGAGGCCCAGGGTGGCCAACAGGGCTCGCGTTCGCGTGAACCAGCGCATGGGCGAAAGAACTCCGGTCTTCGGGCGGTCAGGACGCCGCTCTTGTTGAGCGGACGTCTCTTTATGCCAGAGATTTCGGAACCACCGGGACTTTTGGCCCGGGGTTCACTCGATCGGCCGAGTGCGGCGCATGAGGGACGTACTCCGGAAGCGCCCCCCGCCGGTCGCGGGACTGCGAGCAAGAACGCTCCGCAGCCGGAAGTCCTACGGCGACAGAGGATTGCCGGGATGGCCCGTTCTGTGGCGCCGGTGTTCGTACCCTTGGGTGACGCTCGATGCCGATCGTGTGAACGGGCTCACAGCGGTGATCCACGTCCGCTAGCCTCCGCGACCATGTCGAACGTCACCTCGTCCTCGCCGGGAACCGCCCGCTGCCTCGCGGTCGGTGCCCTGGTCTCGCTCATCGCCGCGTGCGTGTGGGCCTTCATCGTCGAGATCACCCACTACAAGGTCGGCATCGTCGCCACCGGGATCGGCATCCTGGTGGGGCTGGCCATGGCCCGGACCGCCAGCACCGACCGCCGGCTGCCGGTGATCGGCGCCGCGCTCGCGCTCGCCGGCTGCCTGGTCGGGGACTTCCTCGCCGACAGCAGCGCGGCTGCCCAGGAGGTCGGCACCAGCTTCCTGAACGTGGTGACCAAGTCGATCGAGAACCCGAACCTCGCCTGGGAGCTGTTCCGGATCGGGTTCGCCCCGATGGACTTCCTGTTCTGGGGGCTGGCCGCCTACGCAGCCTTCCGTCAGGTGCAGCAGGGCGTCGCGGTGGCCACCGCACGCAGCGCTCAGCCCGCCGCCGCGGCGGGGTCCGGCGGGACGACCGACGGCCAGTCCGGGATCGACTTCGGGGCGTCCGGCGCGCCGTCCGCCACCCCCGTGGAGGGCGCCCCGGCCGAGGTGGTGGCGGCTCCGCAGGTGTCGGCGGACACCACGCCTTCCGCGTCGGCCGACGGTGCGCCGACCGACAGCGCGCCGGGCGCCGGCGTACCCGCGGCTCACCCTGCCGCGGACTGACCAGCTCGCCGAACCACCGGCGCCGCTCTGCCCTCCCGGGGGGCGGGGCGGCGCCGCACTGCGTCACGGGCGGCTCTGCGCCTAGGGTCGGGCATGCCGAAGTCGCGGATGGAGGCGTTCAGCGACGGCGTGATCGCCATCCTGATCACGATCATGGTCCTGGAGCTGCGCCAGCCCGCCGGTACGGATCTCGTCGCGCTGCGGCACCTGATGCCGGTGTTCCTCGCCTACCTGCTGAGCTTCGTCAACCTCGGCATCTACTGGAACAACCACCACCACATGCTGCACGCGGCGCACCGGGTGAACGGCACGGTGCTGTGGGCCAACCTGCACCTGCTGTTCTGGCTGTCACTGTTCCCGTTCACCACGGCGTGGATCGGCGAGCAGGTGGCAGCGCTGCCCACCGCGAGCTATGGAGTGGTCGCCCTGCTCGCTGCGATCGCCTACTACCTCCTGCAGAACCGGATCGTCGCACTGGAGGGGAGGGACTCGACCCTCGCCCGGGCGATCGGCCGGGACCGCAAAGGCCGGCTGTCGCCCGTGCTGTACGCGCTGGCGATCCCGGTGGCGTTCTGGCAGCCGTGGGCCGCCATCGCGCTGTACGTCCTGGTGGCCCTGATCTGGCTGGTGCCCGACCGCCGCGTGGAGCGGATGCTCCTGGGGGCCGGGACGCAGGCCGACGGCTGAGTGCCCGGGTCTTCGGCTGGGACGAGCCGGGAGCAACCCGCCGCGGCCCGCGCCGACCGCCGGTGCCCCGGGCTGCCGGGCAGACGAGCGTTGCCGTCAGGGATCACCGAAGGCAGGCTCCTCGCCGTCAGATGCGGTCGGATGGAAGGATGCCCCGCGCTGGATGCGAGGCAGGCGGAACGGGGAGCGCAATGGCAGAGGATCAGGTTGCCGGGCCGGCCGTGGAGGCCGGCGAATCCCCGGCACTCAGGCAGCAGGCCGCCGCCCCTGGCACCGTGAGCGTTTCGGTCACCTATACCCGTGCGGACATCCGGTCGATCCTGCTCATGGCGATGCCCCGACTGACGCTCGTCTTCGGCGTCGTCATGGTCGCCCTGTGGGTGCTCGTCCTCATGCTGGGGCTCGCCCTGGGGGCGTCCCTGTCATGGGACGATGCGCAGTTGCCTGGCCTCCTGCTGCTCTTCGCCGTTGCAGATGAGCATTCTTGAGTGCTCATGCTGCACTCTCGCCTTGCGGCGGGAGGCTCCCGGTCTGACCCGCCGTGGCGGTGCCGGGTTGACGCTTCACCGCGCTGCGCCCGGCGAGGCCGGGACTTACCTGCGCTCCACGTCCGTTGCTGTCCGCAGCACTTGCGGCCAGTCGCACGAGGTTCACTGCGGCGTTGGCGTCCCGATCCAGGACGGTGCCGCAGGCCGTACAGGTCCACTCGCGTTCGGAGAGGGCCAGCTTGGCTTTCACCGCGCCGCACTCCGAACAGGTCTTGCTGCTGGCGTACCAGCGGTCCGCGACGATCAGTGTCCCGCCATGCCAGACGGTCTTGTAGGCCAGTTGCCGGCGGATCTCGGCGAACGAGGCGTCCGCGACGTGCCGGGCCAGTCGCCGGTTCTTCACCATCGCGGCGACGTGGAGGTCCTCGACCACGACCGTCCCGTAGGTGGACGCGAGGCCTGTGGTGAGTTTGTGGATGGCGTCGCGGCGCTGGTCGGCGACCTGTCCGAGGGCTCGGTTGCGGGCGGCGTCGGCGCGCTTCCACCGGTTGGACGGGCGTTGTCCGGTCCGGCGGTCGGGGCCCTGTCGGCGGGACACGGTGCGGGACAGGCGCCGGATCTTCCGCAGCGCGGTCCCGAGGTGGCGGGGATTGGGGGCCTCGAACGTCTCCCCGGTGCTGGTGGCGACAACGGCGAGGGCCTTGATCCCAAGGTCGACCCCGGCTGCGATCTCGGGCCGTGCGGGCTCCGGGCGGTGCACGTCCTGCTCGACGGTGAACGCCACGAACCAGCGGCCCCGCTCATTCCGGACGGACGCCGACAGGACCCGGGCGTCGCCCAGCGCAGCATGCTCGTGCAGCTTGATCCGCCCGAGCCGGGGCAGGACGGCATGCGCGTTCTCGCAGCGGATGGCGCCGGTGGTGAACCGGATCGACGGACGCGCCTTGCGGCGGGACTTGAATCGGGGGAACCCGACCGGCTTGCCCTTCCGCTTACCCCGGCGGGAGTCGCCCCAGTTCTTGAGCGCGCGGGAGAGCTGGTCCAGGCCGGTGTTGAACGCCTCCTTCGACACCTCCCGCCACCACGGCGCCACCGTGTCCTTGGCTGCGTTCCACGCCTTCCGCAGCCCGTACAGCGACCACTGCACCGACTGCGTCAGGTCGTCCTCACCGATGCCATAGGTGCGTTCCGCGGCCCGCTGGTCCAGGTTCGCCTTCACTCGGGCCAGACCCCAGTTGAACGCCACCCGCGTCGCACCGGCGTGCGATCGAAGGGCCCGTTCCTGCGCCGGTGTCGGGTCCAGTGCGTACCGGTACGCCAGCAGCGTCACGACGGGTCCTCGGCCAGTGCCGCGACGCCCCGGGCGGCCCGGTTCGCTGCGGCCCGTCGCCCGTACAGGCGGGCGCACAACGACGTCAGGATCTCCGTCACGTCCCGCACGAGATCGTCATCCACCTCGGCCGGGTCCACCACCAGCAGGCGGCGCCCGGATGCCGCCAGGGCGGCCTCCACGTATTCGGCGCCGAACCGCACGAACCTGTCCCGATGCTCCACCACGACCGTCGTCACCTTCGGGTCCCGCAACAGGGCGAGGAACTTCCGCCGATGCCCGTTCAGAGCAGACCCGACCTCGGTCACCACCCGGTCAACGCTCAGATGCTGCCCGGTGGCCCACTCGGTCACCCGGGCCACCTGCCGATCCAGGTCCGGTCGCTGGTCCACTGACGACACCCGTGCGTACACCACCGTCGAACCGGTCGGTGCCGCAGTGGGGAGCGGCTCGCCAACCATGATCAGACGGCCAATCCGGTACGTGGGAACGGGCAGCGCTCCGGCCGCGTACTGCCGCCGGGCAGTGATGTACGCGATGCCCTGAGATGCCGCCCACTCCTTCAAGTTCACGAGAGCACTA
>DASTGO010000219.1:0-2802 GCA_035719045.1 Kineosporiaceae bacterium | reverse complement strand
ACCGGCGCGGCTCGAACCGGGGCAGCCGACCGGCCTCGGCATCGCCGACCAGGTCCTGGACCAGCCGCACACCGGCAGGCGCAAGCCGGAGCACCCAGGGATCCTCCTCCAACTGTTCCGCCCAGGGATCCCCTGGGCGCGGCGGGTCGAACGACTGCACCGACCGGAACAGCTTCAAGGCCCGCTCGTCGGCGAACGCCTCGTCCAGCAGCAGACCCAGGCTGTTCTCGTCGGTGTACCCGGCGGCCAGCAGGGCGCGGGCCTCGGCCGCGAACAGCTGCGCCGGCCAGACCAGCGCCAGCTCGCTGCGGTCGATCGTGGTCACCACGGTGGCGAGGCTAGCCGAAGATCGTCCTATCACCCGGGATTCCGGGCATTATCCCGGGTGATAGCGCGTGATCCAGAACGGCTCGGCGGCGCGCGACATGTCGCAGTCTCGGTGACGTTGGGTGAGCGTCCCCGATGCGGATCAAGGGCTTGGGGGCTGGCCGTGCTGATCTGCTTGGCCGACGGTTGTGCCGCGGGGCTGGCTGAGTAAGCGGCGGCGTCGATCGGGAGTCATCGCGCTGTTCAGTTCTCGGTCCCAGATCAAGCCCATCGGCGCCAGGTGCAACGGGGATAGCGGCTGCCAGTTCGGTAGGCCTGTGATGACGGCCTCGAATGCCTCGGCGTCCCGGCCGGCGCGTACGAGCGCGCGGGCCCGGTCGGCGGCTGTGGCGAACCCGGGCGTCGAAGACCAATCGGCAACGAGCCCGCCTTCCCTGAGGCAACGGTCCGCGAGCCCTCGTATTCGTTGGGCCAGTTGGTCGGGCGCCCGTTGCAGGAGGTGGTCCAGGGCCCACGTGTGCGGGTCGTGTCCGTCCAGGCAGGCGGTAATGAACAGTGGCAGCAGGTCCTCGAGTACGGTCGGCTCGTCGGCGAGGTGGCCCCAGTCCAGGGACAGCACGTCCAGCGCCGCCCGATACGCGCTGTGCAGGGTGCGCAACTGGACGTTGAGCACGTCTGCGTGCAGGTCACCGAAGAAGCGAGCCGCTGGGATGACCCATTCCAAGAGGGGGTCTCCGCGCAGACTCGATCGGTAGGCCCGCTCCACCTGTTCGGCGACCTCGGTGAGGGTCGTGCTGTCCGGGACGGTGAAGCGCACGAAGGATGCGTAGTGACCTTCCATGCCGGTGCGGAACGACGATGTCGCTTCACCCGCTCCCGGGTACCAGCTGGTGAACCCGCACGACGCCCATTCCCCGCTGGTGTCGGTGCGGCGCGGATCCAGCAGGAAATGATCCGTGCCGGTGCTCAGCAGCAGGGACCGCTTCAGTAGCGGCGCCCCGTCGTCGGCGTCCGGGGGCCAGCAGTCACCGGCCGTCTCACCCCAGATCTGGACGAGCGATGGCTCAAGGTCGACGGCCCACCCCAGTTCCTCGACTGGTCGGAGGGCGCCGAAGTCCATGGACAGCACCGGCCATCCGTCGGTGACTGAGGCGAACTCACGTAGAGACCGCGGCAGAGTCCGCCCCAACCGTCGCTCTGCGGCCTCCAGCACGGACGCAGTGGCAGGCGGACGGCCGATCCAGCCAGTGGCAGTCATCTCCCGGGTGAGCGGTAGGCGAAGCTGCTCGGCATGCGCCACTGCTTCCCGGCTCCAACGCTCCAGCAAGCTGCGCCAGTCCAGATGAGCCAGCAAGCTCTGCGTAAGATCACCATTCGGCATGAACGTGGATCATACGGGCGGACGCACTCATGCCCGTTGAACCCGACTCCCTACCGGTTGACCAGGGTGAGGTCTCATCAGAGGAGAAGTTGCAGCGCGCCGGCCCCTCTCGACGCGTTCTCTTCTACCGGCATCGGCACGCGCCGGCCGATGTCGACCAGGCTGTCGGGTCCTTCAGGCGGCTGGGTGTGCCCGGTGTGCCAGGGCGGCCAGGGCCTGGTGGACGTCGGCGAGGGTGACGAGGACCTGCTGGCCCTGCCGTTCGGCCAGGCCCGCCTCGACGAGTTGGCGGATCAGGGTGCTGCGCCCTATCCCGGTCCTGCGGGCTTCGGCGTCGATCGCTTGGTACAGCGCGTAGGGCAACTTGATCGACGTCTTCACCACCGGCTCGGCGTCGATCGGCTTGGGAGCGTCGGCGGGCTGACCATGCGTGAGCAGGGCACCGAGGTCGACGCCGTCCAGCGGGTCGTTCTCCGGGGTGGTCATGGTCTCCTCCTCAACAGTCGCTCGTACTCGGGCACGTCCTTGTCCGGTAGGTCCCGGGCGGCGACGATGTCCCAGGTGTCCTCGTCGTCGTTCGGGTCTTCCTGAACCATCACGGCGATGTACCGGCCGACGCCCGTCGCGCCGACGATCACCCTGGAGTTCTCCCCGAACGTGCGGATCACCCGCCGGTCCGCTTGCAGGACCTGCCACACCTCCTCGGCGGTGATGCCGTGCTGCTCCGCGTTCCGCAACCCCGCCAGGGTGAAGTTGTAGTTTCCCTTCACCTCACCACGGTACCACCGCGGTGGTACCGGTCTGGAGTATGAGCCCGCTCGACGCGCCAATACCGCCGATAAACGCCCTTATGTCAGGTCATGGGATAATTCCGTGAGTTGGTTGGTTGATGGCGGCCTGGGGTGCACTGGTCTCCCCCCTTCGGGCGGCCTAGCCGGGCGTAGTCCCTTAGGGACTACCCTGGCTAGGTGGGGTATGAGTGGCTTGACATTGGCCTGCGCAACCTGGGCGACGTCGAACCGTACGAGGTCAACCAGGTCCTCTACGGCAAGACGCGCAGGCCGGTGCCCGGTCGCGGACCCGACGGGGTCTGG
>DASTGO010000218.1:0-3093 GCA_035719045.1 Kineosporiaceae bacterium | reverse complement strand
GCCGACCTTCCGATTTTCAGGGCGACGGTGGCGTGACTTCCGTTGCCGTGCAGTTCCCGATCGGTCCTCTGCGTGCCTGCAAGTGCTGTGGGATGTCCAGGGGTACCCGGCACTTTGGCCTCTGCGGCGCTCAAAGGCAATGCGGGGGGCCCAGGTCGCCGGCGCCCTGAGGCGGCGACAGCTGAGGTGTTGCGGACTTGAAGCGCAGGGGCTTCCTCGTCCCTGCCCGTTGACTATCCATGGTCAGAGCGGTGGCCAGCGCTAGGCAGGCCGGCCCCGACAGAGGCTCAGATCCACCTCGCGAAAGGGAGCATGACTCGGGGCGGACGGCGGCCGAGATGCTTCTTCCCTAGCAGGGGGATGGATCGCCTGGCCGGGGTCCTGGCGGCTGGACTTGAACTGGCAGCCTCTTCGTCCCGAACAGTGCCCGATCACACCCGTGACCTGGGCATTCCCACAAATGCCCTGGTCAGCGCGTCGGATGCCGTTGGAGGGTGTCGGTCACGCCGGGGAGTCCGAGCATGATCGTCTCCCAGGATTCTCCCCGGCGCACGGTCGGTGCATGCCACTTGTCGAAAGGCCGTGCTGGTGGGCCGGACGGATATGGGAGGCGGCTCCTATGCTGGCGGCATGGCCAGTGGGGAGTGGGAGCCGGGGCCGGGTCGGGTGCCGACCTGGCGGGACGGGGTGGAGTTGTCCGCGGCACAAAAGGCCGAGCTAACCCCGGAGCAGCTGCAGCAGTACCTCGCCGACAGCGTGATCCGGGACCTGGCCGAGATCGAGACCATGCCCGAACCCATGCGGTCCCGGGTGCGTGCACTGGTCGACCAGGCGCGGGAGCGGATCGAGGCGAGGATTGCGCAGCAGGAGGGCCGCCGGGCGTCGTGAGGCGTCAGGTCCGCACCACCACGCAGTTCTGGGCCGCCCTCGACGCGGCGATGCCCGCCGGGCGCGAGCCGTCGTGGCATGACTTCGCTGCCACCGACCTGCCTGACATCGCCGAGCGGTTCGCCGAAGACTGGGACCACTTGCCGCCACTGATCCCCGGTAGAGGCGACTACCGGATCCTGATCGGCGCCGGCCGCATCGTGGCCTTCTAGTCCGTCGAGGCCCAACTGGCCGCCGACGGAGCCGCCGAGCTGGTGGGTGTCGAGATCGACCTCGGAGGCACAACCGCCGGAGAACCGGACTGACGGCCGGCCCCTGGCCTCTGTGCTTGCCGGTCATGGCCGATGGGCGGGCGTTCTGTCGTGTCGAGCCGGGATGCCTGCCCGACCCCCTGTGGGTGCGAGATCTTGCCCGTTCGGTGTCCTCACTACTCCCGAACCCGCTGACGCTGCCGCAGATCCTGGCCGATCTGTGCCGCCGTGATCGCCTCACCGAGGCCCCAGTTCCGAACCTGGCGGTCGGGCGCCCGTCGGATCGTAGGCTGCCTTTTTCGCCCAACCCGGCACGGGGGTGTCCGGTATCGGCACTCCTTGAGCGACTTGGATATTGAGGTCGGCTCGTGAGGCCCGGGTCCGGTGGGGTGTTGCGGGATCGAGAATGATCAAACCGCTGTCCAAGCGGGTGGTGGGTGCATTAGCTTGCGCTGGCCGCGTCCGCGGTGTGGGTCGGTGCTTCGGGGTGATGAGCGTGGGTTCTGCCGGTCGGGTGCGTGGCGCGCGGGTGGGTGTGCGACGTGCGGCTCTGTTCTTGGCTGTGACGCTGGTGGCCGGCGGAGTGGGTGGTCCGTCGGCGTGGGCGGCGTCCGGTTCGGGTTCGGGCTCGGGGAAGGCGCCATCGCCGGGGTCCGCAGGCTCGTCCGGGGTGTCGTCGGGGTCGTTGCAGGCGTCGTTGGCGGGGTTGCCGCACTCTCAGGGTGGGGTGCGTCCGGGGGGCAGGCAGGTGGGGCGTCGGTCGGTGTCGGCTCCGAAGGTGGGGGCTGCGGCTGTGTCGCCGGGGGTGGTGGCGCCGCGGTCGGGGGTGGCGGGGGCTCCTGGGTTTACGAGTGTGGCGCCGTTTCGGGTTTTGGATACCCGTGATGGGACGGGTGCGCCGGCTGGTGCGGTGGGGGCTGGGGCGTTCGTGGATGTGGTGGTGACGGGCAAGGGTGGGGTGCCGGCGTCTGGTGTGGATGCGGTGGTGCTGAATGTGACGGTGACCCAGCCGAGTGCGGCGGGGTGGGTGGCGGTGTATCCGGCGGGGGCGGTGTTGCCGTTGGCGTCGAACCTGAACTTCACCCCGGGGATGACGGTGGCGAACCAGGTGATCGCCAAGGTGGGGGCCGGGGGTGCGGTCCGCCTGTACAACGTGGCGGGGTCGACGCATCTGATCGCGGATCTGCAGGGGTTCATGGCGGCGGGGTCGTCGTTCACGGGGCAGTCCCCGGCGCGGATTCTGGATACCCGGTCGGGGTTGGGTGCGTCGGGTCCGGTGGGTGCGGGGGCCACGATCGAGGTGCAGGTGTCCGGGACTGGTGGGGTGCCGGCGAGCGGGGTGTCGGCGGTGGCGATGAATGTGACTGCCACGGATGTGGGGGCGGATACGTATGTGACGGTGTTCCCGACCGGGGCGCCGGCTCGGCCGTTGGCGTCGAACCTGAATCCGGGGCGGGGGTCCACGGTGCCGGTGCTGGTGTTGGCCACGTTGGGCACGGCGGGCAAGGTGAGCTTGTTCAACGCGCAGGGTGGGATGAATCTGATCGCGGATGTGGCGGGCTGGTTCTCCACCGGTGGGGAGTACCACGCGTTGACTCCGGCCCGACTGTTGGACACCCGGGATCCGGGGATGGGGGCGTTGGGTCAGGACCAGACGTTGGACATGCAGGTGTCGGGGTACGGCGGGGTGCCGATCGCCGGCGATGCCGCCGTCGTGCTGTCCCTGACCGCGGTGACGCCGTCCAGCTACGGGTATCTGACCGAGTACCCGTACGCGCCGAACAGCACCCCGCCGTTGGCGTCGAACCTGAACTTCAACGCCGGGCAGACGGTCCCGAACCTGGTGATCGCCAAGGTGGGTGCGGGGGGCTGGATCTCGATCTACAACCGGCTCGGGAACACCCACGTGATCGTCGACGTGATGGGCTGGTTCGCCACCACCGACACCCAAGGC
>DASTGO010000217.1:0-8870 GCA_035719045.1 Kineosporiaceae bacterium | reverse complement strand
AAGCGCTGCAGGGTCCGCAGCCGCCCCGGACCGCCCGTCACGGTGGCCGTTCCCGGGGCCTGGACACGTCCGCCCTGCGGTCCGCCGTCGCCGTGCCCCGGCCGTGTCCCGTTCCCGCCGGGACTGTCGCCGGCCGGTGCGGGGCGCAGGGGCAGTGACGTCCGGCGCAGCCCGCGCAGCCCGTGGAGCACCACCGCCACCAGCACGGCCGCCCCGATGAGCTGGACGGTCCGGGTCCAGCCCTGCAACCGGTCGGTGACCGCGGCTCCGGCGGCCAGGGCCAGGCAGGCGTAGCCGAGATCGACCAGGGCGGTCCCGGAAGCCGCCGCCGAGGCGATCCGCCAGCCCCTGGTCAGCGCCTCGTGGATGAGCAGCACGCTGATCGCGCCCATCGGCATGGCCAGCCCGTACCCGGCGATCAGACCCGCGAGCAGCGCTGCGCCCGTATCGCTCACCGGGACCGCCCGGCCCCGCGGCTGCCACCGAGCCGGGATGACGGAGGAAGGACCTGCCGGGTCGGGTCGCCCAGGCCGGCCGGCGGAGACGTCCGGGAAGGACGACGTGGAGGGGGAGCGGGGGGCACGGGGTCAACGTGGCAGATCGTGGACCCGGTCCGCGAACGACTTCCGGGGGTGATCGTGGCCTCGCCCGGCGGGGGGATCGCCGTGGGCGGCGCCGGTTGCTACCGTGGACCGGTCCGGCGTGGGTGATGCCGCAGGCCCAGAGGGGCCGCGCCGGGTCGGTTCGCTGCACGGCCGCGTCGACCGGGATTCCCGGCCGAAACGTCCGCCGTACCCGCCGGACCGACCGCCACCCGTCACGCCGACCGTTCACCTGGTTCGGCTGCCACGTTCCGCAACCACCGTTCCGCCGCCCTGCGCGGGCCCGGCGGAGAACCGAGAGGCACAGATGAGCTTCGACTTCAAGGTCGCCGACCTGTCGCTGGCACAGGCCGGCCGGCACGAGATCCGCCTGGCCGAGCACGAGATGCCGGGCCTGATGGCACTGCGCGCCGAGTACGGCCCGAGCAAGCCGCTGACCGGGGCCCGGATCACCGGTTCGCTGCACATGACCGTGCAGACCGCCGTCCTCATCGAGACCCTGGTCGCGCTGGGCGCCCAGGTCCGGTGGGCGTCCTGCAACATCTTCTCCACCCAGGACGGCGCCGCCGCCGCGGTGGTCGTCGGCCCGGACGGCACGCCGGAGGACCCCAAGGGCGTGCCGGTGTTCGCCTGGAAGGGCGAGAGCCTGCCGGAGTACTGGTGGTGCACCCAGCAGGTGCTGCTGTGGCCGGACGGCCAGGGCCCGAACATGATCCTCGACGACGGCGGTGACGCCACCCTGCTGGTGCACAAGGGCGCCGAGTACGAGAAGTCCGGTGTCGTGCCGTCCCCCGCCGAGGACGACAGCGAGGAGTGGAAGGTCGTGCTCGGCGTGCTGCGCGCCTCGCTGACCGACGACCCGCAGCGCTGGACCCGGATCGCCGCCGGGATCAAGGGGGTCACCGAGGAGACCACCACGGGCGTGCACCGGCTGTACGAGATGGAGAAGGCCGCGAGCCTGCTGTTCCCGGCGATCAACGTCAACGACTCGGTGACCAAGTCGAAGTTCGACAACAAGTACGGCTGCCGGCACTCGCTCATCGACGGCATCAACCGGGCCACCGACGTGCTCATCGGCGGCAAGGTCGCGGTGGTCTGCGGGTACGGCGACGTCGGCAAGGGCTGCGCGGATTCCCTGCGCGGACAGGGGGCCCGCGTCATCGTCACCGAGGTCGACCCGATCTGCGCGCTGCAGGCGGCGATGGACGGCTACCAGGTGGCCCGCCTGGAGGACGTGGTCGGGACCGCGGACATCTTCGTCACCGCGACCGGCTGCGTGGACGTCATCACCGCAGAGCACCTCGCGGCGATGAAGCACCAGGCGATCGTCGGCAACATCGGCCACTTCGACAACGAGATCGACATGGCCGGGCTCGCCCGCATCCCCGGTGTCCGCAAGACGGAACTGAAGCCGCAGGTCCACGAATGGACCTTCCCGGCCACGGCGGACCGGCCGCAGCACGCGATCATCGTGCTGTCCGAGGGCCGCCTGCTGAACCTCGGCAACGCCACCGGGCACCCGAGCTTCGTCATGTCGAACTCGTTCTCCAACCAGGTGATCGCGCAGGTCGAGCTGTTCACCCGGACCGCCGACTACGGGCGCAAGGTGTACGTCCTGCCCAAGCACCTGGACGAGAAGGTGGCCCGGCTGCACCTGGACGCGCTCGGGGTCCGGCTCACCGAGTTGACCAAGGCCCAGGCGGAGTACCTCGGAGTCCATGTCGAGGGCCCGTACAAGGCGGACCACTACCGGTACTGATCCGCACCGATCTCTCGGCCGAACGGCCACGGCGCCCCGTGACGGACTCCGTCACGGGGCGCTCGCCTGCCCCGGGGGGCATCCGGCGGGACCGTGCCGCGGACGCCGGCACGTCAGCGGAACTCCGGGCGCGGACGGGGTGCCTTGGCGCGGCTCCGATGCGGGGCGCCGGTCGACGGCAGTGCTGACCGGATGCCACGGTGCCGCCCCGTGTCGGATCGCAGACACCCCACTAGGCTCACCCGGTGACCGCAGACCGGCCGACGGGGACCGCCGGTCCCCACTCCCCGTACCTGCCGTATCCAGCCTCGACCGGTGCTCCCGGCACCTCCGCGGGCCGGACCGTGCTGCCGGGTTCCCCGGCCGGTGCGGGTTCCCCGGCCGGTGCGGGCGCCGGTGGTGCGGGCTCCGGCGTTCCCGGCCCGGTGCTCCCGGCTGCGGGTCCCGGCACCGGACCCGCAGCGGCAGGCGCGTCCGGGCCGCGCACCGGAACGGGACTCCCGGCGGAGGGGCTCGACCTGCCTGCCGAACTGGTGACCGGCGAGGCGGTGGCCCTCGACCTGCGCCCGGCGTCCTTCGCCAGCCGAGCTCTCGCGATCGCGCTGGACCTGTTCATCCTCGGCTTCGTCAGCTACGTCAGCATGATCGCGGTGGCCGCACTGTCGTTCAGTCTCGACGAGGCGGCCTCGGCAGCCCTGGCACTGGCAACCCTCGTGACCTTGCTGGTCGGGGTCCCGGTGACGGTGGAGACCCTGACCCGGGGCCGTTCGGTCGGGAAGCTGGCGGCGGGGCTGCGGGTGGTGCGCGACGACGGCGGGCCGATCCGGTTCCGGCAGGCGCTGGTCCGGGGGCTGCTGGGCGTGCTGGAGTTCTACGCCAGCGGCGGCAGCATCCCGCTCATCGTGTCCCTGCTGAACAAGCGCGGGAAACGGGTCGGTGACCTGCTCGCGGGTACCTACGTGGTCCGGGCCAGGGGCGGGGCCGCTCTCCCGCCGCCGGTGGCGATGCCGATGGAGCTGGCGGCCTGGGCCTACCACGCCGACATCGGCCGGATCCCGGACCGCCTGGCGATGGCTGTGCGCCAGTTCCTCGGCCGGGCGGACGGCCTGCATCCGGCGTCCCGGCAGCGGCTGGGGGTCGAGTTGGCCGGTCAGGTCGCCGGCTACGTGGCGCCGCCGCCCCCTGCCGGGGTGTATCCGGAACGCTTCCTGGCCGCCGTTCTCGCCGAGCGCCGCCGCCGCGATCTGGACCGGCTGCTGCGCGAGCAGGCGCAGCGGATCAGCCGGGACCAGCGCCGTCAGCAGGCCTCCCCGCTGTCAGCCACCGGGTCCCGTCTGATCGGCAGCTGAACGCCTGGCCGCTCATCCACCAGGCACGCACCGCTCGGGTCCGCTGGACCGCAAGGCCGGGTTCCCGGTTCCGCCCGTGGCGGACCGCGGACAGACCACTAGGCTCCCCGACGTGGACCTTGACGCCTTCGTCGCCGTGCACGCCGCGGAGTGGGACCGGCTGGACCGGCTCAGCGCCCGTCGGCGGCTGTCCGGTGCCGAGGCCGACGAGCTCGTGCTGCTCTACCAGCGGGTCGCCACCCACCTGTCCGTGGTGCGCTCGGCCTACCCGGATGCGGCGCTGGCCGGTCGGCTGTCCGCGACCGTGGCCACCGCCCGCAGCGCGGTGACCGGTGGACATGAGCCGTTCTGGCGGGAGCTGGCCCGCTTCCTGCTGGAGTCCTTCCCGGCGGCGGTGTACCGGTCCGGACGCTGGGCGATCGGCTCCTTCCTCGGCACCACCGTGGTCGCGGTCCTCCTCGGTGCCTGGGTGGCGTCGAACCCCAAGGTTCAGGCCGCCGTCGCCAGTCCGGCCGAGATCCGCCAGCTCGTCGACGTGGACTTCGAGAAGTACTACAGCGAGTACGCCGCCACCAGCTTCGCCGCCCAGGTCTGGACCAACAACGCCTGGGTCGCGGCGATGTGCTTCATCGGCGGCATCACCGGGGTCGCCGTGGTGTGGGCGCTGCTGCAGAACGCCCTCAACGTCGGGCTGATCGGCGGGCTGATGGCCGCCCACGGCAAGCTCGGGCTGTTCTTCGGGCTGATCCTGCCGCACGGCCTGCTGGAGCTGACCGCGGTCTTCATCGCGGCCGCCTCGGGGTTGAAGCTGTTCTGGGCGTGGGTCGACCCCGGGCCGCTGCGCCGCGCCGACGCCCTCGCCCGGGAGGGCCGCGCCATGGTCACGATCGCGATGGGCCTGGTCGGCGTGCTGTTCGTGTCCGGGATCGTCGAGGCGTTCGTCACCCCGTCTCCGCTGCCGACCTGGGCCCGGATCGGTATCGGGGCCACGGTCTGGCTGGCTTTCCTCGGCTATGTCGTGGTGCTCGGCGGCCGTGCCGTGCGGGCCGGGCGAACCGGTGACCTGGATGACGCCCTGGCCGGGGACGCCGCACCCGTGGCCGGCTGAGGTTCTCGTCCGCCTGCCGGAGCGGGACGCCTGCCGGAGCGGGACGGGCACCGGTTCAGGGACTGCCCCGCCGCGACCTCGCGGCTCAGAGCCGTCCGGCAGCCTTGAGCGCCAGGTAGCGGTCCGCCAGCAGCGGCGGGAGCTGGTCGGGGTCGGCCTCCACCACGTCCACCCCGGCCCGGCTGAGCTCGGCTCGGGTGGCAGCGGCGTCGAGCCGGGCCCGCTCCGCCGCGGCCGCGCCGTAGACGGCGTAGGAGTCACCCCGCAGCCCGGCCATCGCGGTCACCTGCGGGTCGGCGACCGAGGCCAGCACGACCTGGTGCCGACCGGTGAGCTGGTGCACCACCGGCAGCAGGCCTTCTTCGACCGAGGCGGACATCAGCGGGGTGAGCAGGACGACCAGAGCCCGCTGGGTGACCCGCTGCCGGATCGCGGCCACGACGCAGGCCCAGTCCGCCTCGACCAGATCCGGCTCCAGCGGGGCCATCGCCTCGACCAGGGCGGGCAGCAGTTCGGTCCCGGACACGCCCTGGACCTGGGCGCGCACCCTGCGGTCCATGGCGAGCAGGTCGACCCGGTCCCCGGCCCGGCTGGCCAGCGCGGCCAGCAGCAGGGCGGCGTCCATGGCGGCGTCCAGGCGGGGGGCGTCCCCGATCCGGGCGGCGGAGGTCCGGGAGGTGTCCAGCACCAGCAGCACCCGGCGGTCCCGTTCCGGACGCCAGGTCCGCACCACCACCTGGTGGCGCCGGGCGCTGGCCCGCCAGTCGATCGAGCGGACGTCGTCGCCGATGACGTAGTCGCGCAGCGAGTCGAACTCGGTGCCCTGTCCGCGGACCCGCAGCGCGGTCCGACCGTCGAGCTCCCGCAGCCGGGCCAGCTTGGCCGGCAGATGCTTGCGGGAGGTGAACGGCGGCAGCACCCGGATCCGTCCCGGCGCCGCCAGCGACGACTGCCGGGCGGCCAGGCCGAGAGGCCCGAGGCTGCGGATCGTCACGTGCTGGGCGTACCGGTCCCCGCGGCGGGTCGGGTGCAGGTCGAGGACCAGCCGACGACGCTGTCCCGCAGGCAGGTTCACCCGTTGACGCGGCCGCACCACCCCCGCGGACGGCTGCCAGGCGTCCCGGAGCACCCCGCGCACCCGGCGTCGCCCGGTGTTGGCCAGCACCAGCGCCGCCCGCACCGGCTCACCCAGCCGGACCGCCGCCGTGGCCTCCCGTTGCACGGTGACCCGGCGCGGGGAACCGGCCAGCAGCAGGTCGGCCACGATCCCGGCCAGCAGCAGACCCAGCCAGACCAGCCACGTCGCCCGGCCCGGCAGGAGGATGAGCGGGACCGCGCCGGCCAGCGCCAGCAGGGCCACCCGTCCGGTGATCGCCATCGGCGATCCTCAGCGGGGGACCGGCACGGCGGACAGCACCGTGTCGAGCACGCCGTCCACGGTGACCCCCTCCAGCTCGGCCTCCGGTCGCAGCTGGACCCGGTGCCGCAGGGTGGGACGGGCCAGTGCCTTGACGTCGTCCGGCGTGACGTAGCTGCGGCCGGACATCCAGGCCCAGGCCCGGCTGGTCGCCAGCAGCGCCGTGGCACCCCGCGGCGAGACGCCGAGGGCGAGCGACGGCGAGGTCCGGGTGGCCCGCACCAGGTCCACCACGTAGCCCATCACCGCGGGGGACACGCTGACCTGCCGGACGGCCCGGGACGCCGCGGCGAGCTCAGCCGGACCTGCCACCGGCCGCACCCCCGCCGCCTGCAGGTCCCGCGGGTCGAAGCCGGCGGCGTGGCGCGCCAGCACCTCCAGTTCGACCTCCCGGGGCGGCAGCGGCATCGTCAGCTTGAGCAGGAACCGGTCCAGCTGCGCCTCCGGCAGCGGGTAGGTGCCCTCGTACTCGACCGGGTTCTGGGTGGCCGCGACCAGGAAGGGCTCGGGCAGCGGGCGGGGGCGGCCGTCCACCGAGACCTGCCGCTCCTCCATCGCCTCCAGCAGGGACGCCTGGGTCTTCGGCGGGGTCCGGTTGATCTCGTCGGCGAGCAGCAGATTGGTGAACACCGGACCCTCCCGGAAGGAGAACTCGGCGGTCCGGGCGTCGTACACCAGAGACCCGGTGACATCGCCGGGCATCAGGTCCGGGGTGAACTGGACCCGGGTGGTCCCCAGCTGCAGGGCAGCCGACAGGGCCCGCACGAGCAGGGTCTTCGCCACGCCGGGCACACCCTCCAGCAGCACATGCCCGCGGCAGATCAGGGCGATGACCAGGCCGGTCACCGCGGCGTCCTGACCGACCACCGCCTTGGCCACCTCGGCCCGGACTCTGGCCAGCGCCTCCCGGGCCGCCGTGGCGTCGGGCTCGCCCGGGGCGACGGCGGTGATGGAGGCGGCGGAGGGGGAGTCCGGCCCGGCCGGCGCCCCGCCGGGGGGTGCGTTGAGCGGGGAGGGGTACGACGGCGGGGGAGCCGGGGCGGGCGAGAGGCCGGATCCGTACGGCTCGGTCATCGCGGCGGTGCCTTCCTCTGGGACGGGTCCGGGGCCGGTGCGGGACCGGGCGGCGGTGGCTGGGTGGCGGGACGTGCCCCGCCCGGGCGGCCCGAGGCCACGGCATGCTCGAGCTCGTCGAGCTGGTCGGCCAGCCGGACCAGGGCGGCGTCGTCGTGGGGCGGGGGTCCGAGCAGGGTCTGGTGCACCTGCTCGGCGGGCCGGCCGGTGACCTCGGCGGCCAGGGTGACCACGGCCCGGGGATCGGCCTCCGGCGGGACGTCCAGGCGCGCGGCCAGCCTGCGGGCGGCGGCCGTCCGCAGGGTTGCGGCGGCCCGGTCCCGGGCACCGGCCTGCCGGTACAGCCGGGCCCGGCCCTCCTGGGTCTCCGCGGAGCGGACCACGACCGGCAGCGGTTCGTCGACCAGGCGGCCCAGCCTGCGGGCCCGCCACAGCAGGGCCGCCAGCACCGTGACCACGATCTGCAGCTCGACCCAGGGAACCCAGGCCGGGGCCAGGTCGAGCAGTGCCGGGGGCTTCTGCGCGGCGGACAGTTCCAGGGGATCGGGCACGTACCAGATCAGGTCCGGCTGCGAGCCGAGCAGCTGCAGGGCCAGGGCGGCATTGCCCTGCTCGGCCAGGTGTCCGTTGCGCAGCACGTCACCCTGGCCGAGCACGGTGATCCGCCGCGAGCTGAGGGTCTGCCGCAGCATCCCGCCGACCCCCGGCTCACCCGGCTGCGGGTAGCAGACGTCCACGGTCTGGAGCGGCACGCGCAGCCGGTAGAGCCTGCCGCCCGTCCTGGCCGTGCCGGCCGTGGAGGCCGCGGGGTCCGCGCAGGCCGGTTCGCCGTCGCGGGCCGGGACGGTGCCGGCCACCACGGCGAACCAGGCCACTCGGCTCAGGGTGGTGGCGTCCGGCTCGACGAGGACGAGCTGCCCGGTCAGGTCGGCGAGCCGGTCCAGCTGACGAGGTCCGAGCAGTTCCGGGTGGACCACGACCACCGTCGTGCCGCCCTGGTCCGGGGCGGGCAGCGAGGTCGACCGGGTGATCCGGGTGAGCGATACCCCCTGCCGCTGCAGGATCTGGGCCACCGCCCGGCTGCCCTTCGGGGTCGCCGAGCCAGGGTCCAGGTCACCGCCGTTGCTGCCCGGGGTGGACAGCGCGAGTGCCAGCCCGGCCAGCAGCACCACGACCGCCGCCGCCAGGGGCCAGCGCCAGCGACGCCACCGTTCCCGGGCACGCCCGCGGGTGGTCGAGTGGTCCACCGCGACCCCGCCCGGACCGCCGTCCGCGCCGGTGTCGGCCGGACCCCTGCTCAGGGGATCGGTCGTGGTGGTCACGAGGGGGCCACCAGACCGGGGGCGACAGCGGTGGGACCGGCCGCGGGTCGGGTCTTGCGGACCTGCTCGTCGAGTTCCCGCAGGGAGCCCGCCTCGGCCGCGGAGGCGGGCAGATCGCCGTAGCGGACGTCGTCGAACGTCACGGCCCCGGCGAGCAGCTGCGTCGCGAGCGAGGGCAGCCAGGCCGCGGCGTCCCGGGCGACCTCGTCCGCCGTGCGCCCCGGGTGGGGGACGAGGAC
>DASTGO010000216.1:0-4657 GCA_035719045.1 Kineosporiaceae bacterium | reverse complement strand
GCAGCCCCACCACCGACCCCGCCTCAAAACCCGTGATCCGCGCCGCACCCCTGTTCCAGTACGTGATCACCCGGTCCTCGTCCACGAAATACACACCGTCATAAAGATGGTCGAGGACGTCACGGAAGAAGGCGTTCTGCCGCTCGGCCTCGGTGGCGGCGGGCGGCGGCCCGGCGGCGGCTGTCAGGTCTTCGTCGGACCGGCGCGGACCGCGGAACAGCGCCTGGGGCGGGATGAGTTCGTGCATCGGCACCCCCGGCTGACGGTTTCATTCCGGCGCGGGCTCAGCCTGTGGGCCGTCCGCGGGGCAGCCGGTGCGCCGACGTTGCCGCGGATGCGCCCCCGTGGCCTGTGGCTGAGCCCATCGTGGAGCAATGATCACAGATCGCAACGCCCGTTGTCTGGGGACCGGACAAGTATCACCAAGAAGTGATCCGGACACGAAGAGTGCCGAATGAGTCCCTGCGAAGGCGCAGGGAGATGACGTCGCCAGTGCTCGGGCCGCCCCACCAGGTGGGGCGGCCCGAGCGGCTCTGGGGCGGCCGGGCCGCCGGTCAGCTCTCCGCCGGCCCCTCCAGGAACAGGGCCCGCCGGGGGCAGGAGGAGACCGCCGCCGCGGCCGACCGGGCGGACCTGCGGTCCAGCGGCGAACCGTCCACCACCGGGTACCCCCAGGAGTCCACCCCCACCAGCCGGGGCGCGACATGGGCGCACATCCCGATCCCGTCGCAGGCCACCGGGTCCACCCGCAGCCGCGGCCCGCTGCCGTCCACCCGGGCGCTCATGCCTGCGGCCCCGGCGGGACGGGGAACGGGAGCCTGGCCTCCGGGAGGAGACAGCGCCCCTGCCGGAGATGCTCGTCGACGTGGTCGGCGAAGGTGTCCAGCGCGGTGCGCACCAGCCGGACCACGCCGTCGGGGTGGTGGCAGCCGCCGCGGCCCTCGATCTCCCCGGCGAACCGCTCCAGCCGGCGTACATCCGAACGTCCGGCCCGGCCGGCAGCCAGGTCGAGCATGAGATCGGCGACATCGCGCAGGCCGAACAGGCACGGGCCGCACTGCCGGGCCCCGGAGCCGGCGAGGTAGTCGGCGATCAGGGCGGTCTGCTGCAACCCGCAGACCCCGGCGGGCAGGACGGCGAGGATGCCGGCACCCAGCCCCGTCCCGGCCTCGCGCAGGGCCCGGTGTTCCAGGCGCAGGTCCGCCGCCTGGTCCCAGGGCAGCCAACCGCCGCCGTACCCGCCGAGCAGGATCGCCTGGGGCTCTCCGGCCGTGCCGGACACCGGGTCGTGGACGGCACGCAACGGGGCGTGCCGCTGCTCCGGCGGCAGACCCGCGCCGACCGTCCGGCCCGCGGCACCGGCCGGGACGGCGGCGACGGCGAGCGCCTGCGCGACCGTCGTGGCCGGGTCCAGCTCGAGCACGGTCCGCCGGCCGTCGCTGACCACGGTGACCAGGGTGCTGTCCCGGTGGTCGTCGGCCCCGGTGCGGGCCGCGAGGGCGACCCGGGCCAGGGTCTCGACGTTGTGGACCAGGGCGGGGCGCCCGCCGATCCCGGACCTGGCCGCGGGAACCCGGCGGAAGGTGGGCAACGTGGGTCCGCCGGACAGTGCCCGGATGATCGCGCTGGACTCCCCGGACAGGTAGGCGTCCGGCCCGGTGACGAGTTCGACGTGCGGGTCGCGCAACCCGGCCGAGCGGCGCTCCGCCAGCGCTCGGGTGAGCGCCCGGTGGGTGCTGTGGGCGCCCGCATGCAGCCACACCACGGCACGGTCGGCGCCGATGGCCTCGGCCGCACAGGCGAGACCGTCCAGGACGAGGTGGGTCCGGTGCTGCAGCAGCGCGGCGTCCTTGGCGCTGGCGGGTTCCCCCTCGGCGGCATTCGCGACGACGGTCCCACCGCCTCCCGCGGACAGGGCTGCCCGCCACTTCACCGCGGCGGGGAAGTGGGCACCGCCACGGCCGGCCAGCCGGATCCGGTCGAGGGTGTCCAGCAGGGTGTCCGCGGCAGTGCCGGCAGCGGACGGGCGGGGCCCGAAGCGGCGGCGGTGGTCGGCGAGGGAGTGCGCCTCGGGTCCGGACAGCCGGACCGGGCTGTGCGCGTCGTAGTCCACCCGCGCACCGAGGAGGCCCTCGCCCTCCGGCAGCGCACCGGGCAGGCCGATGTGGTCGGCGGCCGGATCCGCGGTCCGGTCGTGGCGGTTCAGGGCGTCGAAGCTGCGGCCGTCCGCGGACAGCGGCCGGGGCAGGCGGCTCATCGGACCGCTCGCAGGGCGGAGCGGGACCGGTCGGCCGCGGCCTGGGAGGCGCTGGCCAGCGCCTCCAGGCGGTCGGCGGGGGTGGTCGCCACGTACCGGCTGACCGCGAGCAGCAGGACGAGCAGGCCGCCACCGGCGTACAGCCCGAGCAGCGCCGGGGTGTCGCTGCCGGCGGTGAGCCCGTGCACCCAGACCAGGAGCAGGGCCAGGCCCGAGACCTTGTGCAACGGCCACCAGATCCGGGCGGGCAGCCGGCCGGCCAGGACCGCCGTGGCCCCGGCGAGCAGTCCGGCGTAGAGCCCGATCACCCCGAGGGTCACCGGAACGGGCCGGAAGCTCGCGCCGAGCGGGAGCAGGGCGCCCCGCCAGCCCACCCCGGCGTAGTGGTCGGTGGCCAGGACGACGACGTGCAGGACGGTGAAGGCGAGGGTGAAGGCCGTCAGCACGACGTGCAGCCGGATCCGGCTGACGGTGCTCGGGCGCCGCAGGCGTGCCCGCCAGGGGTGCGCCAGGACCAGGCCCATCATGACCACGAGCAGGAGCAGCAGGTAGGCCGTGATCCCGCTGGCCCGGCCGACGATCCAGGGAGCCTGCCGGTTTCCGGACACCGCCGCGGCGGCCCGGCCCAGCAGCCAGGCGGTGCCGGCTCCTGCGGCCGTGATCGCGAGGATCACCGCGCCGGCCCGCAGCGGTGCCGGGAGTTGCGTTCCCCGGTTGCGGTCCGTGCGTGCCGCGCTCGCGTCCATCTGCCCTCCCTGTCCGTTGGCCCGGGCCCGGGATTCGGGCTTGCGGGGCGGGACCTGGGTCGCCGTGTCAGCCGGCACCCTCGACCTCCCATTTCGTGTCCGTGTTGTCGGCGTTGTCGCTGTTGCCGGCGGTGCCGGTCCAGACCAGGTGGGGGCGGACGGCCGCGCTGGCGCCCAGGCCGCCGTCCTCGCCCACCCAGACCGCGGCCAGGCTCCGGCGGGCGCAGGCGTCCGCGATACCCGCCCGCCCGAGCAGGAAGAGCGTCTTGCTCCAGACCTCGGCCCAGGCCGGGTCCGGGCCCACCACCGTGACCGAGCGCAGTCCGCCCGCGGCGCTGTCGCTGGTCCGGGGGTCGATCAGGTGGTGCACCGGCCGGCCGTCCACCCGCCAGGTCCGCACCCGCACCGAGGAGGTGGCGCAGGCGAGGTCCCGGAGGCTGAGCACCGCGACGAGTTCGGGCGCCGGGCCGGGCTGCGCCGGGTCCTCGATGCCGACCCGCCAGCCCGTCCCGTCCGGGCCGTCGCCGCCGAGGAAGCAGTCACCGCCGGCCTCGACCAGATGGGAGGCACCGGTGGCGGCCAGTTCGGCGGCCGCCCAGCGCACGGCCAGTCCCTTGCCGATCCCGCCGAGGTCGATCCGGTGCCCACCGAGCCGGATCGCCCGCCGGGCGGTGTCGAACTCCGGGCACCACGGTGCGGACGCGGAGGGCAGGACGGCCGCCCGGACCGGGACCGTCTGGGGACGGGTCGCATCGTCGCCGGCCGAGATCGACGCGGTGTCCACCGTGACCGGACCGGACCGGAACGGCAGGGACCGGTCGTAGCCGAGGCGCAGCAGGGTCTGCAGGACCCGCGGGTCGAACAGGCCCTCGGTGTCCAGGTGCGCCTGCCAGGCCTCCACCACCGCGTCGAAGAGCTCCTGCGGGACCACATGCCAGCCCTCGGGGTCGGCGTTGGCCGTCATCAGGGGGCTCGACGGGTCGAACCGGGTGCAGGCGGCCTCGACGCGTCCGAACACCTGGCGCGCCCGTTGGAGGGCGAGTTCGGCGTCCGGGCCCTCGGCGGCCACGGTGAGCGTGACCTCGCTGGCCATCGCCCGGAACCGGACCGTCGAGCTCACGGCGGTCGGCGTCACGACCCTCCCGTCACGGCGTGCACCGCGGGGGCCTTGGCTCGGACGGTGGTGCGGGGTGCGGTGCGGGTGGAGGACGCCGCGGACCGCGGGGCCGCGGCCGCGGCAGGCCTGGCGGCCGCCCCGGGCTTGGCGGCAGAGACGGAATTGGCGGCCGGCGCGCTCCCCCCGCCCTGGCCCAGGGCGGCGGTCTCCGCGCGCAACTGCGACACCTGGGCCTGGAGGGCGGACACCTGCTCGGTCTGGGTGTCCAGCGTCTGCTGCAGCGCCGCCGTCTGGTCCGCGGTGCTGCTGGCGTTGGAGGCGGGGACGGCGGGGGTGGCCGACGGGTCGTGCGTGACCGACCAGGTGGTGGTGGCGGCGAAGACGGCGGCGGCGGCAGGGGCCACGGCGAGCGTGGCCGACCAGCGGCCCCGGCGGGCGGAGGGGTAGCTGCCCCGGTCAGTCATCCCCGTGCTCCCTGCCCTCGTGCTCGCCACCGCCACTGGCGCCCGTGCGAGCGTGGACCGCCGGAGCCCTGCG
>DASTGO010000215.1:0-5969 GCA_035719045.1 Kineosporiaceae bacterium | reverse complement strand
CCGATCATGGCCAGGGCGGCACCGACCGGCACGGTCTCGTCCTCGGCGACGAGGATCTGCTCGATCACCCCGCCGACGGGCGAGGGGATCTCGGTGTCGACCTTGTCGGTGGACACCTCCAGCAGGGGCTCGTCGACCTCGACACGGTCACCGACCTGCTTCAGCCAGCGGGTGACCGTGCCCTCGGTGACGCTCTCGCCCAGGGCCGGCATCTGCACGGACTCCGACATGGGTCTGGGTTCTCCTTCGTCGAGGTCGCTCCGGCCTCGGCCGGGGGTATGCGGGGTGTGAGGTGGCCGGGCGGGGGTCGCCCTCACCGGCCGGTGGGCACGGGCCGACGATACGTCGCCGGTGACCGTGCCGCCGTCAGGCGCAGCGTCGTCCGGCGACGCCGCGTCAGGCGTGGGCGTGCAGCGGCTTGCCGGCCAGGGCCAGGTGGGCCTCGCCGAGAGCCTCGTTCTGGGTCGGGTGCGCGTGCACCAACTGGGCCACCTCTTCGGGGTAGGCCTCCCAGTTGACGATGAGCTGGCCCTCGCCGATGAGCTCCCCGACCCGGGCGCCGACCATGTGGACGCCCACCACCGGGCCGTTCTTCTGCCGGACCAGCTTGACGAACCCCGCGGTGGCCAGGATCTGGCTCTTGCCGTTGCCGCCCAGGTTGTACTCGTATGCCTCGACCGCGTCGGCGCCGAACCGCTCCACCGCCTGCGCCTGGGTCAGCCCGACCGAGGCGACCTCCGGCTCGCAGTAGGTGACCCTCGGGATCCCCGACTCCACGATCGGCGCCGGGTCCAGGCCCGCAATGTCCTCGGCGACGAAGATGCCCTGCTGGAAGCCCCGGTGCGCCAGTTGCAGCCCGGGCACGATGTCGCCGACCGCGTACACGTTCGGGACGTTGGTGCGCAGCCGCTCGTCGGTGAGCACGAAGCCGCGGTCCATCCGGACCCCGACCTCCTCGTACCCGAAACCGGTGGCGTTCGGCCCGCGGCCCACCGCGACCAGCAGCACGTCGGCCTCGAGGGTCTCCCCGGACTCCAGCGAGACGGTGACGCCGCTGTCGGTCTGGGTGGCCCCGGCGAACCGGACCCCGGTCTTGAAGTTGATCTTCCGGCGCCGGAACGCCCGCTCCAGGGCCTTCGAGCAGGCCTCGTCCTCGTTCGGCACCAGCCGCGGCAACGCCTCGACGATGGTCACCTCGGCGCCGAAGCTCTTCCAGACGCTGGCGAACTCCACGCCGATCACGCCGCCACCGAGGACGACCGCCCGCTGCGGGACGAAGTCCAGGGTCAGGGCCTGGTCGCTCGTGATGATCCGCCCGCCGATCTGCAGCCCCGGCAACGACCGGGCGTAGGACCCGGTGGCCAGGACGACCTTGCGGCCGGTCAGCCGGCGCCCGCCGACCTCGACGGTGTCGGCGGAGACCAGCCGGCCCTCGCCCTCGACGTAGGTGATCCCCTTGCTGCCGACCAGTCCCTGCAGGCCCTTGTACAGCCGGGCGACCACGCCGTCCTTGTACTTGTGGACCCCGGACACGTCGATCGACTCCAGGGTCGCCCGGACCCCGAACTGCTCGCTCTCGCGGGCGGAGTCGGCGACCTCGGCGGCGTGCAGGAGGGCCTTGGTCGGGATGCAGCCGCGGTGCAGGCAGGTGCCGCCGAGCTTGTCCCGCTCGACGAGGGCGACGGACAGGCCCAGTTCGGCCGCGCGCAGGGCCGCTGCGTAGCCGCCGCTGCCGCCACCGAGGATCACGATGTCGTGGATCTGGCCATTGGTGGGCTGCGTCACCGGCGCTCCCTCGCAGGACGAAAGGCTGTGGTGAAACCGGGGGGCTGGTGCGAAAGTTCGCCCCGACCGGTCTCCGATCTGCTGAGCGTCATCTTCGCACCACCAGCTGCACTGCTCACACCGGGTGTGGCCGTGCGCCGCACGGGGCGTGAGCAGGCTCACCTGCGTCGTGTCCGTGGCCGGTCAGTTCGTCACGCCCGGCGGGAGGTCCCGTCCGCCGGGCGCTGACCAGGCCCCCTCGGGGGAAACGATCACCGGGACCTCGGGGGCGGGAACGATCGACGGGCGCCGCTCGTCCTGCGGGTGCCGACCCGCAGGTACCGTCCTCGGCGCGCGACCCGTTAGCGTCGCCCCTTCGGAGTCGATCAAGGAGGCAGCCATGGGGCTGTTCCGGCGCCGGGGGACGTCCGGTACCGCCACCCGTGCCCAGCACCGGGAGGAAGTGGCCCAGATCGCGGCCCACCTGGCCCAGTTCGTCCGGACCCGGCGAGGAGTCGAGGCCTACCTTGAGCCCGCCACCACGGTCACCCCGCCGACCGTGCTGCTCATCGCCTCGACCGGCGAGTGGACCCGCCGCCGGCTGATCGACCCCTCCCTGCTGCGGGGGCTGGCCGAGGACCTGCACGTTCCCGTGTACGACGCCCGCCTCGTCGGCTACCCGCAGCGGATGCGGGACTGGAACAGCCGGATGCGCCGCGAGCGCCCCCAGGCCTGACCCCGTCCCGGGCGCCCGGGACGTAGCCCTTGACGTCCGGGTCCGGAACGCCGGGTGCAGGGGGATACCCGGGCCCCTGGAGCGCCGCCGTCCGGGTGGCGTCGGCGATCATCCGGGGAAACCGGTCAAGTCATGAGGGGCCCGGCCGACGAGTCAGACAGCCGGCCACCGGCACCGGCTCCGGGGACGACCCGGGGTCCGGTGACGGGCAGGAGCGGCACCGGTGGCGCCCCGTCGCGGGCCGGGACCTACCGGCTGGAGGACCGGCGGCACCGCCCCGCGTCGGGGGGCAGTGCCGCCGGTCCCCACCCCTGTGACCAGGTTCGTCCGCCGGGGTGTCTGTGACCAGGCTCGTCCGCGGGGCGTCGCGGGCAGCCGCCCGGCGTCGGCGCCTTCCCGCAGGTCAGGCCCGGGCGACGTCCTCGGCCAGCCCGAGCAGTGTGCGGACGGCCACTCCGGTGCCCCCGGTGGGGGTGTACCCGTGGGCGGCCCCGGTGTTGAAGGCCGGTCCGGCGATGTCCAGGTGGGCCCACGGCACCTTGTCCGCCCCGGGCTGGTCGCCGCGGGCGGGCACGAACTCACCGAGGAACAGCCCCGCGACGAGCATCCCGCCGTTGCGCTCGCCGATGTTCGCCAGGTCCGCGATCGGGGAGTCAAGGCTGGCCCGCAGCTCGGCGGGCAGCGGCATCGGCCAGAACTGCTCGCCGGTCTGTTCGGAGATCCGGTGCACCCGGTCCCGCAGGCCGTCGTCGTTGGCCATGATCGCCGACACCCGGGTGCCGAGGGCGACGGTCTGCGCACCGGTCAGGGTGGCGACGTCGACGATCAGGTCGGGGCCGGTCTCCCCGGCGGCCACCAGCGCGTCGGCCAGCACCAGGCGGCCCTCGGCGTCGGTGTTGAGCACCTCGACGGTCTTGCCGCCACGGACCGTGATCACGTCCGAGGGACGCTGGGCCGTCCCGGAGGGCATGTTCTCGGCCAGGGCCAGCCAGCCGGTGATCCGGACGGGCAGCTCCAGGCGGGCCGCGGCGACCACGGTGTTGAGCACCGCCGCGGCCCCGGACATATCCGACTTCATGGCCTCCATGCCGGCCGCCGTCTTGATCGACAGGCCGCCGGAGTCGAACGTGATCCCCTTGCCGACCAGGGCGAGGTGCCGGTCGGCCCCGGCGGGGGAGTAGTCGAGCCGGACCAGCCGGGGCGGGCGGGCCGAGCCCATCCCGACCGCCAGCAGGCCGCCGTACCCGCCTCGGGCGAGCTTGCGCTCGTCCAGCACGGTCACCGTGACCGGCAGCCCTTCGACGGCCCGGGTGGCGGCCTCGGCGAACGCCGCCGGGTAGAGGTCCACCGGTGCGGTGTTGACCAGGTCCCGGGTGCCGGCGACGGCCTCGGCGAGGATCCCGGCGCGGCGGGCGGCCGTCCGGGCCTCTCCGGTGCGGGCCAGGGCGGTGAGCACGACCACCGACCGCACCGCCGGTCGGGTGCCGGCGGTGCTGACGCTGCGGTACCGGGTGAAGTCGTAGGCCCCGAGCAGCGCCCCCTCGGCCACGGCAGCCAGGGAGGGCAGCTCCGCGGCCGGCAGGGCGTAGCCGACCGTCCCGGTGCCGGCCAGCGCACGGGTCGCGGCACCCGCCGCCCGGCGCAGGGTCTCCGGGGTCACCGGCCCGCCGCCCAGCCCGGTCAGCACGACCACGGGGGCTGCCAGTTGCCCGCCCGAGGGGACCCGGACGACCTCGTCCGCCTCGCCGGTCACGCCGAGGGCGGCCAGGGACCCGGCCAGGGTGCGGCGCAGTCCCGCCGGGAGCGCCTCCGCGCCGGTCAGTCGGGGGCCGCCCGGGGCCGACGCGACTGCGACGACGACGGCATCGGCCTTGATGGATGCGGGGTCCTTGGTGGACAGGGTGAGCGTGGCCACGATCGACAGCTCCTCGTGCGACTCGGGGGCGTCCCGGGCGGCGGCCGGGAGGTCGGGCCGTCACGCCGGGCCGGCCCGGCGCCGGTGCCGGACCGCCGGGAGCGGATCGGCAAGAAACGCCGGGACCGCCCGGGACGGGGCGGCAACTGCCGCCGATGCTAGCCAGGGGCGTTCCACCTGTAGGTTTCAGGCATGTCCGCCGAATCCCCGAGTCAGCTGCGGCACACCCCGCTGCACGGTCACCACGTCGCTCTGGGCGCCAAGCTCGCCGACTTCGGCGGGTGGGAGATGCCGATCGAGTACCCCGGCGGCGGAGTGCTGCGTGAGCACGAGTCGGTCCGGGAGCGGGTCGGCCTGTTCGACGTCAGCCACCTCGGCAAGCTGGAGGTGCGCGGACCGGCTGCGGCCGCCTTCGTCGACTCCTGCCTGACCAACGCCCTGGAACGGATCACCCCGGGCCAGGCGCAGTACACCCTGTGCTGCGACGAGGCGACCGGCGGCGTGGTCGACGACCTGATCGTGTACCTGCGCGCCGACGACGACGTCCTGCTCGTCCCGAATGCGGCGAACTGCGCCGAGGTGGCGCGGCGGCTGGCTGCGGCGGCCCCGGCCGGGGTCACCGTCACCGACCGGCACGAGGCGTTCGGGGTCCTCGCGGTGCAGGGTCCGCAGGCCGACGAGGTGCTGTCCCGCCTCGGGCTGCCGGTGGGCCACCCGTACATGAGCTTCGTGGACACCACCTGGAACGGGTCCGCGGTGACCGTCTGCCGGACCGGGTACACCGGTGAGCGCGGCTATGAGCTGCTGCCGGCCGCCGAGGGGACCCCGGCCCTGTGGGAGGCGTTGCTGGACGCGGTGCGCGCCCGCGACGGCCTGCCCTGCGGGCTCGGTGCCCGTGACACCCTGCGGACCGAGATGGGCTACCCGCTGCACGGTCACGAGCTCACCCTGGACATCTCCCCGGTCCAGGCCCGGACCGGCTGGGCGGTCGGCTGGCGCAAGCCCGCGTTCTGGGGCCGCGACGTGCTGCTCGCCGAGCGGGAGCGGGGTGCCGACCGGCAGGCCTGGGGGCTGCTGGCGCTGGAGCGGGGCGTGCCCCGGGCCGAGCTCGCGGTGCTGTCCGCGGCCGGGGAGCCCGTCGGCCGGACCACGTCCGGGACCTTCTCGCCCACCCTCAAGCAGGGCATCGCCCTGGGCCTGCTCGACCGGTCCGTGACCGAGGGGGACGAGGTCGTGGTCGACGTCCGCGGTCGCACCCTGCGCTGCCGCGTGGTCCGCCCGCCGTTCGTCAAGCTCGCCACGCACTGACCCGGCCGTCGCCGGTCAGGTCGGTCGCCGGGCTGCTCCTATGGACCGTCAGCCGGCGGCGAGGGCGACCAGGGCGGCCAGCGTCGCGGCCTCCACGCAGGCACCGAGCACGTCCCCGGTGATGCCGCCGAACCGCTGCGTCGCGCGCCGCACCAGGGCCCCGGTCGCCAGTGCCGCGAGGACCACGGCCAGCGCTCCGTGCCAGGCGCCCGTGCCGCCCGCGCGGACCCCGGTGACCGCCGCGCC
>DASTGO010000214.1:0-8892 GCA_035719045.1 Kineosporiaceae bacterium | reverse complement strand
CAGCCTCGTCCCGGCCGCTCGCCCGCCCCGGCCGCCGGACCGCCCACCAGCCGGCAGCGGCTTGGTGGCCGTCGACCGGTGCGGTTGCGTCACCGCGGAGCGTCCACCGGCGCGTCGGTCGGCGGTCGGGCGGACGCCGGGGTCCGGTCGGCCGTCCTGGGGCCCTTCCGGGTGCACCTGACCATCCTGCCAACGTCGGGGCGGGCCCGAGTCGTGGATCGATGGGGACTCGGGATGGGGGACAATCGGGGGGTGCCGATGACCAGCCTTGACTCCGCGACGGTCCCGCAGCCCGAGGGCGGCCCGGAGCAGTCCGCGGACACCGCCGCAGGCCTCGCCCCCGACACCGCCGCGCCCCGTCGTGGCGGCGAACCGGACACGGTGTGCGCCCAGGCCGTCGCCCCCGCCCGTACCGCCGCACAGGAGCTGGCCGGGCCCGGCGAGGTGGGTGACCACCTGGGGGTTCTGGCCGAGGGTGAGCGCCTGGTCACGCACTACTTCGCCTGCGTGGCCCGCGGGTACCGGGGCTGGCGCTGGGCGGTCACGGTGGCCCGGGCGCCGCGCGCGCGGACGGCGACGGTCTGCGAGACGGTCCTGCTGCCCGGGGACGGCGCGGTCCTGGCTCCGGCCTGGATTCCGTGGTCGGACCGGCTGGCCCCCGGCGACCTCGGCCCCTCCGACGTCCTGCCGTACCGCGCCGACGACCCGTTGCTGGAGCCCGGCTACGCCGAGACCGGTGACGAGGAGGCCGACCAGGTCGCGCTGTGGGAGCTGGGGCTCGGGCGGCCCCGGGTGCTCGGTCCCCGCGGACGCGACGAGGCGGTGTCCCGCTGGTACCACGGCGAGCGCGGCCCGACCGCCGACGAGGCCGTGCACGCGGCGGCCGCCTGCTCCACCTGCGGATACTTCCTCCCCCTGGCCGGGGCGCTGCGGCAGGTGTTCGGGGTCTGCGCGAACGAGTGGTCCCCGTCGGACGGGCGGGTGGTGAGCGTCGACCACGGCTGCGGTGCGCACAGCGAGACCGATGTCGAGCGCCCGGAACCCCTTGCGCTGCCCGAACCGATCCTCGACGAGACCGGTGCCGAGGCGATCGTGCTGCCGCCGCGGACCGCCGCGGACGGTGCCGGCGCCGGTGGCCGCGCGGAACCGCGCGACACGCCGGATGATGTCCTTGAGGGCGGGCAGGCGGAAGCCGCACCGCCGCAGGACGGTGATGGTATGGGCGCTGACCGGGGAGATGGGGTCCACAGTTCGGCGCCGGGCCTCGGCCATGCTTGGGCCGGTTCCGACCTGTCCGAGGCCACCGCCGTTCCGGCGGACGCGCCCGGGCCGGTCGACGGGCCCCCCGGCGAGGGCGACCCGCTGCCGGGGGAGGCCGCCCGTGCCGGGGTGGGTAGGGGTCCGGGCGGAGTGCAGCAGGCGGTCCCGGGTGAAGATCTGCCCGTGACGGGTGACGGGGTCCGGGCGGTGCCGGTGACCGCGATCCGGATCCGCCCGCTCATCGAGTTCCCGGGGTCCGGTCTCTCCCTCGGCGCCGCGACCCTGCCGGACCTGACCCCCGCGCTGCCCGCCGCCGAGGTCCTTCCCGCCGCCGAGGTCCTGCCCGCCGCTCAGATCCTGCCAACGACCGAGATCCTGCCAACCGCCGAGATCCTGGCGGCACCCGCGGCACCGTCGCAGGAGCCGGCCCGTCCGGCCCGCGCAGCCGAAGGTGCGCAGGGTGCGGAGCCGGTGTCCGGCAGCGCGGCGCTGGGCTGGCCGACGGCCGGGCAGCCGGGCCCCGTCGAGGGCTCCGGGCTGGGCTGGCCGGCGGCATCCGCAGATGAGGGTCCGGCGGACGAGGACGAGCCCGAGCGGTGACCGCCGACCCGTTCGGCACGGCCACCCTGCGCGAGCGCGTCCTGGCGGGCTGGACGGCCGCGCCGGTCCGGTTCCGGGAGGACGCCAACGCCGAGGAGGAACTGGTCCTCGGCGGATACCGGGACCGGGTGGTCGTCGAACTGGCCCAGAACGCCGCGGATGCCGCGCTGCGGGCCGGGGTCCCCGGACGGCTGCTGCTGCGGGTCGATGAGGTCGACGGGCAGGCCGTCCTGCTCGCCGCGAACACCGGTGCCGCGCTGGACGCCGCCGGGGTGCAGGCCCTTGCCACGCTGCGGGCGTCGGCGAAGCGGGATCACGGCCCCGGTCCGGGCGCGGGCACGGTCGGCCGGTTCGGGGTCGGCTTCTCGGCCGTCCTCGCGGTGACCGACGAGCCGGTCGTGGTGTCCCGGCACGGCGGGGTCCGGTTCTCGGCGGCGGACACCCGGGACCTGCTGGCCGTCGCGGCCTCCGGCGCCCCGGGACTGGCCGAGGAACTGGCCCGCCGGGACGGTCATGTGCCCGCGCTGCGGCTGCCGTTCCCGGCCGAGGGCAGCCCGCCCGAGGGGTACGACACGGCCGTGCTGCTCCCGCTGCGGGACGCCGTCGCGCAGGAGCTCGTGCTCCGGCTGCTGGACGAGGTCGACGACCCGCTGCTGCTGGCCCTGCCCGGACTGGCCGAGGTCACCGTGGTCGCGCCCGGCAGCCCGCCGCGGACGATCATCGACGTCGCCTCCCGCTGGGAGGTGCTGCGCGCCGAGGGGGAACTGGACGCCGAGGTCCTGGCCGGGCGCCCCACCGAGGAACGGACCCGCCGGGCCTGGTCGGTCACCTGGGCGCTGCCCCGGGCCGGCGGTCCGCCCGGGGTGGTCCACGCTCCCACCCCCAGCGACGAGCCGCTGCCCTGGCCGGCCCTGCTGGTGGCCACCTTCCCGCTGGACTCCTCGCGGCGGCATGTCGCCCCGGGCCCGGTCACCGAGGAGATCGTCCGGCAGGCCGCGTCGGCCTATGCCCGGCTGCTCGCCCGGTGCGCCGCCGGAGGACGGGAGATCTGGCCCCTGGTGCCGGTCGGGCTGGCCGTCTCCGCCCTGGACGAGGCCCTGCGCACGCAGTTGCTGCGACTGCTGCCCGGCACGCCGCTGCTGCCCGACCCGGCGGTCGTCGCCGATGCCGCCGATACCGCGGACACCGGGGCCCACCTGATCCGGCCCCGGGACGCGGTCGCGCTGGAGCCCCCTGCCGGTGCCGATCCGCAGGTGGTCGCCGTCCTGGCACGGCGGCTGGCCGGGCTGGTGGTGGCGCCCCGGTCGGCCTCGGCGGCGCTGCGCGCGCTGGAGGTCCGCACGATCGGACTGGCCGACGCCGTCGAACAACTGCCCGCCGCGGACGACCCGGCCGGCTGTCGGCAGCTGTACGCCGGGCTCGCCGTCCTGGCCGAGGACCCGCTGGCCCGGGAGGCGCTGGCCGCGTTGCCGGTCCCGCTCGCCGACGGGCGGACCGTGCGGGGGATCCGCGGGCTGCTGCTGCCGGCCGGTCCGTCGCAGGTCGGTGCGGCGCTGGGTGCCCTCGGCCTGCGCACCGTCCACCCGGAGGCGGCGCATCCGCTGCTGGAGCGGCTCGGTGCTGTCACGGTGGACGCCCGGGCGGCACTGGACCTGCCTGCGGTCGGGGAACTGGTCGCCGCCTGGACCGACGCCGACGCCGAGGACGAGCCCGCCCAGGTCGACGCCGTCCTCGAGCTGGTCGCGGCGGCGGTCGCCGCAGGGACCCTGTCCCCCGGGGAACTGTCCTGGCTGGCCGACCTGTGGCTGGCCGACGAGTCGGGCGAGCCCGTCCCGGCCGGGGCACTGGCCCTGCCGGGTTCCCCCGCCGCGCGGCTGTTCGACCCGGACGAGGTCGGCGTGGTGGCACCCGCCCTGCTCGACCGCTGGGGACCGGCCGTGCTCGCCGCCGCCGGGGTGCTGCCCGGGCCAGCCCTGCTGCACCGGGAGGACGTCCCGCTCGACCCGGACGCCGACCTCGACGACCCCGCGGGCCTGGCCACCGACCTGGACATCCTCGGCCTTCCCCGACTCCCCGGACTTCCCGCGGCCGGGCCCGGCGGGGCGGCGGGCGCCGGTGCGGGCCGTCAGGATCCCCGGGACCTCGACGGTTGGGAGGACTGGGCCGACACCGCCCTGGACGCCCTGCCGTTCGAACCGCTGGAGGCCTCGGTCGTCGAGCTGGACGCCGTCCTCGACCTGGACCTGGTCCGTGACGCCGCGTGGCCGCTGCTGCTGGACACCCTGGCCGCCGACCCCCGGCTGCGGTCCGCCCTGGTCACCCCGGCCCGGATCCGGGCCCTGGGCAGCAGCGACGACGGGCGAGCGCTCTCCGCGGCGGTCGGCGTCCCCTCGTACACCGCGTGGTGGCTGGCCCGGCGGCTGGCCGGCGGGCGGTCCTGGGCGGACCCGGATGCCGAACCGGGCCTGGCCGCCCTGCTGCCCCCGGCTCCGCCGCTGCTGGCCGCGCTGGAGCCGGACCTGCGCCGGGCGCTCGGCGCGGTGGCCTCCCCGGCCGATCTGGACGCCCGGGCCGTGCAGGCCCTGGTCGACGGCCTGTCCGATCCGGACACCGTGCTCGACCCCGCCACGGTGCTCGCCGTGTGGACCGACCTGGCCGGGCTGGCCGACACCGCGGGGGAGATCGAGCCGCCGTCGTGGGTCCGGGTGCTGGACGACGACGGGACCCTCGTCGTGCCCGCTGACCAGGCCGTCGTGGTCGACGAGCCCGCCCTGTTGCAGCGCCGGGACCTCGGCCTGCCGGTGCTGGCCGGTTCACCGGAGGACGGGATCGCGCTGGCCCGGTTGCTCGACCTGCCGCTGGCCGCCGACCTGGCCGCCGGGCAGATCGACGAGGAGCGCGAGCCGGGGGTGGCGGCTCCCGTCCCGCAGGCCGCCCTCGCCCTGGCCCCCGCCGCCCCGGCCAGCTGGTGCGAGCACGATGTGCTGCTGGTCGACGGGGTCGAGGTGCAGTGGTGGGTGGAGCCCGCCGCGACCGGCGCCGGCCCGGCCCGGGTGCACGCCTGCACCGTCGAGGGACTGGCCGCCGGCCTGGCCTGGGCCGGGTCGGTCTGGGCACGGCGGGCAGCCCTGGCCGAGGTGCTCGCCGATCCCGACGCCCTGCCCCGGCTGCTGGCGGAGGAGGCGTTCACGCCCGGAGCCGCGGCACGCCTGAGGCGGTAGCGGCGTGATCCGTGCCCGGCCGGTCGCGGCCGGTACGGTGCCGGATGGGTGGCCCACAGGTGCCACCGCAGCGCGGGACAGGGGGCAGCAGATGACCGGCCGGAACGACCGCCACACCGACCATCACGTCTGGCAGGTGAGCACCTGCGTGGACTCGCCGGAGGCGGCGCAGGCGCTCGCACTCGGGGCGGTCGGCGGTCGGCTGGCGGCCTGTGCCCAGGTGTCCGGGCCGGTGTCGAGCACCTTCTGGTGGAGCGACGCCGTGCAGACCGCCCAGGAGTGGACCGTGCTGCTGAAGACCTCCGCCCAGCAGTACGGCGCCCTGGAGGCCTATCTGCGCCAGGCCCACCCGTACGAGGTCCCCGAGATCCTGGCCACCGCCGTGGTCGCGGGCAGTGCGCCGTACCTGGCCTGGGTGCGGGCCGAGACCTCCGGCCGGGAGTAGGAGCCGGTCAGGTACGGCGGTTCGGCCCGGTCACGACCGCCGGGCCTGGGTGCCCTCCCGTGCCGGGGGCGCCGGTGCCGGGTCGGCCGCTGCGGTGCCCGTGGGCGCGGTGTCGGCCGGCGCAGGGGAGGGTGACCGGTCGGCGGTGGGCCGGCTGTCCCGTTTCCGCACGTAGTGCAGGCCGTACAGCCCGAGCACGATCCCGGCCACCGGGGTCCACACCCACCAGCCGCGACCGGCGGCCGCCAGCCGGGAGTGCAGGGCCAGGGCGGCCACCAGGAGGACGGCCCAGACGGCCAGGCCGGCGAGGATCACGGCCCGGTCGTTGGTCCGCAGCGGGGGCGGATCCGGGCGCCGGTCCGCCGACCGCAGGTACAGGCGCACGGCAGGAGGCTACCCCGTGGTCCTGGTGAGCGACGCCCGCGCCGCCACGCCACGCTGCCGTCCCGGCGGCCCCTCCCGTGGTGGGATGGAGGCATGAGCGGACGAATTGCGGTGGTCACCGGGGCCAGCAGCGGAATCGGGGCGGCCACGGTGCGCGCCCTGGCGGCGGCGGGCTTCCGGACGGTGGCGGCGGCCCGGCGGCTGGAGCGGTGCGAGGCCCTGGCCGAGGAGGTCGGTGGCACGGCGGCCCGGCTCGACGTCACCGACCCCGACTCGGTCGAGCAGTTCGTGGCCGGGCTCGGCGAGGTCGACGTCGTCGTGCACAGCGCCGGCGGGGCGCTCGGCCTGGACCGGGTCGAGGACAGCGACCTGGACCAGTGGCGCTGGATGTACGAGGCGAACGTGCTCGGCGTGGTCCGGCTGACCAAGGCCCTGCTGCCCGCTCTGCGGCGCGGCCGGGACGCGCACATCGTCGTCCTCGGCTCGATCGCGGGCTTCGAGGTGTACCCCGGCGGCGCCGGCTACACCGCGGCCAAGCATGCGGTGAACGCGCTGTGCCGGACCCTGCGCCTGGAACTCAACGGCGAACCGATCCGGATCACCGAGATCGCCCCCGGCATGGTCGAGACGGAGTTCGCCCAGGTCCGTTTCGCCGGGGACGAGGAGCGGGCGGCCGCCGTGTACCGCGGGCTGACGCCGCTGTCCGCGCAGGACGTCGCCGATGTCGTGGCGTTCTGCGTGACCCGGCCGGCCCATGTGGACATCGACCAGGTGGTGATCCGGCCGGTGGCGCAGGCGACGGCGATGATCGCCCACCGTCAGGCCTGACGGGCTCGGTGGGTCCGGCCGGGCCCGTTGGGTCCGGCTGGTTCCGGGGGACGGACCGGACCCAACGGGCGGGGTGCCGGTCAGGCTCCGGGCAGCAGCCGGAACTCCACCCGCCGGTTGGCCGCACGGTTCTCCGGGGAGGTGTTGGGCAGCCGGGGGTCGCGCTCCCCGAATCCGGCCGGGGTCAGCCGGGACGGGTCCACCCCGGTCCGGACCAGTTGCCGCAGCACGGCCTGTGCCCGGGCCACGCTGAGCCGGTCGTTGAGGTCCGCCGGTCCCACGTCGTCGGTGAAGCCGCAGACCTGCACCCGCACCGAGGAGTGGTCCCGCAGGATCGCGGCCACCCGGGCGATGATCACCTCGTCGGCACGGGACGGGGTGCTGTAGCCGGTCCGGAAGGTGATCGCGTCGAGGGTGCGCAGCGCGGCGGTGACGGCGGCCCCGTCGTCCACGGTCAGCCGGTCCACGACCCGCTGCGGATCCCCGGTGAGGGCCGCCGCCGCGGCCAGGGCCTGCCCGGCTCGCCCCGAGGAGGACACCGTTCCGGTCAGGGTGATCCGCCCGCCGGACAGTTCCACGGTGACGGCGCCGTCCGGGCCGAGGGCGGACAGCACGTCGGCGAGCCGGTCGAGGCCGGTGTCGGAGACCTTCGAGTCGACGCTGAGCCGGCTGCTCACCCGGTCGGCCTGCAGGGCGTCCCGGGCGGCGGCCACCAACCCGGCCCGGGCCGCCGCCGTCCCGACCGTTCCGGACAGGGCCAGCCGGCCGTCCGCCAGTTCGACGGACACCTGCGGGGCGGTCTTCGCCGCCGGGGGGTTCGCGGCCGTCCGGGAGATCCGGTCGTGGGCGACCCGCACGCCGGTGACGTGCCGCACGGCCGCCAGCGCGGAGTCGTGCTGGGCCGCGCTGGTCACCGCCCCGGAGACGGTGGCGTCCCGCCCGGAGAACCGCACGCTGATCCCGTCCACCCCGGCCTCGCGCAGGGCCAGGGCGGACCGCGTCGTGAGGTCCTGCTCGACCTGGTGGCGGACCGGCACCCCTTGGACCAGTCCGATCGCGGTCAGCCCGATCACGCCGACCGCGATCGGCAGCACCGCACTGCGACGGCGCCGCTCCCAGAAGTACCCGTCGAGGACGGCGGACACGGACGGGGCGAGGGCGTCCCGGCCCAACCCGAGGTCGCGCGCCTGGTGGTGCGGGGAGCCGGCCGCACCAGGGCCGGGGGTGTCGGCGGATCCGCCGGAACCCGGGGAGGCCGCACCCAGGTCGTCGGCCATCAGGAGTTCCGCCCGATCTCCGGGACCAGGGTCCGGGTGAGGGCGAGGAAGCCGTCCTCGTCACCCTCGGCGAGCAGCGCGGCCTGCCGGGGCCAGGTCGGCAGGCTCGGGGTGAACCGCAGGCCGGAGGCCGCGAGCGCTGCCTGCAGGGTCGGGGCATCGGTGTCGGCGAGCTGGCGGTAGGTCCGGATCCCGGCCTTGCGCAGGGCGGTCGCGATCCGCGGGCCGATCCCCTCGACCCGCTCCAGCTCGTCATCCTCCGGCTCCTCGGCCTGCAGCGCTGCTGCCTGCGGTGCCGCGGCCCCGTCGGCTTCGGCACCGGACTCCAGCTGGCCAGGCAACTGCGAGCCCGGTGCCTCGGCGGGCTGCACGGGTTCGGCGGGCTGTGCGGGTTCGGCGGGCTGTGCGGGTTCGGCGGGCTGTGCGGGTTCGGCGTCCGCGGCCTGTTCCGGCATGGTGCGGGAGCGGCGGGACCGGCCCGCGGTGATCTCCTTCTGCAATGCGGCCAGCCCGACCTCGTCGCCCGCGGCCAGCAGCCGGGCCTGGATCGGCCAGCTCACCAGGCTCGGGGCGAAGGCCAGCCCGGCTGCCCGCAGCGCGCCGCTGAGGGCCTGCTCATCGGCCTGGGCGATGGCCTGGTAGCTGTCCAGGCCGGCGCCGGCAAGGGCGGCGGCGATCCGGGGTCCGACGCCCTCGATCCGCTGCAGGTCGTCGGGCCGGTGCGGGTCCGGCGGCTCGGCGGCGGGCTCCGCGTCGTCGTGAGGTCCGTCCGGTGCACCGGCGGGGTCATCCGGGTCGGCGGCGTCGGCCGGTCCGGCCGCCACCGGACCGGCCGTCAGCTCGGCTGCGGCGGGGGTGGCGGGGGTGGCGGGGGCGG